>NZ_JBEXNM010000001.1:240939-335680 GCF_040611095.1 Streptomyces sp. NPDC003077 | reverse complement strand
GCCGTCCCCGCGTACGCATCCCGGCCCCGGGCCCGTACGCCCCGGCAGCGGCCCGCGTACGGCACGGGCCGCCCGGCGGGCGAGCCCTTCCCCGGCCCCCCGCTACTTCGCCGCGCGCGCCAGGTACGCCAGCAGGTCCTGCCGGCTCACGACGCCCTTCGGCTTGCCCTCCACGAGCACGACCGCCGCCGCAGCACCCTCCAGCACCGCCATCAGGTCCGCGACCGACTCGCCCGAGCCGACCTGCGGCAGCGGCGGGCACATGTGCTTCTCCAGCGGGTCGCTCAGCGAGGCCCGCTGCGTGAACAGCGCGTCCAGGAGCTCCCGCTCGACGACCGAGCCGACGACCTCGGCGGCCATCACGTCCGGGTGCCCGGCGCCCGGCTTGACGATCGGCATCTGGGAGACGCCGTACTCGCGCAGCACCTCGATGGCCTCGCCGACCGTCTCCTCCGGGTGCATGTGGACGAGCGAGGGCAGCCCGCCCTCCTTGCGCTCCAGCACGTCGCCCACGCGGGCGTCGTTGCCGCTCTCCTCCAGGAAGCCGTAGTCGGCCATCCACTCGTCGTTGAAGATCTTGCTCAGGTAACCGCGCCCGCTGTCCGGCAGCAGGACGACCACCACGTCGTCCGGCCCGAGCCGCTCGGCGACCCGCAGCGCCCCCACGACGGCCATGCCGCAGGAGCCGCCGACGAGCAGGCCCTCCTCCTTGGCCAGCCGGCGGGTCATCTGGAAGGCATCCTTGTCCGAGACCGCGACGATCTCGTCCGCGACCGTGCGGTCGTAGGCGGTGGGCCAGAAGTCCTCGCCGACGCCCTCGATCAGGTACGGGCGGCCGGAGCCGCCGCTGTAGACGGAGCCCTCCGGGTCGGCGCCGATGACCTTGACGCGGCCGTCGCTGACCTCCTTGAGGTAGCGGCCGGTGCCGCTGATCGTGCCGCCGGTGCCGACGCCCGCCACGAAGTGGGTGATCTTCCCCGCGGTCTGCTCCCACAGCTCCGGGCCGGTGGACTCGTAGTGGGAGAGCGGGTTGTTGGGGTTGCTGTACTGGTCGGGCTTCCAGGCGCCCGGCGTCTCACGGACCAGCCGGTCGGACACGTTGTAGTACGAGTCGGGGTGCTCCGGGTCCACGGCCGTCGGGCAGACGACGACCTCCGCGCCGTACGCCCGCAGCACGTTGATCTTGTCCATGGACACCTTGTCCGGGCAGACGAAGATGCACTTGTAACCCTTTTGCTGAGCCACGATCGCCAGCCCCACGCCCGTGTTGCCGGACGTCGGCTCGACGATCGTGCCGCCCGGCTGCAACTCGCCGGACCGCTCGGCGGCCTCGATCATCCGCAGCGCGATGCGGTCCTTCACGGACCCGCCCGGGTTGAAGTACTCGACCTTCGCCAGAACGGTGGCCTGAATGCCTCGTGAGACGTTCCTGAGCTTCACCAACGGGGTGTTGCCGACAAGGTCAATCATCGATTCGTAAAACTGCACGGTGGTCTCCGCGGTCGGGGGCACGCTGTCCTGCGCCCATCCCGCCAGCCTATTGCCCGCCTCCCGGAGCGTCCCGGCGCGTTGCACACCGCGCGCTGCGGGGCAACAACCTGTTGTACGGGTTCTTGCCGATTCACACCCGTATCTCCACGGGTTTCCCGTGGGATCGCGCATCCCACGCCCACGGGACCACAACCCATCACCCGACGTTCCACGGGGCCACAGCACACCACTCGGCATCCCGCGGGGCCACAAGTCCATCACCCGACATCCCACGGAACCACAAGTCCATCACTCGACGTTCCACGCGATTCACCGGCCGGCTCCCGGAAGCCGGCCCCACCGCACTGCACCACGGGGAGGTGCCCGGCGTATGCCGATGACGATGTCCAGGGCGAGAGTGGCGCGCAGGATCGCCGCTGCGGCGGCGGTCGGCGGCGGTGGCATCGGGCTCCTCGGTGTCGCCGCCGTCGGCCTGCTGGTCACCGAGGTCCGGCTGGCCCGCCGCACGGTGGGCAACGGCAGCGAGGACCCGCCGTCCGCCGACGGACTGTACGGCTCCGCCTTCGCCCACCGCACCGACCGGCCGCCGCTGCGCCTGGCCTTCCTGGGCGACTCCACGGCGGCCGGGCAGGGCGTGCACCGGCCCCGCCAGACCCCGGCGGCGCTGCTCGCCTCCGGGCTGGCCGCCGTCGCCGAACTCCCCGTGGAGCTGCGCAACGTCGCCCTGCCCGGCGCCCAGTCGGACGACCTGGCCCGCCAGGTGGCGCTGTCGCTGGCGGACGCGCCGCCCGCGCCCGACCTGTGCGTGATCATGATCGGCGCCAACGACGTCACCCACCGCATGTCGCCGGCGCAGTCCGTACGGCACCTGAGCGACGCGGTGCGGGCGCTGCGCGCGGCGGGCAGCGAGGTCGTCGTCGGCACCTGCCCCGACCTGGGCACCATCGAGCCGGTCTACCAGCCGCTGCGCTGGGTGGCCCGGCGGCTGTCCCGCCAGCTCGCCGCGGCCCAGACGATCGTCGTGATCGAGAACGGCGGCCGGACGGTCTCCCTCGGCGACCTGCTGGGCCCCGAATTCGCGGACCGTCCGCGCGAACTGTTCGGCCCGGACAACTACCACCCCTCGGCCGAGGGGTACGCCACCGCCGCGATGGCGGTGCTGCCCACCCTGTGCGCGGCGCTGGGCCTGTGGCCCGAGGAGGAGATCGCCGAGCCCGCGCACGAGGCGGGGATGCTCCCGGTCGCCGAGGCCGCCGCACAGGCCGCGTCCGAGGGCGGCACGGAGGTCACCGCCGGCCGCTCCCCCTGGGCCCTGCTCCGCTACCGGCGCCGCCGCCAACTGCCCACGGCCGAGACGACGCATCCGGCGGTGACGCGGCGGGTGGGAGAGGGGTGAGGGGGGCGGCATGACGGGGACGGCGTGACGAGGACGCCTGACGAGGACGGGCCCGAGCGAAGCCGCGCGACGGGGACGGCCTGATCGGGACGACCTGACGGGAACGGCCTGACGAGGACGGCGGGAGCCAGGCAGCGTGACGGGAACGGGGTGCCGGTCCGAGGAGGCCGCGCCCCCGTCCGTCCCTCCGCCCTGCGAAGGGCCCTGCCCGGCGAAGGGCCCTGCCCGGCGAAGGGAACCGGTCACCCACCGGCCTAAGCGCCCGCTTGGAAAGAGGCCCGCATCACAGCGCGCATCCCGTGACCCGCGCGCTACGTACGGGTAACTTCCCAGACGGTCCCGCCTGATCCCCCGTCCGCCGTCCCCTCCGCAGCCCCGCCCACGGGAGCCTCCACCGGGTTCGCCCGCCGGATCTCCCGTCACCGTCCGACCACCCCTTGGCCGTACCGCCCCCAGGGCCCGAGCCCCGGGGCCGCACCTCATGGAGCCGTGATGCCCGAAGCCGTAATCGTCTCTGCCGCCCGCTCCCCCATCGGCCGCGCCCACAAGGGTTCGCTCAAGGACCTGCGTCCGGACGACCTGACCGCGACGATCATTCAGGCGGCCCTCGACAAGATCCCCGCGCTGGACCCGCGCGACATCGACGACCTGATGCTCGGCTGCGGCCTGCCCGGCGGCGAGCAGGGCCACAACCTCGGCCGGATCGTCGCCGTGCAGATGGGCATGGACCACCTGCCCGGCTGCACGATCACCCGCTACTGCTCGTCCTCCCTCCAGACGAGCCGGATGGCGCTGCACGCCATCAAGGCGGGCGAGGGCGACGTGTTCATCTCGGCGGGCGTCGAGACGGTCTCCCGCTTCGTCAAGGGCTCCTCGGACGGCCTGCCCGACACCCACAACCCGCTGTTCGCCGAGGCCGAGGCGCGCACCGCCGCGCGCGCCGAGAACGGTGGCGAGGGCTGGCACGACCCGCGCGAGGACGGCCTGGTCCCGGACGCGTACATCGCCATGGGCCAGACCGCCGAGAACCTCGCGCGCCTCAAGGGCGTCACCCGCCAGGACATGGACGAGTTCGGCGTGCGGTCCCAGAACCTCGCCGAGCAGGCCATCAAGGACGGCTTCTGGGAGCGGGAGATCACCCCGGTCACGCTCCCGGACGGCACGGTCGTCTCCCAGGACGACGGGCCGCGCGCCGGCGTCACCATGGAGGGCGTCCAGGGCCTCAAGCCCGTCTTCCGCCCCGACGGCCTGGTCACCGCGGGCAACTGCTGCCCGCTGAACGACGGCGCCGCCGCGCTGGTGATCATGTCCGACACCAAGGCCCGCGAGCTGGGCCTGACGCCGCTGGCCCGGATCGTGTCCACCGGCGTCTCCGCCCTCTCCCCCGAGATCATGGGCTACGGCCCCGTCGAGGCGTCCCGGCAGGCGCTGGCCCGCGCCGGGCTCTCCGTCTCCGACATCGACCTGGTCGAGATCAACGAGGCGTTCGCCGCCCAGGTGATCCCCTCCTACCGCGACCTGGGCATCGACCTGGACCGGCTGAACGTCAACGGCGGCGCCATCGCCGTCGGCCACCCCTTCGGCATGACCGGCGCCCGCATCACCACCACGCTCATCAACTCCCTCCAGTGGCACGACAAGCAGTTCGGCCTGGAGACGATGTGCGTGGGCGGCGGCCAGGGCATGGCCATGGTGATCGAGCGCCTCAGCTGACCGCCGCGTGATCCGCGTCACTTCCTGACGCGTGCGCGGCCCGCCCTCCCCCGGGAATGTGACCAACACCCCGGGGGAGCCGAATCCGCGCAGGTCACCGTGGCGCCACCGGCACGCGGCGGCCCCGGGGCACGGTCCCGGGGGCCCGGCGCGCACTGCCTCCGGTCGCGGGCCCCGGGCACGCTGGGGTAGGAAGTCCGGGGACATTCAGCCAACGGGAGTACGTCAGTGAGCGCCATGACCCTTGCCCTGCTGCTGGCCGCCACCGTTGCCGTGGCGCTGGGAGCCGCCGCCCTGCACACCGCCCGCGGACTGCGGCGGCAGCTCATCGTGCTGCGCACCGACCTCGCCGCGTACGCCGCACAGGCCCGTACCCCCGATCCGGACGAGCGTCCCGACGGCCCCGCCGGTCTCCCCGCCGCCCGCTCCGAGGCGCGGCTCGCGGACATACGGGCCGCGGTCGCCGAGGCGCTGGCCGAGGAACGCGAACGGGAGCTGGCCGAGGCACGGGCGTTCTGGGCCGCGCAGGAGGCCCGGGACGCCGCCGACGCGTCCCCGCTGCCCGGGCTCGCGGGCCCCGCCGAGGACGGTGGCCCGTACGGCGCCGACGGCCCCGACCACCGCCTCTTCCTGCCGCGCCAGGCCGACCTGGCGGGCCTGGAGCCGCTGCTCGGCCCGGAACTCCTGGACCACCTGGCCCCGCCGGACCGCGGGGACCTGAACGACCCGACCCCTCCGGTCCGCCGCGGTCTCGCGGACCTCCCGGACCTCCGGGATCTCCCGGACGGCACCGACATCCCCGACCTGGCGGACCTTCCCGACCGGGCAGGCCTCCCCGACCGGGTGGACGCCCTGACGCCGATGGACGCCTTGACCCCGATGGACGCCGCGGAGGCGGCGACGGTCGGCGGCCCGGACGCCACCGCGGCGGCGGACGCGGCCGAGGCCGCGCTGGAGGCCGCGGCGGCCGAGTTCGCGGAGGCGCTGGACGCCGAGGCGGCGGCGGAGGCCGCGGAGCTGGCCGCCGCGCGCCGCCGGCACCCCTCGCACCCCGACTTCTCGCCCACCCCGCCGCCGGCCGCCGACGACGAGCGGACCCTGGCCCGGCTGGAGGAGCTGGCCCGCGACCGCGTCCCGCTCACGGACGTCCGCCCCGGCCCGCTGGGCACCCTGGACGTGTACGTCTTCGCGGAGGGCAGCACGTTCTGCATGACCCCGGGCCACCGGGAGACCGCCGCGCGGATCGCCGCGGCGGTGTGCGCGGGCGAGGCGCCCGTACTGCTGGGCGCTTCCGGCGTCTTCGGGGCGTACGCGCTGACCTTCGCGTGGGGCGGGGACGAGGCGGAGAGCGCCTACATCCTGGCCGACCGGGTGATCGCCTCACTGTGAGGCGATCCCGTCACCGGCGCCGCGCGGCGATCCCGTCACCAACGCCATACAACGGTCGCGTCACCGACGCCGCACGGCAGCCGTAACCGACGCCGCAAGGCAGCCCCGTCACTGACGCCGCCCGCCGCACGCGCCACCAAAAGAAGACGCCTCACCGCAACCCGGACGCGTCACCGTCCGTCAGCGGCCAACCACCCTCAGATCCTCCGCGCCGCTTCCCGCACCAGGGCCTCCGCCTCCGCCAGCTCCCGGGCGGCGACGTCGGCGGGAGCGCTGCGCACCGCCTCCACCAAGTCGTGCCCGGTCACCGCGACTTGGTCGGCCACCACGAACATCCCCGCGTCCGGGAGCTCGTACGGCTTCCGTTCCGGCGACTCCAGCCGCCGCGCCCGCTCGGACAACTCGCGGGCCAGGGCGGCGCCTTCGGCCGCCGCGCCACGGCTGAGGGCGCTCTGCGGGAGCGCCCTCAGGCGGTCGGCGAGCGCGTCAACGGCGGTCTGCAAAGGCATCACATCAAGCACAGCACGAGCCTATGTGCCACTCACGGGTGGTTGCCAATGCCCGAACGCTCAGGCACGGTGGGCTGAAGGACCAGCATCGAACGCGTCCGGAGGCGCCGATGTCTCAGCTCTTCTCCGAAGAGACCCACCGGAACCTGCTCTCCCGCATCCCCCACTGCACCGGCCGAGAAGTCTCCGACTGGCTTCGCACGGTTGACGAAGGCCCCGCTTTCTTCCGCTTCGAAGAGAAGGTCCGCTGGCTCCGCGGCGAGCACAACCTCGCCTACGGGCACGCGAAAGCGATCGTCCACGAATACGACCTCAGGCGTGCCGCGAGGAAGCTCTAGCGCCGCCCCCACACAGACGGCGAAGGCCCGCGGGTTTCCCCGCGGGCCTCATTCGTGTCCTGCCCGGCCGGTTCGGGTCACCGGCCGGGACCGGCTCAGTCGCCGCGCAGGATCGAGATCAGGCGCAGCAGCTCCATGTAGATCCACACCAGCGTCAGCGTCAGGCCGAACGCCGCCAGCCACGACTCCTCACGCGGGGCGCCGTACGCGATGCCGTCCTCGACCTGCTTGAAGTCCAGCGCCAGGAACAGCGCGCCGAGCACCACGCCCACCACGCCGAACAGGATGCCCAGGCCGCCGCTGCGGAAGCCGAGGCCGTCCCCGCCGCCGAAGACCATGAACAGCAGGTTGACCATCGACAGCAGCACGAAGCCCATGGCCGCGATGATCACGAAGCGGGTGAAGCGCGCGTTGACCCGCACGATGCGGGTCTTGTACGCGATGAGCATGGTGACGAAGACCGCCATCGTGCCCAGCACCGCCTGCATCGGGGCGCCGCTCAGCTTCGGGATGGTGTTGATGTAGCCGCTCAGCGCGCCGAGGAAGAGGCCCTCCAGCGCCGCGTACGTCAGGATCAGCGCGGGCGACGGCTTGCGCTTGAAGGACTGCACGAAGCCCAGCACCATGGCGACGAGCCCGGCGCCGATGGCGAAGCCGAGGTTCTCCGTCAGGAAGATCCAGCCGACCACCGCACCGGCGATGACGGTGCCGAGCGTCATGCCCGTGCGCATGACGACGTCGTCCATCGTCATGGGCCGCGTCTGCGGCACGTACTGCGGCGCCTGGGTGACGCCCTGCTGGTCCTGCGCGTAGGGGTTGCCGGTGGCGTACGGGTTGGTGCCCGCGTACGGGTTCGCGCCGGCGTAGGGGTTCGCTGCGGGGCCCCCGGCCTGCGGCGGCGCGTTGAAGCCCGCGTAGCCGTTGTCGCGGCTGAACCCCCGTCGCGAGAAGACCGGGTTGCTGCTCCTCATCTCACTCCTCCATGGCCGCCCTGCGCGGCCTTGCCACAAGAGTAATGGCTTGGCAAAAGCGCGTCCCTGGTTATTCGGCAGGATTCTTCCCGCGATCCTGACGGGCACGCCGCACCGGAAAGGACGAACGGCGGCCCTCAAAGGTGCCCGTCCTCACCATTCCGTTACCGAATGAGACGGGAACACTGCCGTCCGGAGCCGTCCGCGTGCAAAGGGTGGCCGGAACGAGCGGCCTCGCGGGGAAACCCGCCGTCCGCACGGCGGCGCGGCCCCGCGCACCGTGACCCGGCCCACCGGGAACGGACACCGCGAGGAGAACACCGCGAGGAGAGCGTGACGCGGCGAGGGGACCGCACGCCCTCAGGCGCGTGGTCCCCTCGTGGGTCGTCCGTCCGTGGACGCGTCAGTCGTTGTCCGAGCCGTTGCGCGAGAACAGCGGGACATCGCGCAGGAAGTTGGCCAGCACGTCGTCCTCCTTCGACTCCGTGTTCTCCTCCGCACACGTCTGGTGCTGCTCCGACGCCAGGATCTCGATGTCCTGGACCGTGATCGGGATGAGGCCGACGACCGAACCGATGTTGAGGTCGTCCCAGCCGATGCAGAGCTTGTCCAGCGAGTTCGTGATGAGGCTGTTCTGCGGGCTCATCCGGCCGTCGGTCGTCGCGTTCCCCCAGGTCTGCCCGTTGTCCAGGCCGTTGGCCGACTGGGGACCGAGGTCGGTGTCGATCGCCATCGCCTGCGGTGCGGCCATGGCGGACATTCCGACGAGGGACGCCGCCACGGCCGCGCCCGCCATCATCTTGTTCATGAAAACCCCTTCAGGAATTTGAACTCCCACCATGAAGGGAGCCCTGTGAAGAACAACTCGATACCGGTGACGAGGTTGCGCCGCATCACCCGAACAGCCGGAAATCAATATGCACGGCCGTTCCCGGTGCACCCTGATGCCGTAATCGCCGGGCGCATTCCGCTCGATACGACGAAAGCCCGGAACGCGGGACGGAAAGGTCACGCGTTCCGGGCCCAAGCGGCCGGGTCAGTGATTGTCGGCGTTGTTCCGGGAAAGCAGCGGCACGTCTTCCAGGAAGTGCGCCAGCGGGTCGTCGCCCTTGATCTGCGTGGAGTTCTCGGCACACGTCTGGTGCTGTTCCGAGGACAGCAGCTGGATGTCCTGGACGGTGATCGGAATCAGGCCCACGACCGAACCGATGTTGAGGTCGTCGATCGCGATACAGGGCTTGTTGAACGATCCCTGGATCAATGCGAACTGCGGGCTCATGTTCCCGGCGGTGGCCATGTTGCCGAAGGACTGCATGGTGCCGTTTCCGTTGTACGAGGCCGGGCCCAGGTCAGCGGCGTGGGGGTGGGCCATGGCCTGGGGTGCGGCGGCAGCCGCAAGGCCTACGAGGGAAGTAGCCGCGGCGCTCACCGCCAGAGCTTTCTTCATCATGGGGTTCCTCTGAGGTTCGGGGATTACCGGGACGAACTGGTTCAACTCTTTGCGGGCGTGCGGGGTTGTGCCGCATCACTCATATGGCCGCGACGCTCCGGGACCCCGGCCGCCGCGCCCGATTACCGGCCGGCGACGTCACGCGCCCCTGGCCGGCGCCCCTGGTCAGCCCACCCGGGCGCCTTTGAG
This sequence comes from Streptomyces sp. NPDC003077, assembly GCF_040611095.1. Taxonomy (NCBI): domain Bacteria; kingdom Bacillati; phylum Actinomycetota; class Actinomycetes; order Kitasatosporales; family Streptomycetaceae; genus Streptomyces; species Streptomyces sp. NPDC003077. The sequence goes on along the minus strand of NZ_JBEXNM010000001.1, from coordinate 326,234 downwards.
CAGCGGGACCAGATGGGCCGCCTTGTTGATCACGGGGAACGCCTTCCGCACTCCCGTCCGCCGCATCGTGCGGTGCCCCCACGCGGCGACCCCCGACACCACCGGCTGCAGCCGGGCCGGGCTGACCTGCGACGTCAGCTCGTTCGTCCCGCCGTTGAGGCTGTAGACCGGCCCCGCCGGAGGCGCGGCGGGTCCGGCCGCGACGGCGGGGGCCGCCATGCTCGCGGCCATCAGGGAACCGGCCAGCACCACGGCGGACCTCACATACCCGGCGTGCTTCACGTGCCCACGTCCTTTCGTCTTCTCGTCGGCGGTGGGGAAATGCCGCGCCGCGGGTCGCGGCCGAACGCTCCCGTCACCGCACCACCGTGCCCAACGATTCCCGCCTCCCCGGGAAACCCCGGGGCACGCCGTTTCGTCATCGGTCCACCCGAAAGGCAGAGAAACATCCCATCGAAAGCGGAGCGCTCACGCCGGGACCTCTCGCGTCCATCCGGGAACAGCGGGCGACGGTCATACGGAATGCGACGGTCATACGGAATGACCGGGCAATGACCGGACGCGGATTTTCCCTCCGGAAAACCGGCCGGTCCCGGCGCGCCTGGTGGGCGCGCCGGGACCGGTCCGGCTGATGTGCTGGAGGAAACGCGGCGTCAGTGCGTCTCGCAGGCGTTCCCGAAGGCGGGGTTGAGCAGCCCGATGATGTCGATCGTGTTGTTGCAAAGGACGATCGGCAAGTGGATGGGCATCTGAACGGTGTTCCCGGAGATGATGCCCGGGGAATTCGTGGCCGCGCCCTGGGTGTCCGCACTGGCGAATGCCGGGGCGGCGGCGGACCCCGCCGTCATGAGCGTGCCGGCCGCGACCGCGGCGAACTTCGCGTACTTCACTTTCGATCCCTTTCCGCAGCGGTTTCCGAAACGGGCACGTCCTCCGTGCCGTACGAGCGCACTTCTGCGGCACCCGCGACTCCGCTGGCGATACATGTAACGATTACTCCTGAATGGCGAAACCGGAATTTGGCAAGTTTCCCGAGAATCGCCCGGATGACGTAATGCGCCGTTTTCGTGCGGGCATTACCGTCGTGTCTGGCCCGCGGGACCGAGCCGCTCGGAAGGAGGAATGGCCGGCGGCCCGGACCCGCGGGAGCGTGGCGGCGTCAGCCGTTGTCCGCGTTGTTGCGGGAGAACAGCGGGAAGTCGCGCAGCGTGTTCGCCAGCACGTCGTCCTCCTTGGCCTCCGTCGAGTTCTCGACACAGGTCTGGTGCTGCTCCGACGACAGGATCTCGATGTCCTGGACGGTGATCGGGATGAGACCGACGACCGAACCGATGTTGAGGTCGTCCCAGGCGATACAGGGCTTGTTGAGCACGCCCTCCAGGAGCGAGAGCTGAGGGCTCATGTCGTCACCGGTGGAGGCGTTGGCCCAGGTCTCCTTCGTGGCGTTGCCGTTGGTCGACTGAGGACCGAGGTCGGTGTCGATCGCCATTGCCTGCGGGGCCGCCGCAGCCGAGACGCCGACGACGGAAGCCGCTACAGCCGTCGTGGCCAGAAGCTTCTTGATCACGTTTTACCCTTCTCGAAGCGGAGTGCCCGTTTCCGGAGCGCACTGGACAACTCATCGCATGTCGTTCGGTTTCGCCGTTTCACTCGTATGCCGCGAATGCGGCGATACATATCACCGGGTTTCCGCTCCCTGTCCGCCGTGCGGTGGATGCGGGAACGAAAACCCGGGACGGCGATTCCGTTCCTCCTGGCACGGGGGAAAACACGCGCACAAACCGATGGGCCCGCCTCCGTGAAGGAGGCGGGCCCATCGGTTCGGTCGGGTCGAGTGGCGCGAGCCCGGCTTTCAGGACGACCGGCCGGAACTCATGCGAGCACTCACCGGTTTTCGCAGTGGTTCCCGAGAGCCGGGTTGAGCAGACCCACGACGTTGGTGGTGTTGCCGCAGACGTTGACCGGAATGCCGATCGGCGCCTGAGTGGTGTTGCCGGAGACGACTCCCGGGGAGTGCTGGGCGACACCGTGCGCGTTCGCGCCGGCGTCCGCGGCGGAGGCGATGCCCGCCCCGCCCGCCACCGCGACACCAGCCACCGCGGACAGAACGACAGCCTTCGAAATGCGCTTCATGACAGACCTCTTCACTGGACAGCAGTCAGAATTTCATGCCGCCGAGGGCGACAAGCAGATCAACGCATCAGCAGAGGAGAGGTGGCGCCACGCGCGGGTGAACCGGGCACCATGTGTGCCCATATCAGGGGCGGTCGGGTGCGCGGGCCCGGCCGTCGCCGCGCCGGGGAGGGGCGTCGGTGCTCCCGGGGGCCGGGCTGTCGCGCTCCCGAGGCCCGGGCCGTCGTGGTGCCGGGGTCCGGGCCGTCGCGGTGCCGACTCCGGCCCGGACCTGGGTCCGATGCGGCCCGTTTCGCCGTTGGGCCGATCGACGGAAGAGCGGGCGCTTCCCGTGCCGCGTCCGGGATGGGGGCGTTTGGCACGGTGTGACGTTCGTCCGGCGTCGCGCACGCCCGTTCCCAGGAGCTGTTCCTTTATGAACCCTGTCAAGAAAGCCGCTCTGGTCGTCGCCGCCGCCGGTCTGACCGCCGGCACGGCCGCGGGCTCGGCCGCTGCCTACGGCTACCACCACGATCACCAGCACGGCTTGGGCCACGGACACACGGGCGCCGACACCACGGGAGTCGCCAGCAACTCGCCGGGGGTGCTTTCGGGAAACACCGTCCAGATGCCCATCGACATTCCGGTCAACCTGTCCAACAACAGCATCAACGTCATCGGGCTGCTCAACCCGGTGATGGGCAACGCCTCGGAGGTCTGACGTCCGGCCCGCACGCGAGGAAGGCCCCGCGCCGTGCGGGGCCTTCCTCATGTCCGCTGGAATGCCCGGGGCCCACGGTCGGGCCCCGGCTCGGATCGGTTCAGGGTGGGGTCAGAGGCCGACCCCCACTCCGAGTCCGAGGTTGATGCCCAGGTTGAGGCCCGTGTCCCAGCCGTAGCACTGGTAGCCGTAATACGGGCTCCACCAGCAATGGGAGGCGCTGGACACAGCGTGCCGCGGCGTCTCCGCCGGGGAGTCCGCCGACGCGACACCCGAGAGCGGGATGATGGCGGCCGCGGCTATCGCGGCGGAGACGGCGGTACGGCCAAGGATCTTGCGCATGTCTCTCTCCTCGTGCGCAGAACAAATGTGACATCAGCAGGAATACCGCCCTGTGGCCATGCGATGACCTTCCGGCGCTTAATACGCCAGTTCGAGTCCGTTGTGCCGCCAGGTGGAGCAGTGCGGATTGCACGACCGGGTGAGGCGGTCCGCCGCCCCGGCGGGTCCCGGGGGTGCGTACGACCGGAGGGGGTATAGGCGCCCTGGCGCCGCGCCCGGGTGGCGGGCGGCGGCGGACGGGCGGCGGATCACGGCGAACGGGCCGCGTCTGCCGGCCGCGAGAACCCCGGCGAACGGTCCGCGTCTGCCGGCCGCGAGAACCCCGGCGAACGGGCCGCGTCTGCCGGCCGCGAGACCCCGGCCGACGGCGGACGCGCACCCCGGCGCCCCACCGCGCCGATACCGCCCCGCGAAGAAAGGGAGCGCTCAGGGCGCCGCCCGATGACCCCCTAGGGGAATCCCGGATTCCGGACCGGGAACATCGCTTGTTCCCTCGTCGGCGGCGGAAACCGGCCACGCCATTCCAGGGATCAAGCTCTTATTCCGCCGTTCCCCCGCGGGCGCTCATCCTTTGGCCGGAAACGCTCGCTCGCCGTGCCGGAAAACCCACTCCGCGTATCCGCCGCCCGCCTCCCAACCCCGCGCCTGACGGAGACAGTTGCCGCCCGGCCCGTTCGCCGGCCGCGACGAAAGGAGACGCGCGGGTGGGCGAGGCGCGACGAAACGGCGGCGAGGAGAGCGTAAGGTGCGCAGGGCGACGGTTTGCTGCGGGAATCCATCGATGAATGGGCGCACGGGGCCCAACAGGGACGACACGACCAGCACTTGCGGACGCTCATGACGCGCTCGGCGCGTTCGCCGCGGTCCCATCGTCGGATTTGTGCCCGGAGCCGGACTTGAACCGGCACGGCCCGAGGGCCAGCGAGGTTTAAGCTCGCCGTGTCTGCATTCCACCATCCGGGCCTGGGATCCCCCATGCCACCTCCGTAGAGGGCAGGACGAGCCTAGCCCGCGGCACCCCTCGCCCACCGGCTCGTCTTGGCTAGGTTGTCTTATTTTATTGGCAACTGAGGAAGCGTCAGCAGCTGGTACAGGCCACCGGCGCATGTTCATGGCCACGTTGGACGATTCCCGTACCGGTCCCACTCCGACGCCGGAATGACGAAAAGTCGACGCGTCCGAAGCGACTTCGGCAGATACGGCCCGAGCCACCGCTCCCCGCCCGGCCCGTGAGCATGCCCCGCCCGGCCCGCGACCGCGATCCGGACCGCCCTCCGAGCACGCCGCGCCCCATCCCTCACCCCGGCCCGGTCTCCCACCCCACCCGGCACCCCCTCCGCGACCGCGCCCGGCGGCCCCGGCTTCCAAGTCGGCCCCGTCATACCCAGGGATGACCGGTCCGCTTCTCCGTACTTCCCAAGGCTGCCCCAGGACGGGCACAGGGTCTGACGTCCGGCGCCCTCCTCCGGACCGACGATGGGACGGTCTTCTTTTCCGTCTCATGGCCCCCTTTGAGCCATTTCGTCGCCCCGACAGGAGTTCCCCCTCGTGACCACCACCCACTACGGCGCCGCCCCCTTCGCCGCCCCCACCGCCGCGGTGGCGGCGCGCGCCACGGACCTCTGCAAGGTCTACGGACAGGGCGAGACCCAGGTGGTCGCGCTGGACCGGGTCTCCGTGGAGTTCCGGCAGGCGGAGTTCACCGCGATCATGGGGCCGTCCGGCTCCGGCAAGTCGACGCTGATGCACTGCATGGCCGGGCTGGACGCGATCACGCAGGGGTCGGCCCGCATCGGCGACGTCGAGCTGAACGGGCTCAAGGACAAGAAGCTGACGCAGCTCCGCCGCGACAAGATCGGTTTCGTCTTCCAGGCGTTCAACCTGCTGCCGACGCTGAACGCGCTGGAGAACATCACGCTGCCCATGGACATCGCGGGCCGCAGGCCCGACCGGCAGTGGCTGGACCGCGTGGTGGCCACCGTCGGGCTCTCGGGGCGGCTCAAGCACCGTCCGGCGCAGCTCTCCGGCGGCCAGCAGCAGCGCGTGGCGGTGGCGCGCGCCCTCGCCTCCCGGCCCGAGATCATCTTCGCGGACGAGCCCACCGGCAACCTCGACTCCCGCTCCGGCGCCGAGGTCCTCGGCTTCCTGCGCAACTCCGTGCGCGAGCTGGGCCAGACCGTCGTGATGGTGACCCACGACCCGGTGGCGGCCTCGTACGCGAACCGCGTCGTCTTCCTCGCCGACGGCCGCATCGTCGACGACATGGCCGACCCGACCGCCGACCTGGTGCTGGAGCGCATGAAGGGCTTCGACGCCAAGGGCCGGGTCAGCTGACCGGCACCAGCAGCACCGACACCGGCCCTCACTTCCAGGACTCCACTCATGTTCCGTACCGCTGTGCGCAACGTGCTCGCGCACAAGGCCCGGCTGCTGATGACCGTGCTCGCCGTCATGCTCGGCGTGTCCTTCGTCTCCGGCACCCTGGTCTTCACCTCGACCGTCTCCGACGCCATGCAGACCGGCGCCCGCAAGGACTACGCACACGTCGACGTGGCCGTCCAGCCGCACACGTCCGACGACACCAAGGGCAAGCCCGGCGCCCCGCCCCGGCTGAGCCAGGCGCTGCTGGACCGCGTCGCCCAGCTCCCCGGGGCGGCCCGCGCGACCGGCACCGTCTCGGGCTTCACGGGCATCGCCGACAAGGACGGCAAGCTGATCGGCAGCAGCTTCTCCGCCAAGGGCGGCAACTACGCCCAGGGCCCGGACGGCAAGGACGTCCGGTATCCGCTCGTGGCCGGCGGCGTCGCGCCCCGGGGCCCCGGCCAGGTGGCGCTGGACTCCAAGACCGCCGGCCGGGCCGGTTACAAGGTCGGCGACACCGTGCGGATCTCCGTGGACGGCACGGTCCGCGAGGTGACCGTCACCAGCCTCTTCGGCACCGACGACGGCGGCGTCTCGGCGGGCGGCAGCCTCGTCCTCTTCGACACCGCGACCGCGCAGAAGCTGTTCACCGCGCCCGGCGAGTACGACGAGATCCACGTCGAGGCCGCGCCCGGCACCTCGCAGGCGGCGCTCCTGTCCGCCGTCGAGAAGATCCTGCCGAAGGACACCGCCGAGGCGCGCACCGGTCGGGCGCTCGCCGACGAGGAGGCCGCGCGGATCGTCGAGAACTCCAACGGCATGACGACCTCGCTGCTGATCTTCGCGGGGATCGCCCTGTTCGTCGGAATCTTCATCATCGCCAACACCTTCACCATGCTGGTCGCCCAGCGCACCAAGGAACTCGCGCTGATGCGGGCGGTCGGCGCCAGCCGCCGCCAGGTGACGCGCTCGGTCCTGATCGAGGCGTTCGTGGTCGGAGCGGTCGCCGGCGTGGTCGGCATGGTCGTCGGCATCGGGGTCGGCGCGGGGCTGCGCGCCCTGACCGCGTCGCTGGGCACCGTTCCGGACGGCCCGCTGGTCGTCTCGCCCTCCACGGTCGTGATCGCGCTGGCCGTCGGCGTCGTGGTGACCATGCTCGCCGCCTGGCTGCCCGGTCGCCGCGCCGCGAAGATCCCGCCGGTCGCCGCGATGAGCAGCGTGCACGCCGCCCCCACCACCAAGTCGCTGGTCGTGCGGAACACCATCGGCGCGGTGCTGGCCGGTGCCGGTGTCGCCGCCGTGCTGTTCGCCACGACCATGAAGGGGGACGGCAAGCTCCCCATGGGGATGGGCGCCGCGCTGCTGCTCGTCGGCGTCTTCGTCCTGACCCCGCTGCTGTCCCGGCCGCTGGTCGCCGCCGCCGCGCCGGTGCTGCGCGCCTTCGGGATCTCGGGCAGGCTCGCCCGGCAGAACGCGGTCCGCAACCCGCGCCGCACCGCCGCCACCGCCTCCGCGCTGATGATCGGGCTCACCCTGATCACGGGGCTGACGGTGATCGCGAGCAGCGTCCAGAAGGGCGTCGACAAGATGGCGTCCGACAGCATCAAGGCGGACTACGTCGTCAACATGGTCGACTACGGCCCGCTCTCCCCCGACGTGGAGAAGAAGCTCGCCGCGGACCCGCAGGTCACCTCCCTCAGCCCGCTGCGCAACTCCCCCTCGCGCGTCGACGGCAAGGCCGAACGCCTCGTCGGCGTCGACGGCCGGGTCATCGGCTCGCTGGCCGATCTCGACTTCCGGCAGGGCTCGTTCGCCGGCCTCGGTGACCGGGGCGCCCACCGCGCCGTGGTGGACGCCGACACCGCCGAGCGCCACGGCTGGCGGCTGGGCTCGGCGTTCACGGTGACGTACGAGGACGGCAGGCGCGGCCCGCTGACCGTCTCGGGCGTGTACGAACCCACCGACATGTTCCGCGGCATCCTGCTGGAGACCGCGACCCTCGCGCCGCACCAGAAGCGGATCACCGACACGCAGGTGATGGTCAAGACGAAGGACGGTCCGAGCGAGGCCACGAAGAAGTCCCTGATCGGCGCGCTCGGCAAGAACCCGGCGATCTCCGTCATGGACAAGAAGGACGTCTCGAACAGCATCGCCCAGATGATCACCCTGTTGCTGAACATGCTGTACGGGCTGCTCGCCATGGCCGTGATCGTCGCGGTGCTGGGCGTGATCAACACGCTGGCCATGTCGGTCTTCGAGCGGCAGCAGGAGATCGGCATGCTGCGGGCGATCGGCCTGGACCGCTCCGGCGTCAAGCGCATGGTCCGCCTGGAGTCGCTGACGATCTCCCTGTTCGGCGGGGTGCTGGGCATCGGCCTGGGCATCTTCTTCGGCTGGGCGGCGGGTGAGCTGATCGCCCAGACCATCGGCACCTACGAGCTGGTGCTCCCGTGGGACCGGATCGGGCTGTTCCTCCTGATGGCGGCGGTGGTGGGCGTGCTCGCCGCCGTCTGGCCGGCCCGCCGGGCCGCGAGGCTGAACATGCTGGCGGCGATCAAGGCGGAGTAGCCGCCGCGCCCGCCCGCACGAGGGCCCCGGGTCCGCGATCACTGTCGCGGGCCCGGGGCCTGTGGCGTTTCGGGGGGCTGTCCGTCCCGGTCGTGTGGGTCCTCAGGGCGGACGCGGACGACCGGACGGCCGGAGGCGTGTACGGACGCGCACGACCGGTCGGCCGGAGGCGCGTACGGACGCGGACGACCGGTCGGCCGGAGCCCCTTCGGACGCGCGCCGCCCGCCCGAAGGGGCTCGTCGGCCGAGAACGTACGGGCTCCGCGAGCCGCCCGGGGGCCTACGGGCGCCCCGCCGCCCTCACCCCTTCCACACGCGGGGCCGCAGCGGCAGCCCGGAGGTGCCGGATTCCGGCGTGCGCACCGCCAGGACCTGGTTCACGCCGATCCGGTTGCGCTCGAAGGACAGCGCGGAGGCCGCCATGTAGAGCCGCCACACCCGGGCGCGGCCGGGCGAGGTCAGGCGCACGGCGCGGTCCCAGTGCGCCTCCAGGTTGGCGACCCAGCGGCGCAGCGTCAGCGCGTAGTGCTCGCGGATGGCCTCCACGTCGCGGACCTCGAACCCGGCGTCCTCCAGTTGGGCGACGGTGCGGCCGACGGGGGCCAGCTCGCCGTCCGGGAAGACGTACCGGTCGATGAACTCGTCGACCTGGTAGCCGTCCTCGTCCTTCAGCGGACGGCGGGCGATCTGGTGGTTGAGCAGTCGGCCGCCGGGCTTGAGGAGCGCGTACAGGTCGGCGGCGTACTCGGCGTACTGGGCGCGGCCGACGTGCTCGGCCATGCCGATGGAGGAGATGGCGTCGAACGGCCCGTCGTGGATCTCGCGGTAGTCCTGGACGCGGATCTCGACCCGGTCGGCGAGCCCGGCCTCGGCGACGCGCTTGCGGGCGTACGCCGCCTGCTCCTCCGAGAGCGTGATGCCGACGGCCCGCACGCCGTACTCGCGGGCCGCGTGCAGCACCATCGAGCCCCAGCCGCAGCCCACGTCCAGCAGCCGCTGCCCTTCCTCCAGGCCGAGCTTGCGGCAGATGAGGTCCAGCTTGTCGCGCTGGGCGTCCTCCAGGGTGGCGTCCGGCCCGTCCTCCCAGTAGGCGCAGGAGTAGACCATGGACGGGCCCAGGACCAGCTCGTAGAAGGCGTTGCCCACGTCGTAGTGGTGGCTGATGGCCTCCTTGTCGCGGCGCAGGGTGTGCAGCGGGCCGCGCCGTACGCGGTTCTCCTCCACGGGCGGCCGGGGCGGCAGCGGCGTGCCGGCCAGCGTCAGCAACTCCTTGGCGGCGGCGCGGATTTCCGGCCGCCGGGCCAGGGAGAGGAGGGCGGCGCCGCGCCCGGTGGGGGCGGCGTCCTCGCCGCGTTCCCAGACGAGTTCCGCCATCAGGTCCAGTGCCTGGTAGAGGTCGCCCTCCACGTCCAGGTCGCCGGCGACCCAGGCACGGGCCAGGCCCAGCTCGCCCGGCTTGAACAGCAGGCGGCGCAGGGCGCGGCGGTTGCGGAAGACGAGGGTGGGCGCGCCGGGGGGACCGGACTCGCTGCGGTCCCACGCCCGGACGCGGATGGGGAGCGGGGCTCCCAGCACCTCCTGGGCGATCCGGGTGAGCCGTCCAGCGGCGTCGGCCATGTCGCACACCTCCGTGATGACGAGTGGGGCGAAGAAGTTTCACCCACCACGAAAAACGTCAAATGGGCGCCACGTTAGTCCCGTTCGCTTGCAAGGGATCAGTAAAGCGAGCACACGGTAAGTCGAGCGAACAGGAAACCGGCCGACATTCGCCACCGCGCGTACGCCGAAGGGGCGCCTGCCCCACGGATGGCAGACGCCCCTTCGGCGTTGGTGTGCGGTGTCGCGGCGGCCCGGCCGGACCGCCGCGTCACTCAAAGGAGACTCGGGAGACCCTGAAGAGACCCGGAAGGCTCAAGGTGTACCAGGAGCCGCGAAGGAGGCTCAGGAGACTCGAAGGGCCCCAAAGGAGACGCCAGGAGACTCGGGAGCCTCCAGGAGATTCAGGAGGCCTTCGCCTTCTCCTTGTCGTCCGCCTTGGCGGCGGGCGCCGGGGCGGGCTTGGCGGCCTCGTAGAACTCCTCGCGGGGGTTCTCCATGGCGCCGAGCGAGACCATCTCGCGCTTGAGGAACAGGCCCAGCGTCCAGTCGGCCAGGACGCGGATCTTGCGGTTGAAGGTCGGCATGGCCATGCCGTGGTAGCCACGGTGCATGTACCAGGCGAGACGGCCCTTGAGCTTGATCTTCATCTTGCCCATGACGATCATCGCGACGCCCTTGTGCAGGCCGAGACCGGCGACCGCACCCTTGTTGGCGTGGCTGTACTCCTTCTGCGGGAAGCCCCGCATGCCGGAGATCACGTTGTCGCCGAGGACCTTGGCCTGCCGCAGCGCGTGCTGCGCGTTCGGCGGGCACCAGGCGTTCTCGTTGCCGGCCTTGCGGCCGACCAGGTCCGGGACCTGGGCGTTGTCGCCCGCGGCCCAGATGTAGTCGGTGCCCTGCACCTGGAGGGTGGGCGCGGTGTCGACGTGGCCGCGCGGGCCCAGCGGGAGACCGAAGCGGGCCAGCGCCGGGTTGGGCTTGACGCCCGCGGTCCACACGATGGTGTTGGCGTCGACCTCAAGGCCGTTGTCGAGCACGACGTGGCCGTCCACGCAGGACTTCATGCTGGTCTTGAGGTAGACCTCGACGCCGCGGCTCTCCAGGTGCTCCTTGCCGTAGGCACCGAGCTTGGGGCCGACCTCGGGCAGGATCTTGTCCGCCACGTCGACGAGCAGGAAGCGCATGTCCTCGCGCTTGACGTTGGTGTAGAGCTTGGCGGCGTCGCGGACCATGTCCTCGACCTCGCCGACGGTCTCCGCGCCGGCGAACCCGCCGCCGACGAAGACGAAGGTCAGCGCCTTGCGGCGGACCTCCTCGTCGGTCGTCGACTCGGCCTTGTCCAGCTGCTCCAGCACGTGGTTGCGCAGCCCGATGGCCTCCTCGATGCCCTTCATGCCGATGCCGTTCTCGGCCAGGCCGGGGATCGGGAAGGTACGGGAGACCGCGCCCATGGCGATGACCAGGTAGTCGAAGGGCAGCTCGTACGCCTCGCCGACCAGCGGGGCGATCGTGGCGACCTTGCGGTCCTGGTCGATGGTCGTGACGCGGCCGGTGAGGACCTCCGCCTTGGGGAGCACGCGTCGCAGCGGGACCACGACGTGGCGGGGGGAGATGTTGCCGGCTGCGGCTTCGGGGAGGAAGGGCTGGTACGTCATGTACGAGCGAGGGTCGACGACCGTGACGGTCGCCTCGCCGTACCGCATCTTCTTCAGGATGCGGCGCGCCGCGTACAGGCCAACGTACCCACCGCCTACAACGAGGATCCTGGGACGCTCCGTGGTGCTCATGCAGTCGAGTATCCACCCCCACACGGGGGGTACCTCGTGCGCCCCTTCACAAGCTGTACGAAGGCATCTGCTACACTCCGCCGCTTCGTGATCGACGCCATAGCGCCACAGGGGAACCGCTGAGCCCTCCAAAGCGTTGGGCACCCCCACTGAACAGGCATTGCGCGCCCGCGCGCCGCTGGACCACCCGCGACATAAGCGCCCCCTTAACCCGCACGAAACCGCCCGATTCCCGGCCCGGAAGGGTTTAAGGCCGACCCCCCAGGGCTCGAAGTCCCTTTTGTGCGCCCAACAGGCCCCTTTTTCATGTGAAGGATTTCACGAACTTTCTCCCCACCACCCCATCGGAACCCTGCCGTCCAGGGGCCGTCCGGCCCTCGGGACGCGCCCGGAGGCCCCTCGTCCACGCCCGCCGAGACAGTCGATCGCGCGCGCAACGCCCCGGCCGGGGTGACGAACTGAGGCAGGTTCAGGGGGGAGCGGGTGGCGCTCGGCTCGTGCCCGTCACCACTTCCCAGTGCTGCCGTTCCCGCCCCCACGGGCACCGCTGACGCGCACACTGTGCGCATGACGCAGAGCTCTGTGACCGTCCGGGCAGCCCGTGCGCGCCTCGCGGACCCCGTCGGCCGTGCCGAACGAGGCTGCTCCACGGTGATCACCCGCCACGGCGTGCCGGTGGCGGCCGTGGTGCCGATCGCCGGCCACGACGCGCTGGAGGAGGCGGCCGATCTGCTGCTGGCCCGGGAAGCGGAAGCGGCCCTGGCCGAAGGCGGTGCGACGGTGACGATGGCCGAACTCCTCGCGGACCTCTTCACCGAGGCAGGTGCGGAGACGGCGCCGGAGCCCCAAGGCCCCGGCGCCGTCTCCACAGGCCGAGGGTAAGCACGCCCCTCAGCCCTTCCGCTGAACATCGAGCGGGGCGCTCAGCCCTCCTCGCCCGCCGCCAGGTCCTCGGCCAGCTTGTGGGCGATGCCGTCCAGGATGTCGTGTTCGCTGACGACGACCTCCGTGGCGCCGGTGCGGTCCATGATCTCGCGGAGGACCAGGGCGCCCGCGGCGATCACGTCCACCCGGCCCGGGTGCATGACCGGGATCGCGGCGCGCTCGGCGTGCGTGGAGGTCAGCAGCCGGTCGCTGATCTCGCGGACGGTCTCGCGAGTGAGCCGCGAGTGGTGGATGGCGGCGGAGTCGTACGCGTCCAGGCCCAGCGCGATGCCGGCGACCGTGGTCACCGAGCCCGCCAGGCCCACCAGCGTGCCCGCCTCGGTGAGCGGCACGCTCTCCTCGGCGAGGTCCAGCGCGGCGGCGATGTCCCGCTTCATGGCGGTGATCCGGTCGGGGGTGGGCGGATCGATCACCTCGCCGTCCTGGACGAGGTGGCGCTCGGTCAGCCGGACGCAGCCGATGTCCACCGAGCGCGCGGCCCGCACCGAGGAGGTGCCCAGCACGAACTCGGTGGAGCCGCCGCCGATGTCGACGACGAGGTAGGGGCCGTCCAGGTCGGTGCGGCCGGTCAGCTCCTTGGTCGCGCCGGTGAAGGAGTACTCGGCCTCCTGGTCACCGGTGATCACGACGGGCTCGACGCCGAGGATGTCCACGACGCCGCGCACGAACTCGTCCCGGTTCTCCGCGTCGCGCGAGGCCGAGGTGGCCACGAAGCGCACGTGCCGCGCGCCCAGCTCCTCGATCACGGCGGCGTACTCGCGGCAGGCCGCGAAGGTGCGCTCCAGCGCCTCCGGCGCCAGCCGCCCGGTCCGGTCCACGCCCTGGCCCAGGCGGACGATCGTCATCCGGCGGTCGAGGTCCTTGAGCTCGCCGGTGTCCGGGTCGACGTCCGCCACCAGCAGGCGGATGGAGTTCGTCCCGCAGTCGATGGCCGCTACGCGCTTCACTCAGGCTCCTTGGCTCTGGTCCGTGGGTCCGTCCGTGCCGGGGGTCTCGCAGACGTCCGCCGCCGCGCCGTCGCACGGGGTGACGCACGGCCCCTTCTTCCACCACTCGGGCAGCATGGCCAGCGCCTCGTCACCGAGCGGGTTGACGCCGGGCCCGGCCGCGAGCGAGTGGCCGACCAGGACGTGCAGGCACTTGACCCGGTCGGGCATGCCGCCGGCGCTGGGGAAGCCCTTGAGCACCTCGATGGCGTCCCGGCGCCGGATGTAGTCCTCGTGGGCCGCGCGGTAGGCGTCGGCCAGCTCGGGGTCGGTCGCCAGGCGCTCGGTCATCTCCTTCATGACGCCGTTGGCCTCCAGCGTGCCGATCGCGGAGGCCGCGCGCGGGCACGTCAGGTAGTACAGCGTCGGGAAGGGGGTGCCGTCCTCCAGGCGCGGGGCCGTCTCGACGACATCCGGGTTGCCGCACGGGCAGCGGTGCGCGATGGCGCGCAGGCCGCGCGGCGGGCGGCCCAGCTGCTCCTTGAACGCGGCGACGTCCGCGTCGGTGGGCGGGGTGGGCTCGGTCTGGGGCGGAGGCGTTTCCATGAGCGCTTTCGGTGAGGGCCTTCGGTGAAGGGACGTGGCGGGACGGACTGCGGGTGCGTACGCGCGAGGACGTACGGCGGTACGAGACTACGGCGGCGGACGGGCTCGCGCGTCGGCGCGCCCACCGGTGGGCGCGGCCGAGGGGGCCGTTGCGGTCCGGCGGCTACCTGCCGCCGTCCCGGTCGGTGGCGTCCAGGCCGTCGAAGAACTTCTCGTACCAGGGGCGTTCCGGGGCGCTCTCGCCCTGGGGCGGGCGGCCGGAGCCGGAGCCGTCCCGGACGATGTAGCCGGTCTCGCCCGGCAGGACGTAGTGCAGGTGCTGACGGGCCTTCTGCCGCACGTAGGCCGGGTCCTGCCAGCGCGCCTTCTCCTCGCGCAGCCGGTCCAGGTCGCGGGCGGCCTGCTCGGCTTGGCGGCGCTGGTCGGCGATCTCGGAGCGCTGCTCGACGAACTGCCGCATCGGGTAGGCCAGCGCGACGACCAGCGCGCACATCACCAGGGCCAGCAGCGCGGCCCGGCCGGTCAGCCGGTTGCGTCCGCGGCGTGCCGGGCGGGCGCCGCCGACCCGGGCCGCGGCCTGTTCGCCGAGCGCCTTGAGCCGTGTCGCGGTGGAGAACCGGTCCGCGGGCACTTCGCCTCCCCTGGGCTTCCGTCCTGGCGCACCGCGCGCCCGGCGCGGGCCGCGCTCCCGTGCGGGCGCCGGACACCACCGGCCCCCGGAAGCACAGCCGTCCCCGGCAACGGTACGGGACCGTCACCGGGGACGCGGCGCACCTCGCGCCGGGACCGCCGTCTGTCGGCCGGTGGGGGGCCATCGGGTGGCCCCCCACCGGGTGCGGGCGGCGTCCGGGAGGAAGGCCCGGGAGCCGCCCGCCGCCGTCAGCCCTTGAAGCGCGGGAACGCGGAGCGGCCGGCGTAGACCGCGGCGTCGTCGAGGATCTCCTCGATGCGCAGGAGCTGGTTGTACTTGGCGACGCGCTCGGAGCGGGCCGGGGCACCGGTCTTGATCTGGCCGCAGTTGGTGGCGACGGCCAGGTCGGCGATGGTGACGTCCTCGGTCTCGCCGGAGCGGTGCGACATCATGCACTTGAAGCCGTTGCGCTGGGCCAGCTCGACGGCGTCCAGGGTCTCGGTCAGCGAGCCGATCTGGTTGACCTTGACCAGGAGGGCGTTGGCGGAGCCCTCCTCGATGCCGCGGGCCAGGCGCTCCGGGTTGGTGACGAACAGGTCGTCGCCGACGAGCTGGACCTTGGTGCCCAGGCGCTCGGTGATGACCTTCCAGCCGGCCCAGTCGTCCTCGTACAGCGGGTCCTCGATGGAGACCAGCGGGTAGGAGGCGACGAGCTCCTCGTAGTACTCGGTCATCTCGGCGGCGGAGCGCTCGGCGCCCTCGAAGACGTACACGCCGTCCTTGTAGAACTCGGACGCGGCGACGTCCAGCGCCAGCGCGATGTCCTGGCCCGGGGTGTAGCCGGCCTCCTTGATGGCCTCAAGGATGAGGTCCAGGGCGGCGCGGTTGGACTCCAGGTTCGGCGCGAAGCCGCCCTCGTCGCCCAGGCCGGTGGACAGGCCGCGGTTCTTCAGGACCTTCTTGAGGGTGTGGTAGACCTCGGCGCCCCAGCGCAGGGCCTCGGAGAAGGACTCCGCGCCGATCGGCGCGATCATGAACTCCTGGATGTCCACGTTGGAGTCGGCGTGCGAGCCGCCGTTGAGGATGTTCATCATCGGGACCGGCAGGACGTGCGCGTTCGGGCCACCGAGGTAGCGGAACAGCGGCAGGTCGCTGGCCTCGGAGGCGGCGTGCGCGACGGCCAGGGAGACGCCCAGGATGGCGTTGGCGCCCAGGGAGCCCTTGTTGTCCGTGGCGTCCAGGTCGAACATCGCCTGGTCGATCAGGCGCTGCTCGGTCGCGTCGTAGCCGACCAGCTCCGGGCCGATCTGCTCGATGACGGCCAGGACGGCCTTCTCCACGCCCTTGCCCAGGTAGCGGTTCGGGTCACCGTCACGGAGCTCGATGGCCTCGAAGGCGCCGGTCGAGGCGCCGGACGGGACGGCGGCACGGCCGGTGCTGCCGTCGTCGAGGCCGACCTCGACCTCGACCGTGGGATTGCCTCGCGAGTCGAGGATCTCGCGAGCTACGACGACGTCGATGGACGGCACGTTGTCTCCTTCATGGGTGTCTTGAGTTCTGCGGCACGAGCCTAACGGCCTCCGGGGGTTCCGCTCGCCCTCGGCCCGGCCCGTGGGACAAAAAGAGGACCAAAGGCCCAGTTCACTGCCCGTATCCCGACATTGTTCGCTCAACGGGAAAGTTGCCCGACGGCGGGGTGGGGTGGGGGCGATCGCACGACTAACGCGCTGGTGGGAGGCTGTACGAATCAACTCGTACTTGGCTCCGGTGCCGCGCCGTTTCCGCCGGTCCGGGAGCCCCGGCGTCCGCGGGAGCGGGGGGCGGGCGGCCGGTGAACACTGGGGGAACGGTGGGCGCGAAAGGCCCAATCCGGATTTGTCGGGTGGGCGAGGCCGTCGGCTCCGGCGGGGTGCCGGGGCAACGGAAAGCCCCGCCGTGCCGCATTCGGGGGGTACGCGGCACGGCGGGGCGGTGTCGGGCGGGGCGCTCGTCGAGCGAGCGTCCCTGGTCCGTCCGGGGGGGCGTCCCGGGGCGGGACGGGGAGCGGACCGATGCCCGAGTCCCTGGGGGGAGGCCGGAACGGGCTCCCCGGGGGTCCGGATCGGGCTCCCAAGGGTCCGGATCAGACTCCCCGGGTGCCCGGATCAGACTCCCTGCGGGGTCCGGATCAGACGTTGAGCTTCTGGCCGGGGAAGATCAGGTTCGGGTTGCCACCGATGACGGACTTGTTGTCCGCGTAGACCTTCTTCCAGTTCGTGCCGTGCGCGGCAGCGATCTTGGCCAGGGTGTCGCCCGACTTGACGGTGTAGTTGCCGTGGCCCTTGACGACGTTGGCACGCGGCTGCGCCGGGGCGCTGCGCACGGTCTCGCGGGCCTGCTGGCGCGGAGCCTGCTTGGCCTGCGGGGCCTGGGCGCGGGTCTCCTGGCGCGAGGTGGAGTGCGACTGGCTCCGGGTGTGCGAGGAGGAGCCGGAACCGGAGGTGCTGACGTCGGCCTTCGGGCCACCGGCGGACAGGTTGCCGGCGCCGGCGCAGGACCAGGCACCCGGGCCCTGCATGGCGAGCAGCCGCTCGGCCACGGCTATCTGCTGGCCCTTGGTGGCCAGGTCGGCACGGGAGGCGTAGTTGAGGCCGCCGGCCGCCGCCCAGCTGGACTGGGAGAACTGGAGGCCGCCGTAGTAGCCGTTGCCGGTGTTGATCGACCAGTTGCCGCCGGACTCGCACTGGGCGACCTTGTCCCAGGTGGAGACGGAGGCGGCGTTCGCGGAGGTGGCACCCATCAGCGGCACGGCCACGGCGGCACCGGCGACACCGGCGAGCGTGGCGACGCGGACGGCCTTGGACGGACGGCGGTGCTTGCCCTTGGCGTTGAGCATGGTGGTTTCCCTCACCGACGCCTACGAGGTGAGCTGTCGGGTTCGGGCAGGAGAGTTGCCCGGCCTCGTGTTGCCACGTGGCTTCACCCCTAGCCGGTCCGTCCCGTTCTCACGGGCCGGGGGCCGGCGCCTACCTTGGTTCCCCCGCTCCTGCCTACGGCGCTTACGCGTCGACGTCCTCCGATCACCGGCAGGATTCGGCGTGTGATCGTCGGGCCCGCTTTGGCGAGCGGTCATGACCGTAAGCATCAAACTGCTGTTCGTTCAAACCCCTGCCGTTACCGGGAATTGACCATTCCGCGGGCCGCAATGCGTGCATTTCCGCAGGTAGACGGCGGTATCGAATCGAAGGACGGGCCGGGACACGCCGGAAGGGAACGAGACCCATATCTCACTTTCGCTAAACCGGGACATCGCGCCCCAAAAGCCCCTGATTTTCGGGGGCCGGCGCCCCACCGGGCACCGGCCCCCGAAGACCCTCCCGCGGTCGTCAGTGGTCGAGGACCAGCCGCTGACCAGGGTGGATGAGGTCCGGGTCGTCCCCGATCACACGTTCGTTCGCCTTGTACAGGGCGGGCCAGCCACCGGGGACCTCCTTGTGCTCCGCGATGACTGACAGGTTGTCACCCGGGCGGACGGTGTAGTCGTCGGCGACGGGCGCCTCCGGGCGGGCCCCGCCGCCGCGCGACGCGTGCCGCCCTGCGGACCGGTCGGCGTCCGCGCCGCCCGCCTCCGCCGGGTCCTGCGGGCCGCGATGCCGGCCCTGCGCGGGGGCGTCGGCGGCGTCCGGGGCGGTCGGGGCGCCCGGGGTCGCGGCGCCGGACGGCGGGGCGGTCTCGGGGGAGGTCGCGGACGGGTCGGCCGTGGACGGGTCGGTCGCGGACGAGCCGGACGCGGACGAGCCGGTCGCGCCGTCCGGGGAGGCGGTGCCCGACGGGTGGGACGGGTCGGCGGTGCCGCGTGTCCCGTCGCGTGCCGGGATGCCGGCGTCCGGCGACGGCGTGTGGCCGGGGGTGCGGGTGTCGGTGGGGGCGCGGCGACCGGCGCCGGAACCGGTTCCGGACTTGTCGGACTTGCCGGACTCGTCGGGGGAAGCGGTGCCGGACGGCGTGGACCCGTGAGTCGGCGCGGGGGTGGCGGGCGCGGAGTGCGTGGGGGCCGGGGCGGGCGTGGCGGTGCCGCCCGGGTCGACGCTGGGGGCCTTGCCGCCCTTGGCCAGCCCGGCGTCGGTCGCGCAGTTCTGCCACGCGCCCGGGCCCTGGGCGTCCAGGATCGCCTGGGCCACGGCTATCTGCTGGGACCGGCTGGCGAGGTCGGGACGGGAGGCGTACGCCGTCCCGCCGTGTCTCTCCCACAGGTCCTGACTCAGCTGAAGGCCGCCGTAATAGCCGTTGCCCTGGTTGGCGCTCCACACGCCACCGCTTTCACATTGGGCGACGCGGTCCCATGTGGCGGTGTCCGCGGCGTGGGCGGCGCCGGCGGCGCCGAACAGCGGCATGGCGATTCCCGCGCCGGCGACACCCGCCGTCACGAAGATGGCCGGAGCTTGACGGGGGCGACGGTGTCGGCCGTTCCCGGAGCGCATGCGGTTGCCTTTCGAGCGGCGGTTGAGTTGTCGATCGCAAGAACGTAGCGGGGGCGACGGACCGTCACAAGCCGGTGTAGCAAAGATCACGCGGAGGTCACGCATGCGTTAAAGTGGTGACGACGTGTCAGTTGCGGGGTCGCTGTCGCCCTTCGCGTCCCAGGTCACCGGCAGGGCCCGCAGCCCCCGCATGATCAGTCCGCCGCGCCAGCGCAGCTCCTCCGGAGCCACCGCCAGCTCGATGTCCGGCAGCCGCGTCAGCAGGGTGGCCAGCGCGGATTGCCCCTCCAGACGGGCCAGCGGCGCGCCGAGGCAGTAATGGATGCCGTGCCCGTAACCGAGGTGCTGGTTGTCCCGCCGGGCGAGGTCCAGCGTGTCCGGCGCCTCGAACCGCTCCGGATCCCGGTCGGCGGCGGCCAGCACGACCAGGACCGGATCGCCCTCGGCGATCCGCTGCCCGCCGAGCGTCAGATCCCGGGTCGCGAACCGCCAGGTGGCCAGCTCCACCGGGCCGTCGAACCGCAGCAGCTCCTCGATGCCGGTGGTCAGCAGCTCCGTGTCCCCCTCGGCGAGCGCCCGCTGGAGCCGGGCCCGCTGGTCCGGGTGGCGCAGGAGCTGGTAGGTGCCGTTGCCGATGAGATTCACCGTGGTCTCGAAACCGGCGAAGAGGAGGATGAAGGCCATCGCGGCGGCCTCGTTCTCCGTCAGGTGCTCGCCGTGGTCGGAGGCCCGGATCAGGCCGGAGATCAGGTCCTCGTCCGCGGCCCCGGCCGCCGGCAGCTCGGCGCGCTTGCGGTGGATCAGGTCGGCCAGATAGGTACGCATCTTCTTCACCGACCGCGCCACGCCGCCGCGCGGGCCCCCGCCGTGCCGGATCATCATCCCGGCCCAGTCCCGGAAGTCGTCCTGGTCCTCGCGCGGGACGCCCAGCAGGTCGCAGATGGCGTAGATGGGGAGCGGGAAGGCGAACTCGTGGATGAGGTCGGCCTCCCCCCGGTCCGCGAACCCGTCGATGAGCCGGTCGGTCAGCTCCTGCACGCGCGGCGCGAACGCGGCGATCCGGCGCGGCGTGAACGCCTTGGAGACCAGCCGCCGCAGCCGGGTGTGGTCCGGCGGGTCGATGTTCAGCAGGTGCGTCATCAGGTTGGCGCTGCGCTCGCCCGGGATGCCGACCTTGCCCTTGCCGTGCGCCGCCTCGCTGTGGTGCACCGGGTTCTTCGACAGCCGCGCGTCCGCCAGCGCCTGCCGGGCGTCCCCGTACCGCGTCACCAGCCAGGCGTCCACGCCGCTGGGCAGCGTCGTCTTGTGGACGGGCGCGTGCTCGCGCAGCCAGGCGTACGCGGGGTACGGGTCGGAGGCGAACTCCCAGGTGAAGAGTTCGGGGCAGGGGGGTGGGGCGGCCGGGGCGGCGGTGCCCGGCGCGTGGGGGCAGGCGGGCGCGTCGGTCGCTGCCTTTTCCCGCGCCTGGGCGCCGGTCGGGGCGGGGGGCTGGTGGGTCGGGGTCCGCTGGTCGTGATCGTGCACCCACTCGACGGTAGCCGTTGGGTGCGGGGGACGGAGAGCGGCGGTCCGCTTCGGCGCTGCCTGGGGCGGGCCGGGGCTGCAGCCGTGCGGCGCGCCGGGTACGGCTGCGGTGCGACGGGCCCTCGGCGCCGTTCCCGGTACGTCGGCGGTGTGGGCGGTGTGGCCCCGGCCCGGGCACGCCGGTCCGTGCTGCGGCGCCGGGCCGGACGCGTCCTCGTCCCTGGCGGCGCAGCCTCGTCTCCGCCCCGGCACAGCCTCGCCGTCGCCCCGGCGCAGCCTCGTCTCCGCCCCGGCGCGGTCCCGCCCTCGCCGGGGTTTCCGGGGCTCGCGGGGGCTTCCGGGGACTTCCGGGGACTTCTGCGGGCTCGCCGGAGTTTCCGCAGGCTCGTATTAAGGGCTTCCGCCGGGCTTACGAGTCCCCGTCGGCCCTTCCGCGTCCCCGCTCGGCCGTTACCGGAACTCGGCCGCTGCCGAGGCTCGGTCGCTGCCGGGACTCAGAGCCGCCGCCGGGGCTCAGCCGTTGCCGAACGAGCCGCTGTGGCCCTCCTGCCAAGGGCTCTGTTCCTTGTTCGGGTCGCCCGGACGCGTGCCCTCGCTGCCCTTGAACTCGTGCGGGAGCATCCGTTCGTCGCTGCGCGGGACCTCGTCCGGCTCGCGGTTACCGGTCTCGTAGCCACGCGGGTCCGTGGGCGGGCGCGGCTGGTCCTGCGGCCGGGGCGGCGCGGGCTCGCGGCGGCGACGGCGCCAGCCGAAGGCCACGGCCAGGATCAGGAGGATCACGACGATGATGCCGACCAGCGCGGGTCCGATCCCGACGAAGAAGTCGTGGGACGCGGCGAGCTCCACCGGCTGTGTCACCTGTGGGATCAGTGCTGTCATCTGGCACGGGTACCCCTCGGGGGCGGCTCGATGCGTGGCGATGCGTGGCGGGCCCGGCTGCTGTGTCCCGGACCCGCCGGTTGTGTCTCGGGCCCGCCGGCCCCGTTCCGGCTCCGCCGGAGGGGGCGTGCTGGTGGACGTGCCGGGCGTTCCGTCGGCACGGGGTGGCCGGTCCTGGTGGGCGGGTCGGTTGGGGTGGTCTTGGGGCCGGTGGACCCCGGGAGCTGTGGGCGCTGGGGCCGGTGAACGCCGGGGGCGTTGTCCTCAAACGCCGGACGGGCTCGGTTCGGCGCTCTTCCGCTCACAGATTTCGCAAACCCTCACCGACGGCCCCCGCGTCGGCTCCCCGCTTCCGCGCCCCCGGCCGGATCACTCCTCCCCGTCCGCGTCCCACCCGGCGGGTATCCCTTCCGCCGCCCGGATCGCGTCCCGGTACGTGCGGGCCGCGGCGCGCAGCGCGGTCTCCGGGTCGGTGCCCTCCGCTTCGGCGCGGACCGCCAGCGCCAGCAGCTCGTAGCCGATGCCCGGCCCGTCCGGGAGGGCGTCGATCCCCGCCGTGCGGGCCCGGGACCCGAGCTTGGCGGCGAGCGCCAGGGCGGGCTGCCCCAGGGGCACGCCCTCGGTGACGGAGGTGCGCCCCTTCTCCACGGCCTTGGTGCGCAGCCAGTGGGCCTTGACCTCTTCGGGGGTCTCGGCGACCTCGTCCCCGAAGACGTGCGGGTGGCGGTGGATGAGCTTGGCGACGATGCCGCCCGCGACGTCGTCCACCGAGAACGGCTCGTCCGGGTCGTCCTGGGCGATGCGGGCGTGGAAGACGACCTGGAGCAGGACGTCGCCCAGCTCCTCCCGGAGCGCCGCCCGGTCGCCCTCCTCGATGGCCTCGACCATCTCGTACGCCTCTTCGAGGCCGTACTTCGCCAGGTCCTCGTGCGTGCGGATGCCGCTCCACGGGCATTCGGCGCGGATGCGGTCCATGACCTGGACGAGGTCCAGCAGGCGGGCGCCCGGCAGGTCGTACGAGCCGGGCAGCAGCTCCAGGTCGGGCATCGCCTCCCGGCCGGAACCGGCCAGCCGGGCGAGGCCGTCGGTCAGGGCGCTCTCACCCTCGGCCGAGGTGACGACCACCACGTCGCGGCCCCCGGAGACGCAGTGGTCGACCAGCTCGCGGGCGGTCGGCTCGGCCACCTCGACCCGAACGCCGGCTTCGCGCAGGTAGGGAAGCTGGGGGTGGGCCGCGTCCGCGCACAGCACCCGGTCGGCGGCGCGCAGCGCCTGCCAAGCCGGCCAGGAGAGCAGGCCGGGGGCGACGCGGTGGCTGGTGGTGAGCAGCACCAGGCGGCCGGTGCCGGGGGTGGTGTCCGCACCTATCCGCCGGCCGGTCTCCTCGGCGGCGTCCGCGTTCGCCCGTCGGACGGTCTCGTTGGTGGCATCAGCGTTCACCCATCGAACGTAACGTACGCCACTGACATCGGGCGGACGGGCCGCCGGTGCGGGGACGCGGACACGTCCGATCAGCCGGTGCCGTCGAGCTGGGGACGCGGACGCAGACGCGTCCGATCGATGTCCGAGTGGCGCCCGAGCGGCGTCCGACCGGTGACCGATCAGCGCCCGATCAGCCCGTGCCGTCCGCCTCGCCCCCCGGCTGCCCGGCTTCCTGGCCCATGCCCGGCCCCTGCGGCGGCGCCGCGTTCATCAGCCAGCGGTCCTGGTGCTCGCCCAGGATGACCTGCCGGTCGTCCCACGTGCCGTAGCGGGGGTTGACGTCGATGCCCATGGAGCGGGAGGTGCGGGCCAGCGACTCGGCCAGGCGCCGCTGGCCGTCCGGCTGCGTGCGGTCCGCGCCGACCCGCCGGGCCAGGCCGTCCATCAGGAGCTGGTTGCGCACGACGCCGTCGATCTCGTCGGGGGCGATGGCCTGCTGGAGCCACATGGCCTTGAGCCGTTCGGGGCCGCCCGCGCGCTCCTCGGCGGCGGCTCGCCACTGCTGCACGTCGCGCCGGGTGACCTTGACGCCGGCGTCCTTCGCCCCGCGCTCCAGGACGCGTTCGAAGATCATGCTGTTGAGGGTGGCCAGGTTCAGCCGGCCGGTGTTCCGGACGAGTTCGGCGGCCTGCGGGGAGGCGCTCTGCGCGGCGCGGATGTCGTTCACCCGGGCCTGGAGCTGGGAGACGGTGATCCGCTCTCCGCCGACGACGGCCGCCGCCCCCGGATGCGCGCCGCTGCCGCAGGCGGTCAGCAGCGGGGCCGTGGCCAGCACGGCGGCGGCGGATACGGAGAGCACGGTCCTACGGCGGAACACTGGGCCTCCCGGCGGAGATCGTTGGCGACGAGCTGTGAGCTGTGGGTGCGAGCTGTGGCGCTGAGCTTTTTGCGGAGCTTCTGGAAGGGGCAAAGAGCTGGAGCTACGAGCCTCGGGTGTGACCTTCGAGCTGCGAACGACGGGCAACGAGCGTCCGGACGACCGTCCGGCGTTGATCGATAGTAAGGAGTCCGGGTGCCCCGGGCCACTGATTCGACCAACGATTCCCGACGACTTCGGATGCGCGAGCGAGGAGAGGCCCGGCCGTCCCCTCGCGTCCCCGCCCACCCCGGGCCTCTTCTCGCCCGTACCCTCCCCGTCGTCCTTCTATAGGGGCGGCGGCCTCAGCCGCGTACCTGTCCCAGCCAGTCCAAGGTGCGCCGGATCTCCTGGGGGAAGGCGTGGTGTGGGCCGTGCAGGCGTTCCGCGTCGTACAGGAGGCGGGCCAGCGTCTCGTGTGCCGCGCCGCGCTCCCCCAGGGCGAGCAGCAGGTGCCCTATGGAGCGGCGGATCTCCAACGGCCGGACGGGGTCGTCCGGATAGCGCTCGAAGTGCGGCAGCAGGGAGCGGTACTCGGCGAGCGCCTGCGCCACCTCCCCGAGCTGTTCCAGGCACTGCGCGGCCTCGTAGTGGAACCGGAGCGCCTGCCGCGCCGCGCCGGGCCCGGACTCCCGCCCGAACTCCTCGGCCAGCCGCCGCAGCTCGGGCAGCGCCCTGCGGTACTGGCCGTCGTCCATCAGGGTGGCCGCGTACTGCTTGCGCAGCGTGCGGACGACCGGCGAGTGCGCCCCGTGCCGGGCGGCGGCGGCCGGGAGGATGCCGCCGAGGATGTCCACGGCCCGGGTGATCCGGCCCTCGTCCAGCAGCCGCTTGACCTCGTCCACGGCGGCGACGACATCGGGGCCCGAGGCTCCCGCCTGGACACCGGACGTCCGGGGGTCGGCCGGGTGGCCGGAGATCCGGGGGTCCACGGCCGCGGCCGGGCCGCCCGCGGGCCCGGCCGGGTGCGGCAGCGACGGCGAGGACGAGGCGGGGGACGCGGACGGTGCCGGGTGGCCCGCGTACGACGTCCCGGAAGCACCCCCGGCTGCCACCGGACCGCCGACCGGGACCGACTCGCCGACCGGCACCGGAGCCACCGGCCCCGGAACCGCCGGAGTCGAAGCCCGCACCGGCCACGGGGCGTGCGGGTGCAGGAACGGCCGGGTGGGGTCCATCGGGGTGGCCGTTCCGCGTGGCGCGGCTTGCTCCGGGCCGGCGCCGGGCAGCAGCGGGGCGAGCGCCTGGTAGACCTCCTGCGCGTCGGCCGGCCGGTGCTGGGGCTCCTTGCTGAGCAGCCGCAGCACCAGGGCTTCGAGCGGTTCGGGGATGTCGGCGCGGAGCTGCCGCAGCGGGACCGGCGGCTCGTAGAGATGGCGGTGCAGGACGCCCAGCGCCGTGGAACCGGCGAACGGCACCTCGCCGCACAGCAGCTCGTGCAGCAGCACCCCGAGCGCGTACAGATCGGTGTACGGGCCGACCGCACCGCCCATCGCCTGCTCGGGCGCCATGTAGGCGGGACTGCCGATGGGCGAGCCGGTGTGGGTGAGGCGGGTGGTGTCGGTGTCCAGGGCGGAGGCGATGCCGAGGTCCAGGACGGTGACCGAGCCGTCCGGTTTGACCATGACGTTCCGCGGCTTGAGGTCGCGGTGGATGATCGGCACGGCGTGCACGGAGGCCAGCACGGCGCACAACTGGGCGGCCACGCTGACGGCCCACGGCCAGGGGTAGGGGTCGTGCTCGGCGAGGTGGTCGGCCAGGTCGGCGCCCTCGACGTACTGCATGACCAGGAACAGGTCCTCGCCGTCGCTGCCCGCGTCGTGCACGGTGACCAGGCCGGGGTGATCCACCTGCGCGGTGACCCGGCACTCGCGCACGAAGCGGCGGCGCATCTCGTCCGCGTCCGGCGTGCCCGCGACCCGGTCCGGGCGCAGCAGCTTCACGCCGACCCGGCGGTCCAGGCGGCGGTCGTAGGCGATCCAGACCTGGCCCATGCCGCCCTGCCCGAGCAGCGCCGACAGCTCGTAGCGGTCGGCGACGACGCGCCCGTTCACCAGCCCTCCTCCTTGTTGCCCACGCCTACGCCCACGTGCCCGGTCACCGGCTCTCCTCCTGGGCCTCCTGGGCCTGCTGGGCCCGCTGGAGGTCCTCGGCTTCCTGGGCCTCCTGGGCGACGGCACGTCCGTTCACCGGGTCTGCTCCTCGATGCCCACGCGCTTGCTCACCTGACTGCCTCTCAGTGACGGCACGTCCGTTCACCGGCCTTCCTCCTTGCGGAGGTAGTCGCTCAGCTCGTCCAGCTCGGCGCGCACCTGGTCGAGGCGCTGCGGACGGTCCTGCGGTTGCGGACGGTCTTGTGGCTGCGGACGGTCCTGTGGCTGCCCCGCCCGGCCCGCCTGCCCGTAAGGGTCGTAGGGGGCGGGGTCCTGCGGCTGCTCCGCGCCGCCCGGCTGCCCGTAAGGGCCGTAGGGGGCCTGGTGGTGGTGCGGGACGGGCGGGTAGCCGTAGGCGGGGTGGGCCGGTGCGGGGCCCGGGACCGGCTGGGTCTCCGCGTAGCCCGGCGCCTGGGGCTGCGGCCCAGGCGGCCCGTAAGGCGCCGGTCCCGCGTACGGGCCCGTGGCACCGTACGTCCCCGAGGGCCCGTAAGCGTGTGGTGCTCCATACGGCGCGGAGGCGGCCGGCAACGCACCCGGAGGCGTGGGCCGTGCCCGGCGGCCCGCCACCTTGATCTCGGTCACCAGGTAGTACGCGACGACGGCCGCCATCTGGACCAGCAGCGCGATGGCCGCGACGTTCGCCTGCCAGGTGTCCTCCGAGTGGCCGTTGGCCAGCACCACCACGCCGATGACCAGGGCCAGATCGAGCCCGAACAGCCACCAGCCCAGCGGCCGGGCCCGGACCACGGCGGCCCGGATGAGCGGAATCCAGGCGAGGAAGCCGATACTCAGGACGGCGATGGCCACGAAGGCCACCCGCATCAGGACGACCGCCGCCGTCGACGGTGGACGGTACGGCGGCGGGGCCGGGGCGGGGCCGTGCATTGCTGCTCCTGGGGGACGGAGATTCGGCGGCCGTACGAGCCGGTCACGGCCGCGTACGTGCAGTCGAGCGTATATACGACACTGTTCGGCCGTCCGGGGTTGTACGGATCAGGACGGTCATCGGGACGACGACCCGTACCGGCCGCGGGTACGGCGACCGGCGACGCGACCGGCGATCAGGGCCCAAAGCCCAGGGCCCCGCCTCGTGCGGCAACGCCCGGCGATCCGGCGGTGGACCGCGCGGCGGGGAGGGCCCTGCCCCGCGCCGCCACACCCCTCAATCCGGCAGCACCGACCCATCCGTGAACCCGTCGTACAGCCCCTGGACGAGCTGCTCCCCCAGCCGGTGCGCCAGCCGCAGCGCCTCCTCGAAGGCGGCGAGTTCCCGGAAGCGGCGGCCGTACCGGCGCTGTTCGGGCAGCGGCAGCCGGGGCAGGTGCAGGCGGCGGACGTCGAGGCGGGTGGCGGTGGAGGCGTAGCTGCTGGCCTGCCGGGTGTTGGCGGTGCCGCGCAGGAAACCGGCCACGAACCAGGGGTCCAGGGCGTCCGGATCGGGACGCAGGAGGGACAGGTTGCGTCCGAGGGCGGCGCCCGCGGTGGCCTCGTCCACGACCCGGGCGACCGCGCCGCCGCCGAGCACCGGCACCACCACGTCCCCGGCCTCCACGAGGACCGGTTCCTCGGCCCCGGACGCCGCGCCCGCGCCGGACGCCTCGGGGAGGGTGCCGGAGGGCGCGGTGCCGCCGATCACGTCGTGGTCGGTGAGCACGGCGGGGGACGCGGGACCCGTCGCGGTGCCCGCGCCGCCGGAGCGCAGCAGCAGCGCGCCGCCGCGCGCCAGTTCCCCGACGGTGGTCAGCGGCCAGCGGGCGGGCGCGGACTCCCGTACGGAGCGCGCGTCCGCCGCCGGGGTGTCCGCGCGCGGGGTGAGTTCCTTCGTGCGGGCCAGGACGGCGGTCAGCCGGTCGTGCACCCGGGCGAGTTCGGCGGGCCCGCCGGCCGCGGCGGGCGGCGGGAGGTGCCGGGCCGGGGCGAGGTCGACGTCGTCGTCCAGGAGGTCGATGGCGGCCAGGGAACGCCGGACGCCGGGCTGTTCCTCGACCCCGCCGTCCCGGTCGAAGGCGCGCCAGGCCTCCAGGGCGGTGGTGTGGACGGCCTGCCAGTCCACCTTGTCGCGGCCCGAGGCCGGGCCGGCGGGGACGGGCGAGCCGGCGGCCGGTGCGGCGGTGTCCACGACGAGCAGGTGCGGCGAGGCCGGGGCGGTGGCGTCGGGTTTGCGCAGCACCCACAGGTGCAGCGGGATGCCGTAGGGCGGGGCGGCCCCGGCCGGGAGCGCGATGACGGCGCGCAGCGCGCCGCGCCGCAGCAGGTCGGCGCGGATGCGGCGGCCGGAGCGGCGGGAGGCGGCGGCGGGCGGCATGAGCAGCACGGCGGTGCCGCCCGGGCGCAGCCGCGCCAGCGCGTGCTGCACCCAGGCCAGCTCGGATTCGGTGCGGGCCGGGAAGCCGTACTCCCAGCGCGGGTCGTAGGCCAGCTCGTCGTGGCCCCAGTTGCGCTCGTTGAAGGGCGGGTGGGCGAGGACGGCGTCGGCGGTCAGGTCGGGGAAGGCGTCGGCGCGCAGGGTGTCGGCGGCGCGCACCCGGACCCGTGCGCCGGGGGCACGCAGGGCCAGCCGCAGGGCGGTGAGCGCGGCGAGGCCGGTGTCGGCCTCCTGGCCGTACAGGGCGCGGGGGCCCTCGTGGGCTTCGGGCGCCTTGCCGGAGGCGGCGGCCTCGGGCGTCTTCCCGGCGGCGTCGGTACGGGCCGGGGGCACCTTCCCGGCGGCGTCGGCACCGGCCTCGGGCACCTTGCCAAAGCCTCCGACACCGGCCGCGCGCGCCTTCCCGGCAGGGCCTGGATCCGTGCCCGTACCGGCATCCGTGCCCGTACCGGCCCCCGTTCCCGCACCGGCATCCGTTCCCCCCATGGCGTGCCGCGCCGCGAAGAGCAGGCCGCCGGTGCCGCAGGACGGGTCCAGGACCGTGTCCGCCGGTCCGGCCAGCGCGGCCATCAGCTCGGCGGCGCCGGGCGGGGTGAGGGTGAACTGCCGCGGATTGGCGTCCAGGTGGCGCCCCAGCAGGAACTCGTACGCCTCCGCCGCACCGCGCTCCGCCGCGAGTTCGGCGGCACCGCGGACGAGCGCGGCGGAGGGCGCGAGCGCCGCGCGGGTGAGCCCGTGCACGGGGTGCCGCGCCCCGAACCGGGTGGTGAGGACGGCGTCCAGGGCCGGGGGCAGCAGGCCCGTCAACTCGGTGTCGTTGGCGCCCCGGCTCAACTGGCGCCATGCGGCGGGCCGTTCCCGTACGAACAGCAGGACGGCGCCCACGTGGCACAGGGCGACGGCGACGCCGGCGGGGTGCCCGACGAGCTGCTGCCAGACCCGTTCGCTCAGCGGTACTTCGGCGAGCTTGCCCTGGTCGCGCAGCCAGTGCTCGATGTCGGCGAGGGAGAAGGTGGGGCTGGTCTCGGTGCCGCCCACCGGTTTGGGGAAGTCGGCGTGGCGGCGGCGCCAGTTGCTGACCGCGGCGCGTCCCACGCCGGCCAGTCGCGCGATGCCGGCGGCGGTCACCTCGGTGGCGCGGTCACCGCCCGGTGGCGCGTCGCGTGGGGCCCGGTGGCCCGGGGGCATCGCACCCGATGGTCCGTGGTCGGGCGACGTGTTGTCCGGTGATGCGCTGTGCGGCACCTTTCTGGCTCCTGTCCCCATTTCCCCCGAGCCTGCTGTTCCTTCGAGCATACCCACCGCCATCCCGCCGAGCCCTTCACAGCCGTGAACCAACCTTTCCCAGTGAATCATGTTGACTCGGTTCACAGGCTCGTGCTGTGATGACTCCCGTCGCTTGAAAAGGACTCAGTTCCAGCGCCCGGAAGGGGCCCTCCTCCCATGTCTCAGCAGCCGTACTACCCCCCGCCGCCCCAGATGGGCATGCCCGCCCCGCAGGCGGCGCGCAACGGTCTCGGCATCGCCGCTCTGATCCTCGGCATCATCGGCGCGGTCTTCGGCCTGATACCGCTGTTCTTCTGGCTGGCGGGCATCCTCGGCCTGCTGGCACTGATCTTCGGCCTGGTGGGCATGGGCCGGGCCAAGCGCGGCCAGGCCACCAACAAGGGCGTGGCCATCACGGGCACGATCCTGGGCGCCATCTCGCTGATCCTCGCGGTCGTCGGCCTGATCATCTTCCTCACCGCGGCGAAGAAGGTCGTGGACGAGATCGACAAGCTCGACAGCAAGGCCCGCACGAACAGCGTCTCGGCCGGCGCCTCCGGCTCGGACTCGGACTCGGGCTCCGACTCCAGCTCCGATTCCGGCAAGAAGGACCCGTCGGCCGAGACCTACGGCCCGGGTGACACCGCCTCCTACGACTCCGGCATCGAGGTCACCGTCTCCAAGGCGACCCCGTACACCCCGGACGAGTTCGCCGCCGGCCACCAGAAGGGCAACAAGGCATACAAGGTGACCGTCCAGGTCCAGAACAAGGGCAAGGACAAGTTCAAGGCCGACATGGTCCTCGTCGAAGCGAAGGCGGGCGCGGCGGGCACGACCGCCGAGCGCATCTTCGACGGCAAGATGCTGGGCACCTTCACCGGCTCGATCCTGCCCGGCAAGGCCGCCACCGTGGAGATGGCCTTCGACGCCCCGGCCGACGCCAAGGTCCTCGACGTCGAGGTCACCCCGAGCCTCGACCACGAGGGCATCCAGTGGAACCTGCCTCTCTGAGGCTCCGGGAATCCCCGGGAGTCCGCGGACTCCCGGGTCCGCGGACAGCGTGAGGCCCCGGCCCCACGGCTCCCCGGACCCCCGAGGTACGTCGCTGTGCACGGCCTCGGCTGAACCACCAACCGCTCTGACTCCCCGGGCATCCGGGGACCCCCCGGACACCCGGGCGTGGCAGAGCCACCGGACCGCCGTTGGTCCGAGACCGCGTGGGGGCGGACTCGGGCCAACGGCTTTTTGGTGCGCGCGCCCTGATGGCGGGACGCCGCACCATCAGGGCGCACCTGTGCCCTATAAGGGAGCGCCTGCGCCTATAAGGGCAGCCAGTGCGCAAGCACCTCATAAAGGCGCACCGGCGCCCCATACAGGCGCCCTCTCGCGCCGCGCGAGCCTCAGCTCCCGCACGTCAGCTCCCGCGCGACAGCTCCCCCATCCCCGCGCACATCACTTCCCGCACTGCGCGAGCATCACCTTCTTGTCCGAACGCGTCACCGGCAGCCCGTACT
The DNA here is from genome assembly GCF_040611095.1 of Streptomyces sp. NPDC003077. NCBI lineage: Bacteria > Bacillati > Actinomycetota > Actinomycetes > Kitasatosporales > Streptomycetaceae > Streptomyces > Streptomyces sp. NPDC003077. The sequence continues at coordinate 295,134 of NZ_JBEXNM010000001.1, read as the reverse complement.
TCACGGCGACCTGCGCGAAGCGCACCGCGTACGCGCACCGGATGTCCTTGTTGGGCGGCAGCCATTCGGACGGGCCCGAGTCGCCCTTGCCGTTGTTGGCGGGGCCGTCCACCGGGAGGAGGTTGAGCGGGTCGTTGGCCAGTTGCTGGCGCTTGGCCTGGTTCCACCGGGCGGAGCCCATGCGCCAGCTGTATGAGAGCGGGACGACGTGGTCGATCTGGACGGCCGCCGCCTTCTGCTTCTTCCAGGCGATGTCCTTGCCGGTGTACGGGTCGTGGAGGTTCATCGAGACGACGACGCAGCGCGAGCCGGAGCGGAAGCGCAGGTTCTTGCCGTCCCGCCGCAGCAGGTCGTTGCGGGTGTCGCAGTGGTTGCGGGCCATGGGGACGCCGTCGGCCGTGTCCATCCAGGCGTAGCCGAACTTCTTGCGGTCGTAGCCGGTCTGACGGCCCGCGGCGGCGGTGCGCACGCCGTTGATGTACTGCGCGCCGCGCGCCCGTTCGGCCTGGGAGGTGAGCGCGGCGAGGCCGGGCCGGGTGCCGTCGGGGTTGTCCAGGGGGCTGACGGCCGTGCGGTCGCCGGAGGTGCGGCCCGGCTTCGTGGTGGCCTTGCCGGTCGGGGCCTTGCCGGTCGCGTGCGGGGCCTTGGCCTCGGCCTTCGCGCCGCAGCCGGCGAGCACCGCCGCCGCGAGGGCGCCGGCCAGGACGCCGCGGGCCGCCCGGTGGCTCCGCAACCGTCCGCGCGACGGGTGCCGTCCCTCTCCTTGTGCCCGTCCCCGTCGCCCGTCCCCTCCTCCCGCGACCGGGGTGGACGAGGACGTGGTGGTGGGGGCGGACGTGGTGCGTATCAAGGTGTGGCATCCCATCGGGGAGGTGGCGGGCTCGGCATCGGCCGTACGTTCGGCCTCCGATATCTTTTCGGAAATTGAGAGTAAGGATCTCCATGGACACGGCCGCAGCGACCGCCGCGGGCGGCAGGGCCGCCGTCCCCCGGCCCTCCTCCGAGCCCGACGGCACCCCCGCTCCCCCGACCGGGCGCGCCGGCGTTCCCGCCCCCGGCCCCACGAGCGAGGGCACCTCACCGGAGAAGACCGCCCCCGCTCCCCGCCGGGGCGCGGCCCTACGGGCTCCGCGCCTGGACCCCTACTGGTTGGCCCTGGCCCTCTTCGTCCTGTTCGCCGCGGTCTCCGTCACCCGGTTCCGCGCGATGGCGACCGTCTCCTGGGACCTGGGCATATTCGAACAAGCCGTACGCGGCTACGCGCACCTCCAGGCGCCCACGGCCGACCTGAAGGGGCCGGGCACCAACATCCTGGGCGACCACTTCAGCCCGGTCCTGGTGCTGCTGGCGCCCTTCTACCGGCTGTTCCCGTCCGGGGCGACGCTGCTGGTCGCGCAGTCCGCGCTGTTCGCCCTGTCCGCGATACCCGTGACCCGGGCCGCCGCCCGCCTGCTGGGCCGCGGCCGGGGCGCCGCCGTCGGCATCGCCTACGGGCTGTCCTGGGGGCTCCAGAAGGCCGCCGACTTCGACTTCCACGAGATCGCCTTCGCGGTCCCGCTGATCGCCTTCGCCCTCGAAGCGGTCCTGCGGCGACGCTGGACGGCGGCGGTGTGCTGGGCGGCGCCCCTGGTGCTCGTCAAGGAGGACCTGGGGGTCACCGCGGCGGCCATCGGCGTCGTGATACTGGTGCGGGCGCGCCGGGCCGTTCCCCTGGCGATCGGCCTGGTCGTCTTCGGCCTCGCCGCCGTCGCCGTCACCCTCGGCGTGATCATCCCCGCCTTCAACGGCTCCGGCTCGTACGACTACTGGAACAAGCTGGGCGGCGACGGCGGCCCGGCCCCCGTCATCCCGGTCGACACCGCGATCCGTACGCTGCTGTGGCTGCTGCTGCCCACCACCGGCCTGCTGGCGCTGCGTTCGCCCCTGCTGCTGGTCGCGGTGCCGACCGTGGGATGGCGTTTCGTCTCCCACGAAGACCACTACTGGGGCACCGACTGGCACTACAACGCCGTCCTGATGCCGGTGCTCTTCCTGGCCCTCGCCGACGTGCTGCCGCGCCTGCGCGCCGCCCGCCGGCCCTGGCTGCGCGCGTACGCGCACCATCTCCCCGCCGCCGCGCTCGCCGCGGCGCTGGCGCTGACCACGTCGCTGCCGCTGGCCCGGCTCACCGAGGCCGCCACCTACGAGGTGCCGGACGCCGTCCCGCAGGCCGAGCGGCTGCTCGCCGAGATCCCCGACGGCGCGACCGTCGAGGCCGACATCCGCCCCATCAGCCGCCTCGCCGGACGCACCCGCGTCCTGTGGATCGGCGACACCCGCGGCATCGCGCCCGACTACATCGCCCTCCAGACCCGCCCCGACCGCACCCCCCAGCAGGTACTGGCCGACGCCGCCCAGCGGCACCCGAAGGCCACGTACGGGGTGCTGGGCATCCGGGGCGAGGTGATCGTGCTGCGGCGGACGTCGGGCGGCTGAGGGACGGGCGGCCGGTCGCCGTACCACGTAAGAGCGAGCGATGCGGCAAGGCGAACCGAACGACGAGGAACGATCAGGCAAAGCCTCGTCGAAAAGATCACACAGAAACCCGCCGCATCGCGCACAACTGTGGGCAGTTGCCCCGGAATGTCCGCCGGGGTGGGTGGATAACGCTTTCGCCCGATCGCTATTGCGTTGTCCCCGGCCCTTATTCCGGTCCTACGATCGCGGGCGTCCCGCCGCGCCCGCCTCGGCACGCGGTGGTCCCTTATCTCTGACCAGGAAAAAGGACCTCAGTGAACCTTCGCCGTACCCTCGCGACCGCCGTCGTCGCCGCCGTGACCGCGCCCGCGCTCGTGCTCTCCGCGGGCTCCGCCGCGCTGGCCGACACCCAGCCGACGACGCGCACACAGCAGCGGCCGACCTACGAGGAGCTGCGGAAGGCCGCCGCCGACGCGGACCGGGCGTACAAGGACGCCGTCGCCGCCGAGAAGGCCGGGCAGAAGAAGGTGGACGACACCATGGACGCCCTGGACAAGGGCTCCCACCCGCTCGGGGCGGCCCTCCTCGCCGCGAACAAGGCGGCCAAGGCCGCCGCCGAGGAGAAGACGGCCGCCGACCAGGCGGTCACGGACGCCCGGGCCAAGCTGGACGCGGCCGAGGACGAGGCGGCGAAGGCCGAGGCGCGCACGTCCCTGGAAGCCGCCGAAGCGGCGGCCGGGACCGCGGCCAAGAAGAAGGAGGACGCGGACGCCGCGCGCAAGGACGCCGCGAAGGCGGTGGGAGACGCCCGGGTCGCGGTGTTCCGGGAACTGAGCAAGCTCCAGTGGGCCAAGGGCGAGGCGCTCAAGGACAAGGAGGCCGCCGACAAGGCGCTCGCCACCGCCAAGGAGTGCGTGCGCGTGCCGGGCCTGACCGTGCTGGCCAACGGCCTGCCCTCGAAGGTCGTCACCGGCAGCACGGTCGACTTCTCCTTCACCGTGGCCAACGGCACCGACCGCACCCTGGACGTGGAGCCGCTGGTCTTCTTCCGCCTGGAGAGCACGCACGAGAACCAGCACTTCATGAAGGTGGAGTGGTCCGACGGCGCGGGCTGGAAGGAACTGAGCCAGCAGGGCAGCTCGCACCTCCCGGCCATCAAGAACATGCGGCCCGGCGCCCGCACCGACGTCAAGATGCGCATGTCCATCACGGCGGGCGGACCGGCCAAGACGGGCTTCTCCCTCTTCGCGGGCGACGCCTCCGACCCGTACAACCCCTGCGTCCTCGGCCCCATGAAGCGCTACAACTTCGAGGTGCTGCCCGCCGGCAGCAAGCCCGGCACCGTCGACGAGGCCAAGCCCGGCAAGGTCGCGGACAAGGACCGTCCGGGCCCGAAGGCGCAGGGCGGCGACTCCGGCAAGCCCGTGCCCGCCACGGACGACCACGCCACCGCCACGCCGGTGCCGACCGCGACCGCGACCGACGGCAACCTCGCCTCGACCGGTTCGTCGTCCGCCCTGCCGCAGATCGCCCTCGCGGGCGGCGCGGCCGTGGTGCTCGGCGCCGGGGCGGTCTTCGCCGTGCGCCGCCGCGGGGCCAAGAAGGCCGGCTGATCCGACGCACGCCACGGCGAAGGCCCGTACCCGGTCGCCGGGTACGGGCCTTCGCCGTGCGGCATGACGAGAGGGATACGGGCCTTCGGCCAGCGCGGCACGTCGAGGGGCGCCGGTCAGCCGTGCGCCGGTGACGCGCCCTTCGGCACGACAGGCCGGGCGTCACCGGCAGAAGCCCGCTCCCCCTCACCCCAGAACCGTCGTCAAGAACTCCCCCACCCACGCCAGCAACTCCCGCCCCACCAGCGGCTTGCCGCCGATCGTGCCCGTGGTCGGGCGCGGGACGAGGACCTGGTGGGTGGCGGCCTTGATGACCGAGCGCGGGTAGATCCGCTTCAGGCGCAGCTCCTGCGACTCGCGCAACTCCACCGGGCCGAAGCGGACGTTCGTCCCCTGGAGCGTGATGTCGGAGACGCCGCAGGAGCGGGCCAGCATCCGCAGGCCGGCGACCAGCAGCAGGTTCTCGACCGGTTCGGGCAGCTTGCCGTAGCGGTCGGTCAGCTCCTCGCGGACGGCGGCGATGTCGGCCTCGGAGTTGGCGGAGGCGATGGACCGGTACGCCTGGAGGCGCAGCCGCTCGCCGGGCGCGTAGTCGTGCGGGACGTGCGCGTCCACCGGCAGCTCGATCTTGACCTCCAGCGGCGGCTCCTCCTCCACGCCGCCCTCCAGCGAGGCCCGGTAGTCGGCGACCGCCTCGCCCACCATCCGGACGTACAGGTCGAAACCGACGCCCGCGATGTGCCCGGACTGCTCGCCGCCGAGCAGGTTGCCCGCACCCCGGATCTCCAGGTCCTTCATGGCGACGTACATGCCCGCGCCCATCTCCGTGTGCTGGGCGATGGTCGCCAGCCGCTCGTGCGCGGTCTCCGTCAGCGGCTTCTCCGGCGGGTACAGGAAGTACGCGTAGCCGCGCTCGCGGCCCCGGCCGACCCGGCCGCGGAGCTGGTGGAGCTGCGAGAGGCCGAAGTTGTCGCCGCGTTCGACGATGAGGGTGTTGGCGTTGGAGATGTCGATGCCCGACTCGACGATGGTCGTGGAGACCAGCACGTCGAACTTCTTCTCCCAGAAGTCGACCACGACCTGTTCGAGCTGCGCCTCGCCCATCTGGCCGTGCGCGGTCTGGATACGGGCCTCCGGCACGATCTCGCGGAGCTTGGCCGCCGCCCGGTCGATGGACTCGACCCGGTTGTGGATGTAGAAGACCTGGCCCTCGCGCAGCAGCTCGCGGCGGATGGCCGCGCCGATCTGCTTCTCCTCGTACGGGCCGACGAAGGTCAGGACCGGGTGGCGCTCCTCGGGCGGGGTGGTGATGGTGGACATCTCGCGGATGCCGGTGACCGCCATCTCCAGCGTGCGCGGGATGGGCGTCGCCGACATCGTCAGCACGTCGACATTGGCCCGCAGCTTCTTGAGCTGCTCCTTGTGCTCGACGCCGAACCGCTGCTCCTCGTCCACGATGACCAGGCCCAGGTCCTTGAACTTCGTCTCGGACGAGAAGAGGCGGTGGGTGCCGATGACGACGTCCACCGAGCCGTCCCGCAGCCCCTCCAGCACCGCCTTGGCCTCGGTGTCCGTCTGGAAGCGGGACAGCGCCTTGACGACGACGGGGAACTGCCCGTACCGCTCGGTGAACGTCCCGTAGTGCTGCTGCACCAGCAGCGTGGTCGGCACCAGCACCGCCACCTGCTTGCCGTCCTGAACGGCCTTGAAGGCGGCGCGGACCGCGATCTCGGTCTTGCCGTAGCCGACGTCGCCGCAGATCAGCCGGTCCATCGGGACCGTCTTCTCCATGTCCTCCTTGACCTCGGCGATGGTGGTGAGCTGGTCGGGCGTCTCCGCGTACGGGAACGCGTCCTCCAGCTCGCGCTGCCAGGGGGTGTCCGGGCCGAAGGGGTGGCCGGGCGCCGCCATCCGCGCCGAGTACAGCTTGATCAGGTCGGCGGCGATCTCCTTGACGGCCTTCTTGGCGCGCGCCTTGGTCTTGGTCCAGTCGGCGCCGCCGAGCCGGTGCAGCGTCGGCGCCTCGCCGCCCACGTACTTGGTGACCTGCTCCAACTGGTCGGTGGGGATGTAGAGGCGGTCCCCGGGCTGGCCGCGCTTGGCGGGCGCGTACTCCACGAGCAGGTACTCGCGGGTGGCGCCCTGCACCGTGCGCTGCACCATCTCGATGTACCGGCCCACACCGTGCTGCTCGTGGACGATGAAGTCGCCCGCCTGGAGGGTGAGCGGGTCGATCGTCTTGCGGCGGCGGGCCGGCATCCGGCCCAGGTCCTTGCTCGCCGCCTTCTGGCCCGTCAGGTCGGTCTCCGTCAGGACCGCCAGCCCCAGGCCCGGGTCGACGAAGCCGGAGTCCAGCGAACCGCAGGAGACGTGCACCACCGACGGGGACAGCTCCCCCAGCTCCGCGTCCAGCCGGGCCGCGATGCCCTCGTTGCCCAGCACCTCCACCGTGCGGGAGGCCGGGCCGTGGCCCTCGGTGAGGTAGGCGGTGCGCCAGCCGTCGGCCAGCCACCGCTTGGTGTCCGCCAGCGCCCGCTGGGTGTCGCCCCGGTAGGACTCCGGGGCGTGCATCCCCAGCTTGAGGGTGTCGCCGTCCAGCTCCTCGTCGGCGGCGAACGGGCTCACCGACCACCACATCATGCCCAGTTCGCGCGCCCGGTCCCTAACGTCCGCCAGCCCCCACAGCGAGGCCGCGCCCACGTCGATCGGCGCCTCGCCGCCGCCCGCGCTCGCCGCCCACGACGCCTGGAGGAACTCCTGACTGGTCGCCACCAGGTCGGCGGCGCGCGTCCGCACCCGCTCCGGATCGCACACCACCGCCATGCTCCCGGCCGGCAGCACGTCCAGCAGCAGTTCCATGTCGTCCACCAGCACCGGGGCCAGCGACTCCATGCCCTCGACCGCGATCCCCTCGGCGATCTTGCCCAGCAGCTCGCCCAGCTCCGGGTGCTCCTCGGCCAGCTCCGCCGCCCGCGCCCGCACCTGCGGGGTCAGCAGCAGCTCGCGGCACGGCGGCGCCCACAGGCCGTGCTCGGCGACCTCCAGCGACCGCTGGTCGGCCACCTTGAAGTAACGGATCTCCTCGACGTCGTCGCCCCAGAACTCGATCCGCAGCGGGTGCTCCTCGGTCGGCGGGAACACGTCCAGGATCCCGCCGCGCACCGCGAACTCGCCGCGCTTCTCGACCAGTTCGACACGCGCGTACGCCGCCGCGGCCAGCCCCTCCACGACCTTCCCGAGGTCGGCGGACTGCCCGATCCGCAGGCTCACCGGCTCCAGGTCGCCCAGCCCCTTGACCTGCGGCTGCAGCACGGAACGCACCGGCGCCACCACCACGGACACCGGCCCCGCCGCCGGATCGTCCTTGCGCGGATGGGCCAGCCGGCGCAGCACCGCCAGCCGCCGCCCGACCGTGTCCGAGCGCGGCGAGAGCCGCTCGTGCGGCAGCGTCTCCCAGGACGGGAACTCCACCACGCCGTCCGGCGGCAGCAGCGAACGCAGCGCCGCCGCCAGATCCTCGGCCTCCCGGCCGGTGGCGGTGACGGCCAGCACCGGGCGCCCGGCCCGCGCCGCCAGCGCGGCCACCGAGAACGGGCGGGCGGCCGGCGGCCCCACCAGATCGACATGCGGACGGTTGCCGTCGGCCGCCGCCTTCACCGCTTCGGCGAGCGCCGGATCCTTCGCGACGGCGTCGAGCAGACCAGTCAGACTCATGAGTTCAGGGCTTTCCGTCCGAGGAGGCGTACACCGGATTCCGTCCGCCCACGACCCGTCCCGATCCCGGTCCGTACGGAGGGCGACGCGGCCGGTCTTCCACAGGCGACGCGATCCGTCCGGCGACCGAAAAGGCAACGCGGAGCGCCCGGCACGTCGTACGGGCCGGGGATTTCCAAGAGTACGACCCCCCACTGACACACGCGCACCGCTACGCCTCGGAGGGCGGGGGTGGCGGTCGGGGGGCATGGGGGCACGGGGTGGTGGGGGTGGGTGCGGGACGCCGGGTGGGGCGCCGGTCGGGGGCGGCGCGTTGGACTCGGCCGGGCGGGGTGTCGAACGGGGCGCGGTGGGCCTGGTGACCGGGTGCGACGGCGCGGGGCGGGGCCACGGTGGGGCGCGGGCCGAGGCCACGGTGGGCGTGCGGGTCGGGGCGCGGTGGGCCTGGAGGCCGGGTGGGACGGCGCGGGGCGGGGCCACCGGTGGGGCGCGGGCCGAGGCCACGGTGGGCGTGCGGGTCGGGGTGCCGGTCGGGGACTCGGTGGGCTCGGACGGATGCGGCGCGACCGGAGCGCGGCCGTTCGCCGGACGCGGCCGTTCGCCGGACGCGGCCGTCTCAGCCCGCGGAAAAGGCTGTTCCGGAGTATGGCCCTCACGTGGAATGGTGTCGGATACACGGAATTTGGCGCCGGCTGGGGAGAGTGGGTGCGCATGCGGCGGGCGGCGGTGTTCAAGGGGTGGATGGGGCGTACGGGGAAGGGGGCGGGGGGCGCTGCCGGGGCAGGGGCCGGGCCCGGCGCCTCTTCCGATGCGGCGGCCGTGGACGAGGCGGAGGAGCAGGCTCGTTCCGGTCCGGCGGACGGGGCGGGGCCGCGCCTTGAGGGCCCTTCCGATCCGGCGGCTGCGGACGGAACGAGGCCGCACCCCGGGAAGACGGTGACGAACACCGCCCAGGCCCACCCCGAGCCCTCCCCCGGCACAGCCGCAGAAGCCGACAAGGCGACGGGCGCGGACACCACCACCGCGGCACCCGCCCCCGCGCGGCGCGGCCCCGTCGTCGCCGCGCTCATGCTCGCCATGGCGCTCGCCGCGCTCGATTCCACGATCATCGCGACGGCCGTGCCGCAGATCGTCGGCGACCTCGGCGGCTTCTCCGTCTTCTCCTGGCTGTTCTCCGGCTACCTGCTCGCCGTCACCGTCACCCTCCCCGTCTACGGGAAGCTGTCCGACACCTTCGGCCGCAAGCCCATCCTGATCACCGGCATCCTCGCCTTCGTCGCCGGTTCGCTGCTGTGCGCGGGCGCGTGGGACATGGCCTCGCTGATCGCCTTCCGGGTGCTTCAGGGGCTGGGCGGCGGCGCCCTCCAGGGCACCGTGCAGACCATCGCCGCCGACCTGTACCCGCTCAAGGAGCGCCCGAAGATACAGGCCCGGCTGTCCACCGTCTGGGCCACCTCGGCGGTCGCCGGGCCCGCGCTGGGCGGTCTGCTGGCCGCGTACGCCGACTGGCGCTGGATCTTCCTGATCAACCTGCCCGTCGGCGTACTGGCCCTGTGGCTCGTCCGGCGCCACTTCCACGAGCCCCGGCGCCCGGCCCGCACCGGTCCGGCGCGCGTGGACTGGCCCGGGGCGCTGGCCATCTTCGCCTGCGGCGGGCTGCTGCTGACCGCGCTGGTGCAGGGCGGCGTGGCCTGGAGCTGGTCCTCCGCTCCGTCCCTGCTGCTGTTCGCCGGGAGCGCGCTGTGCGCGGCGGCGACCGTCCTGATCGAGCGCCGGGCCGCGGAACCGATCATTCCGGCCTGGGTCTGGCGCCGCCGCCCGATCGCCGCCGTGAACCTGGCGTTCGGCGCGCTCGGCCTCCTCATGGTCGCGCCGACCGTCTTCCTGCCCACCTACGCGCAGTCCGTCCTCGGGCTCGGCCCCATAGCCGCCGGGTTCGTGCTCTCCGTCATGACACTGAGCTGGCCGATCTCGGCCGCCCTGAGCAGCCACGTCTACAACCGCATCGGCATCCGGAACACCGCAGTCCTCGGCATCGGCGCGGCAGCGCTCGTCCTGCTCGCCTTCCCCCTGCTGCCCTACCCGGGCGCCGCCTGGCAGCCCGCCCTGATCATGCTGGCCCTCGGCGCGGTGCTCGGCCTCTTCCAGCTCCCGCTGATCATCCGCGTGCAGTCCTCGGTGGGCTACGCGGAACGCGGCACCACCACCGCCTCGGTCCTCTTCTGCCGCCAGGTCGGCCAGTCGGTGGGCGCGGCGCTCTTCGGCGCCGTCGCCAACGCCGCGCTCGTCGGGCGGCTGGCCGCCGCGCCCGCCGACATCCGCCCCGGCCTGCCCGGCGACCTCGACTCCGTCTCGCACGCCCTGGAGGACGCCGGCACCCTCACCGCCCGCGCCACCGACTACCTGCGGCGCGCCGTCGACACCGCCGTAGACAACGTCTACCTCGGCGCGGCCTGCGCCGCCGCCCTGGCCCTCGTCCTGCTCCTCGTCCTGGCCCCGCGCCGGTTCCCCGTCCACGGCGAAGTGGGTCCGGCGGCGGACGGTAACGGGGACGAGAACGGCGACGGGGACACGGAGGTCGCCCGGGCGCCGTCCGCGGCAGCGGGCCCCGGAGCCGAGCGGCAGCCGGACGGCCGGAGGCGGTGACGGCGGGGGACCGGGGACAGTGACGGCGAGCGGGGCGGACGCCGGTCGCGTCCGTCCGGACGCCGCTCCTTACGGGCGCGCCCCGGCACCCTGCGCACTCCTACGCACGCCCCCGCATACCGAAACGTTGCGCCACCCTGCGGACGACCGTCTCCCTCACTGCTGCTGCTCGGGAAGCCGGGGAAGCGGCGTCTCCAACGTGTCCTCGTTGTCCGGGTTGCCGGAGCCGTCGGAGCCGCTGGAGCTCCCGGACGCACCGGTGTGCCGTGTTCCCGCCCCGCCGCCGTCCCCCGACGGCTCCTGGGGCTCCGGCGACGGCTCGGCGGCGCGCTGGGCCCCCACGGACCGCTGCGGACCGGTCCGGCCGGCCTCCGCCCCGCTCGCGGCAGTCGTGGCACCCGTGGCGCTGCCCGCCCTGCCGGACGTGCCCACGACGGCCGCCCTCGGCACCCGCGGGTCCGCGATCTTCCGGGACGCGGTACCGGCGGCGGACGAGGCCCCGAACGACGCCCCGCCCGACCCGGACGACGTGGCCGAAGCCGCGGACGACGACGATCCGCCACGCCCGGCGCCCGCCGACACCCGCTCGTCCCGCGACCGCTCGCTTCGATTCCGGTCGTCCGCGGCCGTCTCCGCCGCCTCCCGGCCGATCTCCGCCGCCTCGCTCCGGGCCTCACCGCCCGTCGCCGCGTCCGCGTCGTCCTCGACCGGCGCCTTGCCCGTCAGCGCGGCCAGCGTGTTGCGGACGTGCGTCATGTGGGCCCGCACCTCGGTCTCCCGCTCGCGGTGCTCGCGCAGCGTGCGCTCGGTGGCCCGCTCGATCCGCTCCACCTCGACCTTGGCCTGTGCGATCAGTTCCGCGCCGCGCGCCTCGGCGTCCTCCTGGCGGTGCCGGCCGGCCTCCTCCATCTCGGCGTAGAACCGCTGGGCCTCGGCCATCTTCTCCCGGCCCCGTTCCTCCAGCTCGGCGATGTGCCGCGCCAGCTCCGCCTCGCGGGCCGCCAGCTCCCGCCCCTCCTCTTCCCACTGCTCGGCGTGGTTCTTCTCCTGCTCGCGCAGCGCCTCGGTGGTGCGCACGGTCATTTCCTTGAGGGCGGTCTGCGCCTCCGTGCGCCACTGCTCGGCGTCCTTGGCGGCCTCCACGCGCAGCCGGTCGGCCTCGATGCGGGCCGCCTCCAGGGTGCGCCGGGCGCGTTCCTCGGCGTCGGTGCGCACCGAGCGGGCGACCTTCTCGGCGGCCATCTGCGCGCCCCGGCCGTCGGCCTCGGCCTCCTCGCGCGCCCGGTCGGCCTCCTCCTGGGCCTCCTGCCGCAGCCTGGCCGCCTCGGACTCGGCCGTCCGCAGGATGAGCTGGGCCTGCTCGCCCAGGGACTCGTAGGTCTGCGGCGGGAGCTGCGCGATGTACTGGCGCATCTGCTCCAGCTCGGCCGCCATCTCGTTGGCGAGGACGGTGAGCCGGGCGGCGCGCTCCCAGCAGGAGTCGCGGTCGATGGACAGCCCTTCGACACGCCGGTCCACGTCCTGCGGCTTGTACCCCCGACCCCGGACGATCTCGAATCCGTGCGGCGAAACCGATGCGCTCATCCCTCAAGCCCCTCTCCGACGCGCGGCGCGGTTCCGCGCACATCTTTCCGGATCGATCCGAAGTGGCCGTACCGCAACACTCCGCCCCTCTCCATGCTCCAGGATGCGTCAATTGATGCCAGAAGTCTGAATCGAGTCGTCGTTCCGCAGCGCTCTGAACAGCCGCTGTGCCGCTTCCTCGTCCCAGATCAGCACATCACCCTCGCCCCCCATGTTCACACCGGGGTTCGCGACCGGAACGGTCGTCGCCGTTCCGTCCCCATCGGCGATCTTCTTCATGGAGCGGCCCAGTCGTCCGAGATCCAGCACCTTTGTGCCGTTGTCCACCGTCAACGCGGACAGCTCGGCGTCCAGGACGGGCACCAGCCGGAACGGGTTCAGCAGCACGCCCGGGCTCGTCATCGCGTTCGCGACCGCACTGATCAGCCGCCGCTGCCGCCGCACCCGGCCGAGGTCCCCCTCCGGGTCGGCGTACCGGGCCCGTACGAACGCCAGGGCCGCGACCCCGTCCGCTTTGTGACACCCGGCCGGGAAGTCCGCCCCCGACTTCTCGTCCTTCAGCGGCTCGTCGAGGCACAGCCGTACGCCGCCCAGCGCGTCCACCACCCGGACGAAGCCGAGGAAGTCCACCTCGGCGTAGTGGTCCAGGCGCAACCCGGTGGCCTGCTCGACGGTGCGCGTCAGGAGGATTGGTCCGCCGGTCCCGTACGCTGTGTTGATCTTGTTCTTGCCGTGGCCCGGGATGGTGACGTGGCTGTCGCGGGGCAGGCTGACCAGCGTCGGCGCCCGGTCCCCGGTGTGCAGCACCATGATCGTGTCCGTGTTCAGCCCCGCGTCGTTGCCGACGTGCAGCTTCCGCCGCTGCTCGGGGGTCAGGTCGCCGCGGCTGTCCGAGCCGATCAGCAGCCAGTTGGTGCCCTTCCCCGGGGCCGGGCGCCCCGGGTAGTCCGCGAGCGCGTCCGTCCGCCGCACCTGCCCGGCCGCCCACCGGTACAGCACCGCCCCGCCCGCCACCAGCACCAGGACCACGACCAGCAGCGCCACCAGCACGCGCCGGGGCCACCTCCGCCGACGACCCCGGGCCCCGCGTCCGGCGCGGTGGAGCGTCACGGAGGTCGCGGGCGGGGGCTGACCGGGCGGCGGCTGGTTCATACAGGCAGGATCACGGCGCCGGGGGCCCGGCGCAGGTCGAGCGCGGCCCGGGGGCCGGGGGCTCCGGCTCGTCAGGCAGCCGGAAAGGCGCCGTCAGCGGCGGGCGCGCGGGGAACGGCCGCGCGGGTTGTTCCCTGCCGGTCGGGACACGGCCGAAAGCGGCGGGCGCGCCGCGCAAGCGCCTCCCTCCGTGAGACGGCCGTCAGCGTCGGGCGTACGGGACGGCCGCGCGGACGGCGACGCGGCTTCGGCGCGTAAGGCAACGCGGTTACGGCGCGTAAGGCGGCCGGGAGACCGCCGTCAGCGACGGGGTGCGTACGGGACGGCCGCGCGGACGCCTTCCCACCGTGAAGCGGCCGTCAGCGGCGGGGCGCACGGAAGGACCGCGCGGACGCCTTGCTACCGCGAGACGGCCGTCGGCGGCGGGGCGCACGGGACGGCCACACCACCCCGCGCACCCCTCACCCCCCTACAGCAACCCGTCCCACATCTGCTCCAGCAGCACCGACCACCACGTCTCCGGCGAACCGAGCGCGTGCGGGTCCAGCGCCACCAGCTGCACCTGGAAGTCGACGGTCCAGCGGCCCGCCTGCTCCGGCGTCAGACCGGCCCGCAGCCGCCACATCCGGCCCAGCATCGCCAGGCAGCGGACGAACTCCGGCAGGCCGCTGTTCACGAACTGCGGCACCGCAGGCTGCCCGTCCGGCCCGGCCTCCAGCGGCACCGCCACGATGTTGGCGGTCCCGTACTGGACGCACAGCTGGCGGCCGAAGTCGTTGCCGACCACGAGGTAGGAACCGGCGTCGGCGGCCGGCAGGATCCCGCGCTCCGCCGCCAGCTCGGCGAGCGTCGGCACCGGGCGCCCCGGCTGCGCCTGCGCCCAGAAGAACGGCGCGCAGTCCACCGGCAGGCCCGCCCACATCAGGGTCTGCGCCACGACGGGCGGCACGCCCTGCCGGGACACCGCCTGCTGGTCGAAGCGGAAGATGCCCTGCGGCCCGAACGCCTGCTCCAGCTCCTGCCCGATGGCCTGCGGCGGCGCCGGGGGCACCGGCTGGACCTGCGACGGGTGCGGCAGCGGCGCCCGCACCGGCGCGGGCCGCGCCGGACCGTCCGCCACCTGGTGCAGTTCGCCCTGGTGCTCGACGAGGTGGCGCACGCCGAGCTGCCGCGAGGCGTGGTCCCGGCCGTACGCGGCGGTGTGGCTGATGCGCACCTGCGGCCAGTTCTCCCGGATCATCCGGGCGCAGTAGCCGCCCGGCAGGTCGCAGGACTCCAGCTCGGTGTGCAGCTCCAGCACCTGCTGCGGCGGGATGTTCAGCGTCCGCAACTCGTGCAGCAGCTGCCACTCCGGGTGCGGCTGCGCGGTCCCGGGCGCCGAACGCCGGACGAGCTTGTGCTCCGTACCGTCCGGCGCGCGGTAACTCAGGACGGCCATGTACCCCGGGCCGACGGTCGGCACCCCGCCCGGCGGCTGCGGGTACCCGTACGCGCCCGGCACACCACCGGGCAGCGGGCCGGGAACGCCCGGCACGCCCGGGCCACCCGGCCCCGGCAGCGGCGCGGCACCGGGGCCACCGGGCCCGATGGGGGCCGGGTGCGGACCGGGCGCGGGCGGGGGCACGGGCCCGCCCGCCGGGCCGCCGGAGACCTGCGGGCCACCGGGCGCGCCGGGGCCGGACAGGCCGTCGGCGAGCATCGTCGCCGCCGCGTGCACACCGCCGCCACCGGCTGCGGGCGGCGCGGACGGCGGCGTCGGCGGACCGGACGGACCGGGGGTGGGGGTGGGGGCGTCCGTGGGCCCGTCCGTCCCGGGCTGTCCGGGGACGCCGGGGGGCTTGGGGGCGCCCGGCGGCTTGGGTCCGTTCGGCCCGTTCGGTCCGTTCGGTCCGCTTGGTCCGTTCGACCAGTCGGGCGGGGCCGGTACGGGTGCGTGCGGTGCACCGGGGCCGCCTCCGGGCAGGCCGAGGGCGGCACCGTCGGCCAGCATGGTGGCCGCTGCGTGCACGCCCGCGCCCGGGCCACCGGACGCGCCGGGGCCCTCGGCAGCACGACCGCCGGACGCGCCGTCGCCCGGCTCGCCCTCGCGGGCTCCGGAGCCGTGCGGACCGGCCGCACCGGAGCCGGAACCGCCGGTGCCGCCGGGACCGGCGGCGTCCGGCGTACGGTCACCCGGCGCGCCGGGGCCGTCCACCGCGCTCAGGTCGAGCCCCTCGGCGTCGAGCTGCGAGACGAGCTGCGTCGGCACGTACCCCCCGGCGGGGGCACCCGGTGCGCCGGGCCCGGACGGGGACGGGGAAGGAGACGGGGACGGGGACGGGGCGCTGGGCGCGCCAGGCGGGACCGCGGTGCCGGGGGCCGGGGTACCGGACGGAGCCGACTGCGCGGGCGTTCCGGGACCACCCGGTCCACTCGGACCACCCGGTCCACCAGGCCCCTGCGCGACGCCGGGCAGGCCCGGAACACCCGGCGGGGGCGGCACCATCGGGCCCCCGGCGTGCGGACCGGCGGAACCGGCCGGGCCGGGCACGGCGTACCCGGGCGGCGGCGGCACATTCAGGACCGGCGGCCCGGACGGCGGCGGCAGGTCGCGCAGCGCACGTCCCGCGGGCGGACCGGGCGGCACCGAAGGGCCACCGAGCGGTTGCTGCATCGGGGGCACACCGGGCGGAGGCGGCGGAACGGGCGCACCGGGACCGCCCGGCGTGCCGGACCCTCCGGCGCCCGGGGCCGCCGCTCCCGCATCGCCGGATCCCGCGCCCGGCCCACCCGCCCCCGGCCCGTCGGCCGTCGGCATCGGGCCCACGGGCGGCATCGGGCCGGCCTGCGAGAGCAGTTGCGTCTTGGCGTCCGGCCGGGCGGCCGGAGAGGCGTCCGGCTCCTCGACGGTCACCTGGGGGGAGAAAACGGTCGCGGGCAGTCCCACCGAACGGTCGTCGGCGTCCTCGACCGAGCCGGTGTCCGTACCGGCCCACGGCGTGTCCGCCCCGGTCACCGGCCCAGCGGCAGCCGCCGCCTGCCCGGAAGACGCCGCGCCGACGCCCCCCGACGTGGCCCCGGCCCCCGCCCCGGCCCCGGACCCGGCCTCGTCCGCGTCCCGTCCCGGAGCGTCGCCCTCAGCCGACCCGGCCGGAGCGTCACCCGGCACGGCAGCCGCCGCCACCTGAGCCCCGCTCCCGGACCCGGCAGACCCGGCACCGTCCGTCTCGTCCCTCTCAGGACCCGACCCACCGGCGCGGTCCGGAACCGCACCACCCGGCGCGCTCCCGGAGTCCTCGCCGGCTTCCGCCTCCGCCGAATCCGCCGCCCGATCCCCCAGTCCGATGGCGTCCGCCACCTCCTGGAGCCATTCCGGGGGCGTCAGCAGGAAGGACGTGGCCTCCAGGTCGATGCGGCGCGGCGGCTCCGGTGCCTGGTAGGACGCCGCGGCGGCGCCGTACTCCTCCTCGTACCGGCGGATGACCTCGCCCACCGGCAGCCCCGGCCACAGCGTGGTCTCGCCGCTGTCCCGGGCGATCACCAGGCGGGTCCGGCCGCCGTCCGTCGCCGGACCGTCCACCGGGTCCTCCGCCCAGGCCACGAAGCCCAGGTCGAACTCGCGGACCTTCACCTCGCGTTGGAAGGCCGCGGGTACGTCGGCGTTGATCCAGCGCTCCGCGCGCTCCTGCGCCTGCGCGAACGTCACCATCGCGCCGTCACCCCTCCACCGGGACGGCACGCGCGAAACCGCCGTCCACCATCAGGTTCGCCACCGTCTCCAGCTCGGGCGGGTTGCCCGCCAGCCGGGTCAGGAACTCGTCGAAGTCCGCGCCGCACGGCAGCAGCAGCCGCTCGACCCGCTCCTGCACCGTCCAGCCGTCCTGGTCGCGGGCGTCGTCGTACGCGCAGAACCACACCGAACCGGTCGCCTCGCCACGCACCTTCACGGCCAGCAGCCCGCCCTGCACGAAGCCGACGCCCAGGTAGTCCTTGGTGACGTGGTCGCGCAGGCACTTGTTGACGTACACCAGGTCGTTCAGCGCGGCCTCGTCCCGCACCGTGAAGAACGGCTGGTCCACCAGCAGCCCCAGCTCCGCGTCCAGCGCCGCCCCCACGGGCGCGCAGCCGCCCGCCGCCTTCAGGAACGAGCGGTAGGCGCCCGGCAGCCGGTACCCGAGGGACTCCTCGGCCTGCCGTACCTGCTCCTCCGTCACCGACACGCCCCGGTGCGGCAGTCCGAAGTGCACCGGCCGGGTCTCCTGCAACGGCCGCGTCCCGCGCTTGTCGTGCGCCACGGCGGCCGTCGCCAGCCCGCCGTGGTGCCGCAGCAGCGCCTTGACCTCGACCGGGACCAGCTCCAGGCGCCGCGTGCCGGCGACGTGGTGCCAGGTCCAGCCGTGCGGGGTGGCCACCGACGGCACGTCCTCCCACAGCTCGTGCCCGCGCGCGTGCAGCGCGGCGTTGGCCGAGACGTAGTCCGTCAGCCGCAGCTCGTCGACGCCGAACCCCTCCGGCGGCTCCTCGATCTCGGCGGCGGCCCGCGCGTACGGGGAGAAGTCCGGGAAGCCGTACCGGTCCACCCGGACGCCCCTGGGATAACGAGCGGCGCGGACCGGATCCGGGAAATGCACGACCTGTCCGGCGTAGGCCGTGTTCGGTGGCGCGGCCCTACCCCCGGCCCGCGGACCGGGAGGTGCCCCCAGCCCCTGCCGACCTGTCGTCATGACGGTTACTCCCTGGCTGTATCCGGTACTGCGCACAGCCTAAGGCGTGCCACCGGACCGGCCCCCGCGCGCGCCCGGCCCTCGGAAACCCCGCCATGCCCGCCGTCACCGCGTGCCGCAGCCCCGGCATCCCCGGCGCGCGCATATAAAGAAAATGCCAGGTAATAAATCCAAGAGCGTAAATAAAGGTATTTGTCTATCCGGCTTCCCCAACACCCGGCATATTTGGCAGGCTGACCTTCCCTCTACCCTGGGCAGGCACCCCAGTGACCAAGTGACTAGGGGATTCGGGGAGGAACAGCAGCACGATGCGGACGACCACAGAGCACGCCGACAGCCCGGCCACCGCCGCCACCGCCACGGCCACGGGCGACCCGCGCATCGGCTGGAGCGGCACCGCCGACGCCGACCGGCCGCCCGCCCTCCTGCACCGCCGCGACGGCATCCTGCCCACCGTCGGCGCCGCCCTCTCCGTCCGCGGCAAGACGCTGACCTGCACGGCGAGCAAGGCCGAACAGCCCCCCGCCCTGCACCCCCTCGTCCAGGACTTCCTGGACACCCTGGCCACCGCCCAGCGCGAGCGCTTCACCGGCCGGTGCCCCGAGGCCGTCCTGCTCTCCCGGCACCTCACCACCGTCGAGGCCAACCGCAGCAAGCGCGCCTCCCGCAAGCCCCTCACCAACGGCGAGGCCCGCCGCTCTCTGAAGCACTCCAAGATCACCGCCCGGCACATCCGCGAGGACGGCGACCCGCGCCACGGCAGCTACGCGCCACCCTGCCGCTCCTGCGACGCCCTCCTCGCCTTCTTCGGCGTCATGCCCGTCGGCACGCCCGCGGGGAGCTGAGCGCGCCATGGCCAAGAAGTCCTCCCGCCGCGCCGCCGTCCCCGGCCCCGCCGCGCCCGCCTACGAGTCCTACGGGCGGACCTCCTCCACCCGCTTCCCCGTCGCCGTCGACGCCGCCCTGCGCGACGCCGGCTGGCGCCCCGGCCGCTGGGACATAGAACTCGCCGAACGGTGGGCCGACACCCTGCGCGCCCACACCTCGCCCGCCGGGCACCGGCACACCGTCTTCCCGGCCGCGGTGGAGGCGTGGGCCGAGTTCGGCGGCCTGGACGTCGTCGGCGCCGGCCCCGGCCGCCACATCGCCCCCACCCCCTTCACCATCGACCCGCTGCACGGCCTCCACCTCGCCCGCACCCTCGGCGACCTCGGCCGCGCGCTGGACACCGACGTCGCCGCCCTCGGCCAGGAGTCCGACGGCCAGGCCGTCCTCGCCATCGACACCGAAGGCCGGGTCTACAGCCTCGACCACACGGGCGACTGGTTCCTCGGCCACGACATCGACCAGGCCCTGAACACGCTGATCCTGGGGACCCGACCGGCTCGGCTCAGCGCGGCGCCGGTGCGGGAGGAGTAGATCGCCGGCGGGGCGGGGGCTTCGATGGGGCGGGGCGACGCTTTTCGACGCAGGCGTGCGCGCGCGTCCCGGCTGGGGGCCGGGGTGGGGTCCGCGCCCCGTGCCTACCGGTTGAGGTAGACGGTGTCTACTTGTCTGGTGGGTGTTGTCGGTTCAGGCCGTAGACGCTGTCTACTACGGCCAGTAGACACCGTCTACCCGCCCGTCCACTTGCCCGGCGGGCGTCGACGAGCCCAGGTGGTAGACGCCGTCTACTGTGCCCTGTGGCCGATGCCCAGCGATCCGCCCACTTGCCCGGTGGGCACTGGCAGGTCCAGGCGGTAGACGCCGTCTACCGCCATCCAGTAGACGCCGTCTACCCGACCTGATGGACACCGGCCCATCCGCCGATCCCGGCTCTTCGGCCGCGCTCACGCACTCACGCACTGACGCACTCACGCACTCACGCACTCACGCACCCAGCCTTGCCCGGCAAGCGTCGCCCGCCCGTGCAGCAGACACTGTCTACGGCGATCAGTAGACAGCGTCTACCCGACCTGGCGGACGCCATCCACTCGCCGGTCTTCCCTCCGGCCGCACCGACGCACCCAGCTCCCGACCGACCTCTCCGGCGAAGATCACACCCCGCCCCAACCGTCCCGCTCGACCCCCCTGACGCCCCGCGCCCCCGGCCCCCTCAATCAGTCGCCCCCACGGCCCCCGGCCGGCCCGCCTCAAGAAGCCGGAACCGACTCCTGCGCGGACGCCTGCTCCACCCCCGGCAGCCCGGCCGAACCCCCCAGCCCAGCCGGTCCCACGCCCCCGTCCCCGTCCCCGTCCCGCTCCTCGGCCCGCCCGGGGATCACCGCCGACACCCGGAAGCCCCCCGCCTCGGTCGGCCCGGACACGAAGACGCCGCCCAAGGCGGTCACCCGCTCCTTCATGCCCACCAGGCCGTTGCCGCCGCTGGGCAGCCCCACGTCCGTCGCGCCGCGCTCCAAAGGACCGTTCTCGACCTGCACCGCGACCTCGCCGTCCCGGCGCGCCAGCCGGACGCGGGCCCGGGCGCCCGGCGCGTGCTTGTGCACGTTCGTCAGCGCCTCCTGCACCACCCGGTACGCGGTCCGCTCCACCGCCTGGGGATAACCCCGCCCGTCGCCCTCGGCCGCCAGCTCGACCACCATCCCGGCCGTCCGCGACTGTTCCACCAGATCCGCCAGCTCGGCCAGGTGCGGGCCCTCGCCGTCCGCCGGTCCGGCCGCCGCGGTCGCCGCCTCCGGACGCGCGCCGTCCATCGACGCCGACGGCGCCGCGTTGGCCTTCGCCGCCAGACCGGCCAGCCGCTCCGGCTCGTCCGAATGCGCGGGCGCGCCCGTCGGGGCACCGTCGGCGCTGCGCAGCACGCCCAGCATCTCGCGCAGTTCCGTCAGCGCCTGCCGCCCCATGTCGCCGACCAGCGCCGCGTTCTTCGCCGCCTTCTCCGGGTCCTTGAGCACCACCGCCTGCAGCGCCGCCGAGTGCACCACCATCAGGCTCACCCGGTGCGCCACCACGTCGTGCATGTCCCGCGCGATGCGGGTCCGCTCCTCGCGGCGGGCCCACTCGGCCCGCTCCTCGGCCCGGTCCGCGAGCAGCGACAGCTCCCGCTCCAGGCCGTCCGCCCGCTCCCGCAGGCTCTCCACCAGCCGCCGCCGCGCGGCCACGTACAGGCCCCACAGCACCGGGGGCGCCGTGGCCAGCAGCCCCATCGTCAGCGACATGGTGGGGACGAACCACAGCGGCGGATCGAAGTCGTCCTGCGTGCCGACGCTCTGCCGCAGCGTGAGGAACGTCGTGATCAGTATCCCGACGACCGACATCCCGGCCAGCAGCCCGGTGATCCGGCGCGGCACGTCCGACACCGCGAGCGAGTACAGCCCGATGGCGCCCATCAGCATGCCGATCTGCGCGGGGGTCACCGCGATCGAGACCAGCACCACGACGATCGGCCAGCGGCGCCGCACCAGCAGCACCGGGCCCACCAGCAGTCCGAGCAGCGCCCCGGCCAGGGCCGGCAGCCGCACGTCCGCCGCGAAGTCCATCCCCTCGAACACGCACTCCACTGTCGACAGAACGGCCAGCATGATGTCCAGCACGGCGCTGCGCCGCCGGGTCCACCACCACAGCCCGTTCCGGGGCGCCCCCCTGGCGCCCACTCCGTCAGTTGCCCCCGTCGCGGTCATACCGACCAGCCTACGAGCACCCGCGACCGTTTTTCCGGGGTGTGCCCCAGCACACTTCCAGCCCGTTACGGGCCGGTACTCGCCCCATTCCCCCGAAGCGCTGAATCGCGCACATTTCCGAGGCCCGTGTACACCCGCGAGCGGGATGCTGCCGCCATGCCAGACACGCACCCGGACTTCGAGACCCTGCGCGAACGAGCCCTCGCCCTCCGCGCCGACGGCCTCAGCCGCCGCCGCATCCGCGACCACCTCAAGGTCTTCAACAACGACCTCCTCAACCGCCTCCTGGACGGCGGCCCGCCCCCACCCCGGCCCCCGCACCCGAACGCCAAGCCCGCCCTCCGCGCCCGCGCCCGCGAGCTGCGCTCCCGCGGCATGACCTACGACCAGATCCAGCTCGCGCTCGGCTGCTCCAAGAGCTCGGTCTCCCTGTGGGTCCGCGACCTCCCCAAGCCCCCTCCCCGCACCCGCGAGGAAGCCTCCGCCATCGCCCGCCGCGGCTGGGAGCCGACGCTGCGCCGCCGCGAGGAGGAACGAGAGCGGACGCGGCAGGAGGCGGCGCGGCAGATCGGGCAGCTCTCGGACCGCGAGCTGTTCCTCGTGGGGGTGGGGCTGTATTGGGCGGAGGGCGCGAAGCGCAAACCGCACCGGAAGCAGGACCGCGTCTCCTTCGTCAACAGCGACCCGGACATGATCCGCGTCTTCCTCGCCTGGCTGCGCATGCTCGGCGTCGCCGACGATCGCCGGGCGTTCAACGTGTACATCCACGAGACCGCGGACGCCCGCTCCGCGGAACGCTTCTGGGCAGAGGTGATCGGCATCGATGTCGAAGCGCTCGGTAAAACCTCGCTGAAGAAACACAATCCGCTCACGAACCGGAAGAACGTCGGCGCCGATTACCAGGGCTGCCTCAGCGTCCGCGTCGCCCAAGGTGCCGACCTATACCGTCGCGTCGAGGGCTGGTGGTACGGCATAGTGGTGGGTGCCAAGCGGCCAGACTGACAACATGTCCAGTTTGGCCCGCCTTGTATTCCCCTGTGGTGTAATTGGCAACACTGCCGGTTTTGGTCCGGCCATTCCAGGTTCGAGTCCTGGCGGGGGAGCCATCCGCCCTCCGCGCGACCGTCGGGCCCCGCCCCCGTTTCGGCTGGAAAACGCACCGGTATCCTTCGGGTGTCCACCACCCGAAGTAGCCAAGAAGCCGAAGGGCATCCCCGTGAGCGCCAACCGCCCGGCAGCCGTCGTCGTTCTCGCAGCGGGTGAGGGCACCCGCATGAAGTCGGCGACCCCCAAGGTCCTGCACTCGATCTGCGGTCGCTCCCTCGTGGGCCACGTGGTGACCGCCTCCCGCGAACTGGACCCCGAGCACCTCGTCGTGGTCGTCGGCCACGCCCGCGACCAGGTCCGGGCGCACCTCGCCGAGATCGACCCGGACGTCCGCACCGCCGTGCAGCACGAGCAGAACGGCACCGGCCACGCCGTGCGCATGGGCCTGGAGGAACTGAGCGACAGCGGCGTCACGCTCGACGGCACCGTGATCGTCGTCTGCGGCGACACCCCGCTGCTGACCGGCGACACCCTGACCGCGCTGGCCGCGACCCACGCCGCCGACGGCAACGCCGTCACCGTCCTGTCCGCCGAGGTTCCGGACGCGACCGGTTACGGCCGCATCGTGCGCGGGGACGACGGCGCGGTGACCGAGATCGTCGAGCACAAGGACGCTTCCGACGAGCAGCGCCGCATCCGCGAGATCAACTCCGGGGTGTTCGCCTTCGACGCCCAGCTCCTGGCCGACGCGCTGGGCAAGGTCCGCACAGACAACAGCCAGGGCGAGGAGTACCTGACCGACGTCCTCGGCATCCTGCGCGAGGCGGGGCACCGGGTCGGCGCGTCGGTGGCGGACGACCACCGCGAGATCCTGGGCATCAACAACCGCGTGCAGCTCGCGGAGGCCCGCCGGCTGCTGAACGCGCGGCTGCTGGAGCGGGCGATGCTGGACGGCGTCACGGTGGTGGACCCGGCGTCGACGTGGGTGGACGCGACGGTCACGTTCGAGCCGGACGCGACGGTGCACCCGGGGACGCAGCTCATGGGCGGCACGCACCTGGCCGCCGGCGCGCAGGTCGGCCCGCACTCGCGGCTGACGGACACGACCGTGGGCGAGGGCGCCGTGGTGTCCTTCACGGTGGCGGAGGGCGCGCGGATCGGCGTGGGGGCGAGCGTGGGCCCGTACGCGTATCTGCGGCCGGGTACGGACCTGGGGCCGAAGGCGAAGGCCGGGACGTACGTGGAGATGAAGAACGCGACGATCGGTGAGGGCACGAAGGTGCCGCACCTGTCGTACGTGGGTGACGCGACGATCGGCGAGTACACCAACATCGGCGCCGCCAGCGTCTTCGTGAACTACGACGGTGAGACCAAGCACCACACCACGATCGGGTCGCACTGCAAGACCGGCTCGGACAACATGTTTGTGGCTCCTGTCACGGTCGGGGACGGCGCGTACACCGCCGCCGGCTCCGTGATCACCAAGGATGTGCCCCCGGGTTCGCTGGCGGTCGCGCGCGGCCAGCAGCGGAATATCGAGGGCTGGGTCGCGCGCAAGCGGCCCGGAAGCGCCGCCGCGCAAGCCGCCTCGGCGGCCCGGCAGGAGACCGACGGCGCGCACTGACCGTGCTCGGGTACGCCGTGCGGGGCGTACCGTGATAAATGCACGCAAACAGGATTCGAGGAGATTTGCTGTGACCGGGATCAAGACGACCGGCGAGAAGAAGTTGATGCTCTTCTCCGGCCGCGCCCACCCCGAGCTGGCGGAGGAGGTCGCGCACCAGCTCGGTGTCGGCCTGGTCCCGACAAAGGCGTTCGACTTCGCAAACGGTGAGATCTACGTCCGTTACCAGGAGTCGGCCCGCGGCGCGGACTGCTTCCTGATGCAGAGCCACACGGCTCCCATCAACAAGTGGATCATGGAGCAGCTGATCATGCTCGATGCTCTCAAGCGGGCCTCGGCCCGGAGCATCACCGTGGTCATCCCCTCCTACGGCTACGCCCGCCAGGACAAGAAGCACCGCGGTCGCGAGCCGATCTCGGCCCGCCTGATCGCCGACCTGCTCAAGACCGCGGGCGCGGACCGCATCGTCACGGTCGACCTGCACACCGACCAGATCCAGGGCTTCTTCGACGGCCCGGTGGACCACCTGTTCGCGCTGCCGGTGCTGGCGGACTACGTGGGCGCCAAGGTGGACCGCGACAAGCTGACCGTGGTCTCGCCGGACGCGGGCCGGGTGCGGGTCGCCGACCGCTGGTGCGACCGGCTGGACGCGCCGCTGGCGATCGTCCACAAGCGGCGCGACAAGGACGTGGCGAACCAGGTCACCGTCCACGAGGTCGTCGGTGACGTGAAGGGCCGGGTCTGCGTCCTGGTCGACGACATGATCGACACCGGTGGCACGATCTGCGCCGCGGCGGACGCGCTGTTCGCCAACGGCGCGGCGGACGTCATCGTGACGGCCACGCACGGCATCCTCTCCGGCCCGGCGGCGGACCGGCTGAAGAACTCCAAGGTGAGCGAGTTCGTCTTCACGAACACCCTGCCCACCCCGAGCGAGCTGGAGCTCGACAAGATCACGGTGCTGTCGATGGCGCCGACGATCGCGCGGGCCATCCGCGAGGTCTTCGAGGACGGCTCGGTGACGAGCCTCTTCGAGGAGCAGTGATCCGAGGACTCTGACCGGAGGGCTCTGATCCGAGGGCTTCGACCCGAGGGCAGTGCTCCGAGGACAGTGCTCCGTACGCGGCGCCGTAGCCGGTAGGTCGTTGGCAGCCGTTCGCAGCCGCGAACGATCCGACCGGCCCACGGGTACCGCAGGAGATCGACTTTGGGGGCGGCCTCCCCGCCGGGTAGACTCACCGAGTTGCTCGGCGAGGGAGGCCGCCCCGTTGTACGGGGTCGGCGGTCCGTTATCGACGCGCTCTTCGTAGCAGGTCTGTCGTGGGCCGGGTGACGGTCCAGATCCGTACAGATCACGAGGAGTGCAGTCATGGCTGAGGTCAAGCTCACCGCTGAGATCCGTTCCGACTTCGGCAAGGGCGCCGCCCGCCGGACCCGTCGCGAGAACAAGGTTCCCGCGGTCGTCTACGGCCACGGTGCCGAGCCGAAGCACGTCGCCGTCGACGGCCACGCGCTGATGATGGCCCTGAAGACCCCGAACGCCCTGATCAGCCTGGACGTCGACGGTAAGAGCGAGCTGGTCATCCCCAAGGCCGTGCAGCGCGAGGCCATCCGCGGCTTCCTGGTCCACGTCGACTTCCTGGCCGTCCAGAAGGGCGAGAAGGTCACCGTCGAGGTGCCGATCCACACCGAGGGCGACCTGGCCCCGGGCGGCAACCTGCTGGAGCACCTGGTGAACACCCTGGCCGTCGAGGCCGAGGCTACCCACATCCCGGAGTCGGTCACCGTCTCCATCGCGGGCCTGGACGCCGGTGCGTCCATCCACGCCAAGGACGTCACCCTGCCGGCCGGTGCCTCGCTGGCCGTCGAGGGCGACACCGTCCTGCTGCAGGTCGTCGCCGCGCAGGCGGAGGCCCCGGCCGAGGCCGAGGGCGAGGGCGCCGAGGCCTGATCCGGCCTCCGGTCCGTCCGTGAATGACCCGGTTCCCCAGGGGCCGGGCCGCGGATTCGCAACCGCCGTTCCGCACCGCGTCCGGTGCGGGGCGGCGGTTGACCTGTTTCGGTGGGAACGCGCTCCCGGTGGGAGGCGGGCCGGTCGAGCCGCCCTCAGGGGCGCTCTGCCGTCCTTAAGAGCGACCGGGCCGCCCTCAGGAGCGACCGGGCCGCCCTCAGGAGCGGTGAGGCCGCCCTCAGGGACGATCGGGCCGCCCTCGGAGGCGGCCGGTGGAACTGTTGCGAGGAGACGTACAGATGACGGACGCGGACAGCCCCTGGCTGATCGTCGGGCTGGGCAATCCGGGCCCGGAGTACGCCGGGCACCGCCACAACGTGGGCTTCATGGTGGCCGACCTGCTCGCGGAGCGGATGCGCGGCCGGTTCAAGGCGCACAAGGCGCGGGCGCAGGTCGTGGAGGGGCGGATCGGCCCGCCGGGGCCGGGCAGCCGCCGGGTGGTGATCGCCAAGCCGATGTCGTTCATGAACCTGTCGGGCGGCCCGGTCACCGCGCTGCGCGACTTCTACAAGGTCCCGGTGGATCGCGTCGTGGCCGTGCACGACGAGCTGGACATCGACTACGGGGTGCTGCGGCTCAAGCTGGGCGGTGGCGACAACGGGCACAACGGCCTCAAGTCGATCACCAAGTCGCTGGGGCCGGACTACCACCGGGTGCGGTTCGGGATCGGGCGTCCCCCGGGCCGGATGCAGGTGGCGGACTTCGTGCTCAAGGACTTCTCCTCGACGGAGCGCAAGGAGCTGGACTACTTCGTGGACCGGGCGGCGGACGCGGTGGAGTCGCTGGTCACCGACGGCCTGGAACGAGCGCAGAGCACGTACAACGGCTGATCCGTACCGCACAGGTACCGCACAGGTACCCCACAGGCCGCCGCCCCGGTTCGCATACGGAACCGGGGCGGCGGCCTGTGTCATGCCGGGGTGCCGGGCCTCAGCCGGTGTTGCGCAGCCCCGCCGCCACACCGTTGACCGTCAGCAGCAGCGCCCGTCCCAGCACCGGGTCCGGCTCCTGCCCGCGCTCGGCGGCCTCGCGCTGGCGGTGCAGCAGGGAGACCTGGAGGTAGGAGATCGGGTCCAGGTAGGCGTCGCGGATGCGGAAGGTCTGCTGGAGGACGGGGTTGGAGTCGAGGAGTTCCTGTTCGCCGGTGATGCGCAGGACCTCGCGGACGGTGAGGTCGTGCTCGGCCTCGATGACGGCGAAGACGTGCTTGAGCTCGTCGGGCACGAGGGTGTCGACGTAGTGGCGGGCGATCCGCAGGTCGGTCTTGGCCAGCGTCATGGCGACGTTGGACAGGAAGTTGCGGAAGAAGTGCCAGTGCTCGTGCATCTCGTCGAGGACGGGGTCGAGCCCGGCGTCGCGGGCGGCCTTCAGGCCGGTGCCGACGCCGAACCAGCCGGGGACGATCTGCCGGGACTGGGTCCAGCCGAAGACCCACGGGATGGCGCGCAGCCCGTCCAGCCCGGCGCCGCTGTCGGGGCGGCGGGAGGGCCGGGAGCCGAGGTGGAGGTCGGCGAGCTGGTCGACGGGGGTGGACGCGAAGAAGTACGCGGGCAGGTCCGGGTCCTCGACCAGGCGGCGGTAGGCGCCGTGGGCGGCGTCGGAGACGGTGTCCATGGCGGCGTCCCAGCGGGCCAGCGCCTCGTCGGACTGGCGGGGCGCGGTGTGCAGGGCGGACGCCTGGAGGGTGGCGGCGACGGTCAGTTCCAGGTTCTCCCGGGCGAGGGAGGGGACGAGGTACTTGTCGGAGATGACCTCGCCCTGCTCGGTGACCTTGATCTCGCCTTCGAGGGTGCCGTAGGGCTGGGCGAGGATCGCGTCGTGGGAGGGGCCGCCGCCGCGGCCGACGGTGCCGCCGCGGC
The DNA here is from genome assembly GCF_040611095.1 of Streptomyces sp. NPDC003077. Classification (NCBI taxonomy): domain Bacteria; kingdom Bacillati; phylum Actinomycetota; class Actinomycetes; order Kitasatosporales; family Streptomycetaceae; genus Streptomyces; species Streptomyces sp. NPDC003077. The sequence continues at coordinate 267,104 of NZ_JBEXNM010000001.1, read as the reverse complement.
CGTGGAAGAGGCGCAGCCGGACGCCGTGCCGGTGGGCGACGTCGCGCAGCAGGCGCTGGGCGCGGTGGATCTCCCACTGGCTGGTGGTGATGCCGCCGAACTTGGAGGAGTCGGAGTAGCCGAGCATGACCTCCTGGACGTCTCCGCGCAGGGCGACCAGGCGCCGGTAGGAGGGGTCGGCGAGCATGTCGTCCAGGAGCTGGTCGGCGATCTTGAGCTCGTCGGTGGTCTCCAGGAGCGGGACGATGCCGATCTTGGCCCAGCCGGCGTGCAGGTCGATCAGCCCGGCCTCGCGGGCGAGGACGGCGGCAGCGAAGACGTCGTCGGAGCCCTGGCACATGGAGATGATGTAGGACTCGACGACCTCGGGGCCAAACGTTTCCTTGGCCTTGCGGATGGTGCGGAAGACGCCGAGGGTCTTGTCGCCGGCCGCGTCCAGGGGCGCCGGGGTGGGCGCGAGGGGGCGGCGGGAGCGGAGTTCCTTGGCGAGGAGCTTGCGGCGGTAGTCGCGCGGCATGTCGGCGTAGCGCCAGGATTCCTCGCCGAGCCGGTCGAAGAGCTGGCCGAGGGCGTGGTGGTGGGCGTCGGCGTGCTCGCGGACGTCCATGGTGGCGAGCTGGAGGCCGAAGGCGGAGATCGTGCGGATGACGCGCTCCAGGCGGCCGTCGGCGATCAGGCCGCCGCGGTGCTCGCGCAGCGAGGTCTGGATGAGCGCGAGGTCGGCCAGCAGTTCGTTGGTGCCCAGGTAGTCGCGGCCCTCGACGTGCGGGGTGTCGGTGGCCAGCCGCTCGCGGGTGTTGACGAGCTTCTGGCGGATGCAGGTGGCCTTGAGGCGGTAGGGCTCCTCGACGTTCAGCCGCTTGTAGCGGGGGCTGATCTCGGGGAGGAGGTCGAGGTCGCGCTGGAGGGAGGCGAGGAGTTCCTCGGTGGCGCCGCAGTTGCGGATGGAGTTGGACAGGGCGCCGCGCAGGTCGTCGATCTGCTCCAGGGCGTCGGTGATGCCGTGCTCGTGCTGGAGGATCAGGACGTCCCAGGTGACCTCGGGGGTGACGTTGGGGTTGCCGTCGCGGTCGCCGCCGATCCAGGTGCCGAAGGTCAGGGGGCGGGTGCCGGCGGGGAGTTGGGCGCCGACGCGTTCCAGCTCGGCGGCCAGGTCCTCCAGGACGTCGCCGACCGCGCCGCGGGCCAGCTCGTCGAGGTAGTAGATGGCGTTGCGGGCCTCGTCGGTGGGCTCGGGGCGGGCCACGCGGAGCTCGTCGGTCTGCCAGATGAGGTCGATGGTCTCGGCCAGGCGCAGGTCGGCGCGGCGGCGCTCGGTGGTGTCGGTGCGCTCCAGGAGCTCGGCGACGCGGCGGAGCTTGGTGAGGACCGAGCGGCGGGCGGCCTCGGTGGGGTGCGCGGTGAACACGGGGCGCACGCCGAGGTTGCCGGCGGTCGCGCGCAGGTGCTCGGGGTCGGCGTCCTTGAGCATGTCGGCGGTGCGGGCCAGGATGCCGCCCTCGGCGGCGCGGCGGGCGCGCAGCTCGCGCCCGCGGTGGACCTGCTCGGTGACGTTGGCCAGGTGGAAGTAGGTGGAGAAGGCGCGGACCAGCTTGGCGGCGGTGGCCAGGTCGGTGTCGCCCAGCAGCCGGGCGGCGGCTTCGCCGTCGGTGCGGGTCAGCGCGCGGACCCGCTCGACGAGGTCGAGGAGTTCCTGTCCCTCCTGGCGGACGAGCGTCTCGCCGAGGAGGTCCCCGAGGCGGCGGATGTCGGCGCGCAGCGCGCCGTTGTCGCTCACGGCTGCTTCGGCGGTCTCGGCGGGGTTGAGGTCGGCACTGCTCACAGGTGCGGCTCCTTGCAGTGATCTGGGCCCGGCGGGGCTTGCGGGTTGCGGACCGCGCTGTCCGACGCCCCCAGGATAGGTGGCCGCACCGTCACCGGATCACACCGTCCGCTCCGTGGTCAGGCGGTCTCCGGCGCACCACCGGCGGCTCCGTTCCCGTACACCCGCGCTTTCCCTCCCGGTGGCCCGCGCCCCGTCCGGGAGGGGGGCAGGGGGCCTGTCGCGGGCTTGTCCGCGGGCACCGCGCTGCCATACTTACGAGACCGTAGGTTACGGTCCCGTAGCCGTAGCCGTGGACCCTAGCCCGCTGACGAGGGACACCACATGACCGCTAGCCCCGAAGCCATCGAAGAGACACCGAAACCGGCTCGACAACCCTTGCCGTCCGCCACGCTGGGCGGCGACAGCAAGCGTTCGGTGGAGCAGATCACGCTCCTGCTGTTCATCACCCTGCCCTTCGTCGCCCTGGTGGCGGCGGTGCCGCTGGCCTGGGGGTGGGGGGTGAGCTGGCTGGATCTGGGCCTGTTGGCCGCCATGTATTTCATCGGCTGCCACGGGATCACCATCGGCTTCCACCGGTACTTCACCCACGGCTCGTTCAAGGCCAGGCGCCCGCTGCGCATCGCGCTGGCGATCATGGGGTCGCTGGCGGTCGAGGGGCCGCTGGTGCGCTGGGTGGCCGACCACCGCAAGCACCACAAGTTCTCCGACGCGGAGGGCGACCCGCACTCGCCGTGGCGGTACGGCGAGACGGTGCCGGCCCTGCTGAAGGGCCTGTGGTGGGCGCACATCGGCTGGATGTTCGACGAGGAGCAGACGCCGCAGCACAAGTACGCGCCGGACCTGATCAAGGACCCGGCGATCCGCCTGATCTCCCGCCAGTTCGTCCTGTGGACGACGGTGTCGCTGCTGCTGCCGCCGCTGATCGGCGGGCTGGCCACCTGGTCGTGGCAGGGCGCCCTGACGGCGTTCTTCTGGGGCTCTCTGGTACGGGTGGGGCTGCTGCACCACGTCACCTGGTCGATCAACTCCATCTGCCACGCGGTCGGCAAGCGCCCCTTCAAGTCCCGCGACCGCTCCGGCAACGTCTGGTGGCTGGCCGTCCTCTCCTGTGGCGAGTCCTGGCACAACCTCCACCACGCCGACCCCACCTCCGCCCGGCACGGCGTGATGCGCGGCCAGGTGGACTCCAGCGCGCGGCTGATCCGCTGGTTCGAGAAAGCGGGCTGGGCGTACGACGTCCGCTGGCCCACCGCGTCCCGCATCGACGCCCGCCGCAAGGACAAGGCCGGACAACCGGCATGATTGACCAGTGGCGATCGACGGCAGCAGCATGACGGACAGCAAGGGCAAGACCTCCTCCGGTACGGGCACCCGGCGGCCCCGCCGGATCCGGATGACCGGCGCCGAGCGCCGGGAGCAGCTGCTGGACATCGGTCGCACCCTCTTCGCGGAGCGCGGCTTCGAAGGCACGTCGGTGGAGGAGATCGCGGCCAAGGCCGGGGTGTCCAAGCCGGTGGTGTACGAGCACTTCGGCGGCAAGGAGGGCCTGTACGCCGTCGTCGTGGACCGCGAGATGCGACAGTTGCTGGACATGGTGACCGGCGCCCTGACCGCCGGCCACCCCCGTGAACTCCTGGAACAGGCGGCCTTCGCGCTCCTGGACTACATCGAGACCTACACGGACGGCTTCCGCATCCTCGTCCGCGACTCCCCCGTCGCCCAGTCGACGGGCACCTTCGCCTCGCTCATCAGCGACATCGCCACCCAGGTCGAGGACATCCTCGGCCTGGAGTTCAAGGCCCGCGGCTTCGACCCGAAGCTCGCCCCCCTGTACGCCCAGGCGCTGGTCGGCATGGTCGCCCTGACGGGCCAGTGGTGGCTGGACGTCCGCAAACCGAAGAAGGCCGAGGTCGCCGCCCACCTGGTGAACCTCGCCTGGCACGGCCTGGACGGGCTGGAGCCGAGGCCGCGGCTCATCGGGCATCGGAAGGCTTGAGGCGGGTGGGGAGGCCCGGAGCGTTCCTTTCGGAGCGCCGGCAGCGTCGGCGGGGCACCGAGGCTGAACGGGCCTGACGGCATTCCTGTTCGTTCGCCTCCGCCTCTCCCCGCTTTTCACCATGCCCCGGAATTCCCCGACGAGCGTTGCGTGAGTGGCGTGATCACGCCCATCTCCTCGGTATGCACGTTTCCCGGCCGACTCCGGCACGCGCCACCATCGCGTTCACGACGCGAATCGACCGACCGGTGCGCCTCGACCGGGTCCAGGCTCCGGTACGGACGGGCCGCCGCCGAACCGCAAAGATCGTGTTACGCGGCCGTGCGCTCCGGAGAGCGTCACCGTCCGTCCACTCTCCTTGCCTGTGACGGGCGCCCCCAGCGACAGGGGCAATAACGAGATATCGAGCACTGTCCGTCATCTCCATTTACTTCCCCCGCGTCGCCCCGCACCTGCGGGAATCCACTGCGGCCATTCAACGTACGGGCGAATTTCCCTCACTCGGTGACCGAAACTCGACGGTCCGCGCTACAGTCCTCCGTGCCGTTGACCGCGGATCAGCCGTCACTCCGGCCTGGCCGGTCCGCGCTCGCCTGCGGCACCTGGCAACGCGGCCTGGTCGGCGGCGGCGAATTCCCCGGCCGGCAGTATTTCGCGCACACGGGGAGAAACACGGCATGGCCACGGACTTCCGGATCGATGTCGAGCGCGTGACGGGGATGCTCGGCAAACTCGCGACGTGTGACGAGCGCATGCGAGACGCGAGCAAACGTCTGCAAAAGGTGGGCCCCAAAGCCCTGGGCACCGACGGGCTGGACGACGCCTGCGACGAATTCCAGTCGCAGTGGGGCGACGGCATCAAGCGGATCGCGGACGCCGCCAAGGACATCCACGAGCGCCTGCAGGCCACCCTCGACGCCTACAAGGCCGGCGAGAACGAGAACGCCAAGATGCTCGGGAAGAAGTAACGCTTCCATTCGTCAAGGATGAAAAAGGAACGGGGGAAGAACACATGTCCTGGCGCAGTATGTTCATCGAGGACGATTCGGCCTGGCCCGGCCTCGGCTTCAATCCCGCCAAAGGCGACCCGCACTCCATCCAGGCCCTCGCCTCGGATGTGAAGTCCGTCGGCGACGAGCTGGACGAGCTGCACGACCTGATCAAGTCCGTCGGTAAGCGCGACGGCGCCTGGGAGGGCGAGGCCGCCGAGAAGTTCACCAGGAAACTCGGCGAACTGCCCAAGTACCTCACCCAGGGCTCCGAGTCCATGCGCGACTGCGCCAAGGCACTGAACTCCTGGCACACACGCCTCCAGGGCTTCCAGGATCGGGCCGGGAAGCTGGAGGACGAGGCGGCGTCCGCCCGCAAGCAGGCGGATGCCGATTCGGAACATTACAACGACGTTTACGGCAAATATCTGCCCTCCCTCGGCAAGCCGATGGAGGCGGACAAAGCGAAAAAGATCGAAGACGAACTGAAGACGGCTTACGACCGGGCCAAAACCTCCAAGGACAAACTGGAGGACCTGATCCGCGAGGCGGAAAAGATCCACGCCCAGTGGAAGGACCGGGCCGGCGAGGCCGAACGCGCCATTCTGAAGGCGTCCGAGAACCACCCGCCGGACATCCACTGGTGGGACAGGATGGTCGACGGCCTGAAAAAGGGTTGGCGCGATTTCAAGGACTGGCTGGTAGAGCACGCGGACCTACTGTCGACCATCTCGGCGGGATTGGCCGCCGCCGCGATCGCGGTCAACGTCATCCCGGTCGTGGGGCAGGCGGCCTCCGCGCTCCTCGGCGGCGCCTCGGTGGTCTGCGCGGCGGGCGCCATGGCGGGCCACTGGATGGGCAACGCACGCGGCAACGGCACACCGGGCTGGAAGATCGGCTTGGACGCGCTGGGGGTGCTCCCGGGCGTCGGCGGTGTGATCAAGGTGGCGGGCGCCGGCTTCAAGGGGGCGAGTCTGATGGGCAGGCTCGGCAATTCCGCCAAGGCGCTCGGCAACGTCGGGAACGTCGCCAGGGCCACCCCAGGCGGGATCCGCGAGGGCCTCGCCAATCCGTTCAGCATGAAGATGATCAACAAGGGGCTGAGCAAGGCGTTCGGCAAGGAGCTCCCCTCCGCGGCCGCCCAGTTCGTCATCAAGTCCGGCTCGTTCGCCAACGGCGTCCACCACCAGGTGACCGGCCACGGCGACCAGCAGACCTCCGCCGCGCCGTCCGGCGCCAAGTTCCACCAGACCCTGGCCGCCTGAGCACCGAGGGACGCAGCACATGACGCAGGCAGGCATCGACGGCCGCGCACCGGCCGCCGCCCCACCCGTCCGGCAGCCGACCCGGCTGAACATCGGCTGGATCATGCCCCCGTTCGTCCGGGAGCTGCCGGTGGACGCGCCCGACGCCGGCACCGCGGCTCAGGCGCTGCACCGACTGACCACCGAGCTGATGCCGGAGCACTCGACGGACGAGCGGTTCCGCTTCGCGCTGCTGCTCGGCGCCCAGCTGGAATCCATGGTGGAGGCCGACGTCGTCTACGCCGGGCTGTGCTTCCTGGAGGTGGACGAGCGCCCCACCGCCTCCACCATCCTGGTCAGCCAGGTCGAGCACGACGCCGAGGACGACGAACACCTTCTGGTGACCGTGCGCGAGCTGCTGGAGCGCAAGCACCCGGGGGACGACTACCGGCGGGTGGAGCTGCCCTGCGGGCCCGCGCTCACCCGCGTCGGCGCCTCGGGGTTCGTCCTCGCGGCGGAGTCGTCGCCCACCGGCCGGGACGAGCCGGTCGAGCAGTTCCTTGTCCAGGTGTTCGTGCCGCTGCCGGGGACGGGCGAGATGCTGGTCTTCGAGCTCGCCTCGCCGTCCCCGGAGGGCTGGGACCTCCACTGCGAACTGTTCGCCGAGGTCCTCAAGACCGTCGACTGGGGCACGGACCAGGAGATCGCCGATTACGCGGCCGTGCGGCAGGCCCCACCGGAGCACCCCGCCCCTTCCGAGGCGCTGCGACGGGACCTCTTCTGGCATTCGAGCCGCCTGCTGGACGCCCTCGCCGTGCACGGCCCCATGGAGGGCGGCCGTCAGGTCACCTCCCTCACCTGCCCGGACTGCTGGGCGAAGGGGTTGCGGTCAGCCTGCTCGGCTCAGCATGCGTGGAGCGTCGAGCGGGTGCGGGCGGCCGATCTCACCGAGGCACTGGGCCGGGCGGTCGCCGCCTTCTCCGGTCGGGGATGGGTGACGGAATCCGCCGGAACGGATGCGACGGTACGGCTACGAGCCGGCGACACCGTGCCCGAGCGCTCGATCGGCTATTCCTTTCTCCTGACCGCGGATCACGGCGCCGGAGTGCTCAGGGTGGAGGTGTCGTCCCTGTGCACGCGTGGATCCACCGACGCGAAATCCGTATTCGGCTGAAAAGGAGACGACCGTGTGGCCCGGAATCGAAGAGCGCGTCCGCAGCGTTCTGCCGGCGGGTGAGCAATTGCTCGGGGGATTCCCCTGTTCCCGTATGACGGGGCACAGCGGGAAAGACAGCGCGGACGTGCCGGACCGGCTGCGTCCGGAAGTGCTGGCCGGAAAGGAACGGGACGGCGACTTCCTGGACCGGGCGGCTTCCGTCTTCTTCCGGGCGGTGGTCGACGACGTCTCGGACGGCGGGCAGACGCGGACGGCCGACGCCCCCGCGGAACGGGCCCGGCGGCAGCGGCGCAAGAGCCCGTTCTTCGGGGGCTGGGACAGCCTGGCCGGACAGTGGCTGCGGGCCGCCCAGCCCCGTTCCAGGACCGGCGTCCTCACATTCGTGGCGGTCACCGGCGCCCATCTGCGTTTCGTCTATCTGCAAAAGCGCCGGTTCAGCGGGAAGCTGGGCGACGCCGTGGAACCCGGCCCGTCGTTCCGGCGGGGCGATCTCGTGTGGACGCGGTACGTGTCCGGTCTCGGCGAGGTGCAGTTCGGTTTCGCGGACGGCTCGTGGGGCGCGCTGTCGATCCACGACGAGGACGATTTCGCGCACCTCTTCCCGAACACGCTGAGCGAGAAGCAGCCCATTCCTTAAAAACGCGGGATTTCGCTCGGAGGCCCCGTGGCGAATTCCACGAACTCCAGCCGGTTCCCCACCGGATCCTCCGAGAAGAACCGCCGCCGCCCCGGGATCGCGTCGTCCCACGTGACCGGGGCGCCGGCGGCCGTCAGGCGGGCCGCGAGGGCGTCCAGGCCGGTGACGCGGAGGCCGGGGTGAGCCTTCCGGGCCGGGCGGAAGTCGTGCTCGATACCGAGGTGGAGCTGGGCCGGGCCGGTCTCGAACCAGCAGCCGCCGCGGGCCGCGAGGGCGGCGGGCTTGGGGATCTCCGTCAGGCCGAGGATGCCTGCGTAATACGCGCGGAGGGCGTCCTCGCTATCGGGAGGCGCGGCGAGCTGGACGTGGTCGAGGCCGGTGATCACGGCTGCGTCCTTTCGACGGGCGGCGCGGACGGCGCCGCGTGGATGGACGGGTGGCTTGTGGTGGTAGGGGCGGTGGTTCGCGGTGAGCTGGTCACGGCCGGTTCGCGGTGAGCCGGTGGCTGCCGGGAGGACGGGGCGCTCGTCGCGGGCGGAACTGATCGGACCGGAGCGGGACAGGACGGGCGCTCGTCGCGAGCCGAACGGATCGGGCCGGGCCGGGGCGGGCGGCCCATAGGGCACCCGCCCCCGCGCCGCCCGCCCCGACCGGCGGACGCGCCCGGCGCCGTCACCCGGCCGCGCCCGCCCCCGTCACCCGGTCCCGTTCACCCGGCCCCGCTCATCCGGGCTTGCGCGCCACCACGAAGATTCGCCGGAACGGGAAGACCGTTCCGTGCGGGCCGGGTGGGTAGGCCTTGCGGAGGAGGTCCCGGTACTGGGCCAGGAATTCTTCGCGGGCCGGCGGGTCGTCCTCCAGGGCGGTCAGGACGGGGCGCAGGGCGGTGCCCTTCACCCAGTCGAGGACGGGGTCCTCGCCTTGGAGGAGCTGGACGTAGGTGGTCTCCCAGGCGTCGACCTCGCAGCCGAGGGAGGAGAGCCGCTCCAGGTAGGCGGCGGGGCTGAGGATGTGGACGAAGCGGCGGCCGTGGGGGGCGAGGCGGGGGCGCCACTGGGGCTCGTCGCACAGTTCGCCGAGCAGGGCGTGGCTGGGCGAGGTGAAGTTCCCGGGCACCTGGAAGGCGAGGGTGCCGCCGGGGGTGAGACCGGCGATCCAGGCCGGGAAGGAGTCCGGGTGGTTGGGGACCCACTGCAGCGCCGCGCTGGAGACGATGAGGTCGAACCGTTCCTCGGGCTGCCATACGGACGCGTCGGCCGGCGCGAAGTCGAGGTGGCCGCCGCCGGGGGTGGGTCCGGCGTACGTCTCGGCTTCCTTGAGCATTTCGGGTGAGCTGTCCAGGCCGGTGATGTGCGCGTCGGGCCACCGGTCGGTGAGCTGGACGGTGACGTTGCCGGGGCCGCAGCCCAGGTCGGCGATGCGGGCCGGACGGCCGCGGTGGGGCAGCTCCGGTATGCGGGCGAGCAGATCGTGGAACGGGCGGGTCCGGTGTCCGGCGTGGCGGAGGTACTGCTGCGGATCCCAGGTTGGTGCGTCGTGCATGTTCGAACCCCTTCACTGGTACAGGGCTGGTGCAGACCAACTCGGTCGAGCGTGAGCTCCCGCCGACGATGCCCAATCGTCCGCGGAAATATATCTTGATGTCAAGAGACTTCACGTCGACAGACCAACTACACTGATCGTCATGGAGGACGAGGTCGATCGATTGGTCGCGGCGTGGCGCCGGGAGCGCCCGGACCTCGACGTGGAACCGCTGGAGGTCCTCAGCCGCGTCAGCAGGCTGGCCCGCCACCTTGACCGCGCCCGCCGCCTCGCGTTCGCCGAGGTGGGGCTGGAGCCCTGGGAGTTCGACGTGCTGACCGCGCTGCGCCGCGCGGGCGCGCCGTACCAGCTCTCCCCCGGGCAACTACTGACCCAGACGCTGGTCACGTCCGGCACGATGACCAACCGCATCGACCGGCTCGCCAAGAAGGGCCTCGTCGAGCGGCTGCCCGACCCCAGCGACCGGCGCGGCGTCCTCGTCCGCCTCACCCCCGAGGGCCGCGACCGGGCCGACCAGTCGCTCGCCGGGCTGCTGACGCAGGAGCGGGCGATCCTCGGCGAGCTCTCCCGCGCCCAGCGCGGCGAGCTGGCCGCCCTGCTGCGGCAGCTCACCGCGCCGTTCGACAACATCCCGGGCTGAGGCGGGGCCCCCGCGCGGTCCGGGCAGTCCAGGCAGTCCGGGGAGACGTGTCCCGGCAGTTCTGGCGGTTCCGACGGTCCCGACGGGTCCAGCGGTCCCAACGGGCCCAGCAGTCCCGGCTGCCCGCCTCCCCCGGCCCTCGGTCGGACGAAGGCGCCCTTGCCCGCCCGGCCGCCTGCCCGCCCGGCCGCCTCCCGGCCCACAGCCGAACGAGACCCTCGCGCCCCAGCCGAACGCGACCCTCGCGCCCGCCTCTCCACCCCCCGCCCGCCCGAAGGGCCTCTTGCCCGGGTGGCCGCCGGTGGGCTTGGATCGCGGCCATGAGCCAGCAGCGCCACCAGGGCCGCGGGAGCCGGCCCGACCGCCAGGACCCGACCAACCCGACCGGCCCGGATCCGGCGCGGCGGCAGGAGCGGCGGGAGCGGCGGGTGCCCACGGGCGCGCCGAACGGTGCGCGGTTCGCCGACCGCACGATCGTGGTGACCGGCGCGGCCGGCGGGATCGGCGCGGCGACCGCCGACCGGCTCGCCACCGAGGGCGCCCACCTCCTGCTCCTGGACGTCGACGACGAACGCGGCGAGCGCACCGCCCGCCGCATCAGGACGGCCGGCGGCCGGGCCTCGTACGAGCACTGCGACGTGTCCCGCGAGGACGACTGGGCGCGCGCCGTGCACGCCGCCCGGGAGCGCTACGGCCCCGTCGACGGCCTGGTCGGCAACGCCTACGTGCCCTTCCACGCCCCCGCCGGGCACATGTCGCTCGCGGAGTGGGAACGGCAGCTCGCGGTGAACCTCACCGGCGCGTTCCTGGGGGTGCGGGCCACGGTGGAGGACCTGAGGGAGCGGCGGGGGGCCGTGGTGCTGACGTCCTCGGTGCAGGCGCGGTTCGGGCTGCCGGGGCGGCCCGCGTACGCCGCGTCCAAGGCCGCGCTCACCGGTCTGGCCCATCAGCTGGCCGTGGAGTACGGCCCGGAGGTCCGGGTGAACTGCGTGCTCCCCGGGCCCGTCCTCACCGCCGCCTGGGACGCGGTCGGCGAGGAGGACCGCCGGGCGAGCGCCGAGCAGACCGCGGCGCGGCGGCTGGGGCGGCCGGAGGAGGTGGCCGCCGCGATCGCGTTCCTGCTGTCCGGCGACGCCTCGTACGTCACGGGGGCGGAGCTGGTCGTGGACGGCGGGTGGAGCGTGGTGAAGCACTCTTCGTAGGGGCGGGGACCTCCGCGGGCGGGGCGCCGGCGGGCCGCGGCGGGTGGCTCCCCCGGCTCCGTACGGCGCCCTCCGCGGTGATCCGGGAAACCAGGAGTCCAGGAGGTCGGCGGCGATGGTGGTGCACTTCGGAGGCGACTACAACCCGGAGCAGTGGCCGGAGGAGGTATGGGAGGAGGACCTGCGCCTGATGAAGCGGGCGCACGTCACGCTCGTCAGCGTCGGGATCTTCTCCTGGGCGAAGGCCGAGCCGCGCCCGGGGACGTACGAGTTCGGCTGGCTGGACCGGGTGCTGGACGGGCTGGCGGGCGCGGGCATCGCCGTGTGCCTGGCCACCATGACGGCCTCGCCGCCGCCCTGGCTCTCCCACCGCCACCCGGAGATCCTGCCCGAGGGCCCGGACGGGGTGCGCCGCTGGCCCGGCGCGCGGCAGCACTTCTGCCCCTCCAGCCCCGTCTACCGCGCGCACGCGGTCCGGCTGGTGGAGCGGGTCGCCGAGCGGTACGCGGGGCACCCGGCGCTGGCCCTGTGGCACGTCGGCAACGAGTACGGCTGCCACACGCGGCAGTGCTTCTGCGACGGGTGCGCGGCGGCGTTCCGGGACTGGCTGCGGGCGCGGTACGGGACGGTGGCGGCGCTGAACGACGCCTGGTCGACGGCGTTCTGGTCGCAGGCGTACGGCGACTTCGCCGAGGTGCTGCCGCCGCGCACCGCGCCGACCTTCCCCAACCCCGCCCAGCAACTGGACTACCTGCGTTTCGCTGACGACGCGCTGCGCGGCTGCTACCTGGCGGAGAAGGAGGTGCTGACGCGGCTGTCGCCGGGCGTCCCGGTCACCACCAACCTGATGCCGGACCACAAGCCGGTCGACGCCTTCGCCTGGGCCGCCGACGTGGACCGGATGGCGCTGGACTTCTACCAGGACCCGTACGTGCCCGACGACCACATCCGGGCCGCGTACAACTTCGACCTGATGCGCTCGGCGCGCGGCGGGCAGCCGTGGCTGCTGCTGGAGCAGGCGCCCGGCGCCGTCAACTGGCGTCCGCGCAACGGCCCCAAGCCGCCCGGCGCGATGCGGCTGTGGAGCTGGCAGGCCGTCGCCCAGGGGGCGGACTCGGTGCTGTTCTTCCAGTGGCGGCAGTCGCGCGGCGGGGCGGAGAAGTTCCACTCCGCGATGCTGCCGCACGGCGGGACGGACACCCGCGTCTTCCGCGAGGTGGCGGAACTGGGCCGGGAACTGGCGCACGTCCCGGAGATCGCCGGCACCCGCTCGCGCGCCGAGGTGGCGCTGCTGGCCGACTGGGACAGCCGGCGCGCGCTGGAGCTGGACTCCCGCCCGTCCACCGCGCTGCACCACCCCGAACTCGCGCTGGCCCACTACCGTCCGCTCTTCGAGGCGGGCGTGGCCTGCGACATCGTGCCCCCGGACCGCGACCTGTCCGGCTACCGCCTGGTCGTCGTCCCCCACCTCTACCTCCTCACGGCGCAGAACGCGGAGCGTCTGACGGCGTACGTGCGCGACGGCGGGCACCTGCTGGTCTCGTTCTTCTCCGGCATCGTGGACGCCTGCGACCGGGTGCACCCCGGCCGCTACCCGGCGCCGCTGCGGGAGGTGCTGGGCCTGACGGTGGAGGAGTTCTGGCCCCTGGACGCGGGGGCGGCGCTGCGGGTGCGGGGCGGCTTGGAGGGGACGGCGGACCTGTGGTCTGAGGTGATCGTGCCGGAGGGCGCGGAGGTGGTCGCGCAGTTCGCGGACGGTGACCTCGCGGGCCGTCCGGCCGTGACCCGGCACGCGTACGGCCGGGGCACGGCCTGGTACGCGGGCACCCGCCTGGCACCGGAAACGATGCGCGCGCTGATGGACGACCTCCGCACAGCGGCCGGCGTCGCCCCCGTCCTCCCCGGCCTCCCCACCGGCGTCCAGGCCACCGTCCGCACGGGCCCCCGCACCCGCTTCCTCTTCCTCCTCAACCACACCACCACCCCGGCCGAGGTCCCGCTCCCCGCCCCGATGACGGACGCCCTGACGTCGACGCCTTCGGGGCCGGTGTACCGGGTGTCACTGCCGGGGCGGGGGGTGGCGGTGCTGCGGGGGGAGTGACCGGCACGGGCGGGGCCCGTTCGTGCGTCCGCCGTGGAGCAGGGACACAACGGCGTCCGTGCCTCCACGCCGCGCACGTGGCCGCCCCGCCCTCGATCAGCCCGCACCATCCCGGCCCGGCCCGGGGTCCGCCCTTCCGCTACGGCATCGACACCGACGCGGTCGCCGTGGCCGGTTCCAGTTCCACCGGGCCCACTCCGGCCCGGCGGGCCAGGGCGACCGCGGCGAGGGTGGAGTGGACGCCGAGTTTGCCCAGGACGTTCTGCATGTGGGTGCGGACGGTGTGCGGGGAGAGGAACAGCCGCTCGGCGACGGCCTTGCGGCCCAGGCCGGCGACCATGCAGCGCAGCACCTCGCGTTCGCGCGGGGTGAGCGACTCCACCAGCCGTTCGCTCTCGGTGCGGTGCTTGCGCGCCGCCGTCAGCTCGCGCAGGACGCCGGTCAGCAGGGCGGGCGGCAGGTGCGTCTCGTCCCGCAGCACGCCGCGGATCACGGCGAGCAGGCGGGAGAGCGAGCAGTCCTTGGCGACCCACCCGCAGGCACCGGCCTGCAGGGCCGCGGCGGCCCGGCGCGGATCGTCCTTCTCCGCGAGGACGACGGTGCGGACGTACGGATGCATGGTGCGGACGCCGGAGACCAGCGAGATGCCGTCCAGCGGGACGCTCTCCGGCGCCGCCCCGTCCCGGGACGCGGCCGACTGGGCGGGCACGGCGGCCAGCGGCGCCGCGACCGTGCCGAGGTCGGCGTCGACCAGCATGACGTCGAAGCGACGGCCGTCACCGGCCGCCCGCTCCAGGTTGCGCACGGCCGCCGGTCCGCTGCCGGCCGCCGCCACGTCCACGTCCTGTTCCGCCGCGAGGGCGGCGGCCAGCGACTCGGCGAAGATGCGGTGGTCGTCGACCACCAGAACCCGGATGCGTTGCACTGAGACCCCCTGTCTCGGGGAACGGACGCTCGCGGGCACGACGCCCGCAGCGGGATCGTCACTCGCACGGCCGCCGCCGTACGCCGTGTCACCGTCCCGCCCCGGGCGTCGTGCCGACTGTCTCGCCCCCTGATCAGCACCGGCCCCCACCGGTGCTGGCATTCAGCGTACGGACGGGGTGCGGCAACGGAAGGCGATTGGCAAAACTTCCCGATCGATGTGTTCAGGGTGGGGCCCGAAGGCCGTCGAGGGACAGAAGTCGACGAGGAACGGCGCGATCCGTTCGTCGATTTCGCGCCGGGGGAGATCTTCAGCGGTCTTCAGTGATCTTCCGTAGAGCGTCCGGGAGGGGTCTTCGGAAAGCTTCCGGAGCCGCCACCGGAGCGCCCTCGGACGGTCGGCGGCGCGCCCTCAGCCCACCCGTCGCGCGCCCGCGCCCGGCACCGCGGCGAAGACGCGCGGTGGCCGGTGGCCCGCTGCCGCGAAGGCTTCGGTGACGGCCTCGGCGACCGCGTCGGCTTCGGGTTCCGGTACCAGGACGATCGCCGAGCCGCCGAAGCCGCCGCCGGTCATCCGGGCCCCGAGGGCGCCCGCCGCGTTCGCGGTCCCGACGGCCAGGTCCAGCTCCGGGCAGGAGACCCGGAAGTCGTCGCGGAGGGAGGCGTGGCCGGCCGTCAGCAGGGGCCCGATGCCGCGCGGGTCGCCGGCGTCGAGGCGGGCGATGACTTCGGCGACGCGGTGGTTCTCGGTGACGACGTGGCGGACGAGCGCCTGCGCGGCCGGGTCGTTGGCCAGCGTTTTCAGGGCGTCCGGGAGGTGTGGGTAGGGCACGTCACGCAGGGCCCGCACGCCGAGCGCCCGCGCGCCCCGTTCACACCCGGCGCGACGCGCCGCGTACGCGCCGTCTCCCAGTTCGTGTTTGACGCGAGTGTCCACTACAAGGAGCCGCAGGCCCTCCCCCGCCAAATCGAACGGAACCTGCCGCTGGGAGAGGTCGCGGGTGTCCAGGAAGAGGGCGTGCCCCTCGGCGCAGCACGCCGCCGCCATCTGGTCCATGATCCCGCAGGGCACGCCGACGAAGAGGTTCTCGGCGCGCTGCGCGAGCCCGGCCAGCCGCTCCGGGGCCAGGCCGAGCCCGTACAGGTCGTTCAGGGCGAGCGCGGTGACGACCTCCAGGGCGGCCGACGAGGAGAGCCCGGCGCCGGTCGGCACGGTGCTGTCGTAGTGGATGTCCGCGCCGCCCACCGGCAGCCCGGCCTCGCGCAGCGCCCAGGCGACGCCGCCCGGGTACGCCGCCCAGCCGCCGGTGCCGTCGCCGGTGCCGGTGCCGGGCGCGGGCCGCAGGTCGTCGAGGCGCAGCTCGACGACCCGGGGCCCCCGCACCGCGCCCGAGTGGACGCGCAGCACGCCGTCCGTGCGGGCGCGGGCGGCGGCGAGCGTCGTGTGCGGCAGGGCGAGCGGCATCACGAAGCCGTCGTTGTAGTCGGTGTGTTCGCCGATCAGGTTGACCCGGCCGGGGGCCGCCCACACGCCGGTGGGCTCGGCCCCGTACACCGCCCGGAAGGCCGCCGCGGTGCGCTGAGCACCATGGCCGGCCTGTCCGGCGTGCCCGGCCTGCCCGGCCCGGCCGTCGGACTCGCCGTGCCCGGTCGGCCCGTCCGGCTCCCCGTGCCCGTCCCGCTCGCCCCCGTCCGTCATGCCTGCTCGCGCTCCCCGCGCTGGGCGAACTCCCAGGCGTCGGCCACGATCCCGGCCAGGTCGGCGCGGCTGGGGCGCCAGCCCAGCCGGTCCATGGCGACCTGCGCGGAGGCGACCAGGACGGCCGGGTCGCCGCCGCGGCGGGGCGCGACGACCTCGGGGATCGGGTGGCCGGTGACCTTGCGGACGGTCTCGATGACCTCGCGCACGGAGAACCCGTTGCCGTTGCCGAGGTTGCAGATCAGGTGCTCGCCCGCGGTCGCCGCGTCGAGCGCCAGGAGGTGCGCCTCGGCGAGGTCGGCGACGTGGATGTAGTCGCGGACGCAGGTGCCGTCCGGGGTCGGGTAGTCGTCGCCGTAGACGGAGATCGCCTCGCGCTTGCCCTGGGCGACCTGGAGGACGAGCGGGATGAGGTGCGACTCGGGGTCGTGGCGCTCGCCGGCGTCGCCGTAGGCGCCCGCGACGTTGAAGTACCGCAGCGAGACGGCGGCCAGGCCGTGCGCCGCGCACTCCCCGCTGATCATGTGGTCCACGGCGAGCTTGCTGGCGCCGTAGGGGTTGGTGGGCGCGGTGGGGGCGGTCTCGACGATCGGGGTGGTCTCCGGCTCCCCGTAGGTGGCGGCGGTGGAGGAGAAGACGAGGGTGCGCACGCCGGCGTCGCGCATGGCGGCGAGCAGGTCCATGGTGCCGCCGACGTTGTTGCGCCAGTACTTCTCCGGGTTCACCACCGACTCGCCGACCTGCGAGAACGCCGCGAAGTGCAGGACGGCGTCGTAGGAGGAGTCCAGCCACCGGGCGGCGTCCTGGATGCGGCCCTCGATGAAGCGCGCCCCGGCGGGCACGCCCTCGCGGTGGCCGGTGGACAGGTCGTCCAGCACCGTCACCTCGTGTCCGGCCTGGAGCAGGTGCGTCGCCACCACGCTGCCGACATACCCCGCACCACCCGTGACCAGGTACTTCTTGCTCACTTGCTCGCTACCTCTCGCAGTCGCTCGGCCGCGGCCTCCGGCGGCACGTCGTTGACGAACACGTTCATGCCGGATTCGGAGCCCGCGAGGAACTTCAGCTTGCCGGATGCCCGGCGAATGGTGAAAAGCTCCAGGTGCAACGCGAACTCCGCGCGGTCCCGGGCGTGCAGGGGCGCCTGGTGCCAGGCGGAGATGTACGGGGTCGGCGGTTCGCCCTCGCCGAAGATCCGGTCGAAGCGGCGCAGCAGCTCCAGGTAGACGCGGGGGAACTCCTCCCGCGCGTCCTCGTCGAGCGCCAGCAGGTCGGGGACCCGGCGCTTGGGGTACAGGTGCACCTCGTACGGCCAGTGGGCGGCGTAGGGGACGAACGCGAGCCAGTGCGCGCCCTCCCAGACGATGCGGCGGCCGTCCACCACCTCGTCGGCGAGGATGTCGTCGAAGAGGTTCCGGCCGCCGGTGCTCGCGCGGTGGCCGGCGAGCGAGGTGAGCATCCGGCTGGTGCGCGGGGTGACGAAGGGGTAGGCGTAGATCTGGCCGTGCGGGTGGCCGAGGGTGACGCCGATCTCGGCGCCGCGGTTCTCGAAGCAGAAGACCTGCTCGACGCCGGGGTGCTGGGAGAGTTCGGCGGTCCGGTCGGTCCACGCCTCCAGGACCAGGGCGGCCTGTTCCTCGTCGAGCCCGGCGAAGGAGACGTCGTGGTCGGAGGTGAAGCAGACCACCTCGCACCGGCCGTTGTCGCCGGTCAGGGAGGGGAAGCGGTTCTCGAAGACGACGACGTCGTAGTCGGCGGCGGGGATCTCGGTGAGCCGTCCGTCGCGTGACGGGCACAGCGGGCACTGGTCGGCGGGCGGGTGGTAGGTGCGGCCCTGGCGGTGCGAGGCGATGGCGACCGCGTCGCCCAGGAGCCGGTCCGGGCGGATCTCGGAGGCGGTGGAGACCGGTTCGAGCGGGCGGCGGTCGGCGTCCTCGCGTACGACGTCGTCGCGCGCGTCGTAGTAGATGAGCTCCCGGCCGTCCGCGAGCCGGGTCGTCGTCTTCTTCACGGGACTCCTCGCAACACCGACACCAACACCGAACACAAACAAACACAATGAAGCATGACTGAACAGCGACGTCAACGTTCCGGCCGCTTCCGGGCAGCGCTGAGGGCAGGAACGGACAGTTGTGAGGCGGGGCGGGAGCTCTTGTGCGGATGTGGTCGGCTCGGGGTGAAGCCCGCGGGGCCGGTGCGCGGTGGCGCGTCCCCCGGCAGGCGGCCGACCGCGCCTCACCCTTCCGTGCGCGCTCCCGCCGGCGGTCCCGCCGCCCGGTCGAGCAGTCCCGTGCGGGCGGCCAGCGCCGCGGCCTCCAGCCGGGAGCCGACGCCCAGCTTCATCAGCACCCGCTGGACGTGCGTACGGGCGGTGCTCGGGGCGATGCCCATCCCGGCCGCGATCAGCCGGGTGTCCTCCCCCTCCGCGACCCGCACCAGCACCTCCACCTCGCGCGGGGTGAGCATCTGGAGCAGCCGAGCGCCCTCGTCGTCCGGCTGCACCGCCGGGTGCAGCAGCTCCTCGAAGGCCTGCTGGAGAAGCTGCGGGGCGACCGCCGCCTCGCCCGCGCGCGCCTTCATCATGGCGCGTTCGACGCCTTCGATCCGCTCGTCGTGCCGGACGTAGCCGGAGGCCCCGGCGGCGAACGCGGCGGCGATGCCGCGCGGGTTCGGGACCGGGCCCAGCACCACCACCGCGACCTGTGGCCGCTCCTTCTTGATCCGTACGACCGGATCGAAGACCCCCGGCTCCGCGGGCGCCGCCGTGCCCAATAAGCACACTTCGGGTGCCCTGCTCACCACCAGGTCCGCGGCGCCCGCGCTGGGCGCCGCCGCCGCGAGCACCCGGTGCCCGCGCAGTTTCAAGGCCGAGGCGAGCGCCTCGGCGAGCAGTCGGTGATCATCGACCACCATGAGCCGCACGCCCATTGAGCCACCCCCCAATTTCCCCGGCGAGCCCAGCCCCCCGGCCCTCGCCAGGCCGCTTTGCCCCCGGAAGCTACACGCCTGTTCGACGTTGCGCGCCCCCTACCGGGAAGAAGACCGGCGCAATGTAGAAATCCCGGCCATTTGGGGGCAGTTGCTGTTCAGACGCAGCCCAAGTGTGACAGGTATTGAGCCCTCGGTCGTCGGTCGGTGTTCGGGTCGGCTCCGCCGAAAACCCCTGCCGACCTCACGAAAGAGCCCTGCGTCCCCACCCGAACGCGAGGGCAGAAGGCCATCAGGAGCGCGCCGCGCCCCGCGCCCCTTGCGGGGAACCACCCGGCCCACGCACCATGGCCACGAATCCCCCTCCCCGTGACCACACAACCCACCCTTCGCGGCCACAAACCCCTCGCCATCACTGACCACAATCGCCCCGCCGGAGGGGCATCCGGGGCGCCCGGGGCCCGGATCCCGAAACGCCCGGGGCCCGGAAGCCGGGAGCTTTTGGGGGCGCCGGGGAGGAACGGACGAGGCCCGAAGCATTCGGGGGCGCCGGGGAGGAACGGCCGAAGCCGGGAGCCTTTGGCGACGCCGGGGAGAAACGGCCGAGGCCCGGAGCGTCCCCCAAGGCCCGGAGCACCCCCCGAGCCACCCCACCCGGCCCGGGGCGGTCACGGCACCCCGGGGCGGTCACGGCAGCCCCGGGCCCCGGGCGCCTCACACGTCCTCGGCCAGCTCCAGCCAGCGCATCTCCAGCTCCTCGCGCTCGCCCACCAGCTCGCGCAGCTTGGCGTCCAGGTCCGCGACCTTCTCGAAGTCCGTCGCGTGCTCGGCGATCTGCGCGTGCAGCGCCGCCTCCTTCTCGCCGATGCGGTCCAACTGGCGCTCGATCCGCTGGAGCTCCTTCTGAGCGGCGCGGTTGGCGGCGGCCGACTTCGGCTTCGCGGCCGTGGCGGTGGCCTGGGCGGGCGCGGGGGCCGCCGCGTCCAGCACCTTCTGGCGGCGCTCCAGGTACTCGTCCAGCCCGCGCGGCAGCATCCGCAGCGTGGCGTCGCCCAGCAGCGCGAAGACCCGGTCGGTGGTGCGCTCGACGAAGTACCGGTCGTGGCTGATGACGATCAGCGAGCCGGGCCAGCCGTCGAGCAGGTCCTCCAACTGGGTCAGCGTCTCGATGTCGAGGTCGTTGGTCGGCTCGTCCAGGAAGAGCACGTTGGGCTCGTCCATCAGCAGGCGCAGGATCTGCAGGCGGCGGCGCTCACCGCCGGAGAGGTCGCCCACCGGCGTCCACTGCTTCTCCTTGGTGAACCCGAACTTCTCGCAGAGCTGCCCGGCGGTCATCTCCCGGCCCTTGCCCAGGTCGACGCGCTCGCGCACCTGCTGGACGGCCTCCAGGACGCGCAGCGAGCGGTCGAGCTCGGCGACCTCCTGGGAGAGGTAGGCCAGTTTCACCGTCTTGCCGACGACGATCCGGCCACCCGCCGGCTGCTGCTCGCCCTCGGTGCGCGCGGCGGCGGCCAGCGCGCGCAGCAGCGAGGTCTTGCCCGCGCCGTTGACGCCCACCAGGCCGACCCGCTCGCCCGGGCCGAGCTGCCAGGTCAGGTGCTTGAGCAGCATCTTCGGCCCGGCCTGGACGGTCACGTCCTCCAGGTCGAAGACCGTCTTGCCCAGCCGGGAGCTGGCGAACTTCATCAGTTCGGCGCTGTCGCGCGGCGGCGGCACGTCCGCGATCAGCTCGTTGGCGGCCTCGATGCGGAACCGGGGCTTGCTGGTGCGCGCCGGGGCGCCGCGCCGCAGCCACGCCAGCTCCTTGCGGACGAGGTTCTGCCGCTTGGCCTCCTCGGTGGCGGCGATCCGCTCCCGTTCGGCGCGGGCGAAGACGTAGTCGCTGTAGCCGCCCTCGTACTCGTGGACGGCGCCGCGCTGCACGTCCCACATGCGGGTGCAGACCTGGTCCAGGAACCACCGGTCGTGGGTGACGACGACCAGCGCCGAACGCCGCGCGCCCAGGTGCCGGGCGAGCCAGGAGATGCCCTCGACGTCGAGGTGGTTGGTGGGCTCGTCCAGGACGATCAGGTCCTGCTCGGCGATCAGCAGCTTGGCGAGCGCGATGCGCCGCCGCTCGCCACCGGAGAGCGGGCCGATGACGGTGTCCAGCCCCTGAGCGAAGCCCGGCAGGTCCAGCCCGCCGAAGAGACCGGTCAGCACGTCGCGGATCTTGGCGTTGCCGGCCCACTCGTGGTCGGCGAGGTCGCCGATCACCTCGTGCCGGACCGTCGCCGCCGGGTCGAGCGAGTCGTGCTGGGTCAGCACGCCCAGCCGCAGGCCGCCGGCGTGCGTGACGCGGCCGTCGTCCGCGTCCTCCAGCTTGGCGAGGATGCGGATGAGGGTGGTCTTGCCGTCCCCGTTGCGGCCGACGACGCCGATCCGGTCCCCCTCGTTGACGCCGAGGGAGACGCCGTCGAGCAGTGCACGGGTGCCGTACACCTTTCCGACGGCTTCCAGATTGACAAGGTTGGTGGCCAATTCCGCTCCTTACCGGCCGGCGCGACTCCGTACGCCGCGCTCACTGGGCCTTTCCAGGATCCCACGGCGCCGGATCATCCCGCCGCAGAATCGTACGGGCGTGCGATGCGCGGAGAGGGCGCACAGGCGTACGAGACGGCGGGCAGCGCTCGAACACGCTCACGCGAGGGGCGAGCCCGCCCCCGTACCGCCCCTACGGACGAAGAGGCGACGAGGCGGCCGGAAGCGTCCCCGCACCGCCCGCGTCCCCCGCCGCCCTACACCACCCGCGCCCCCGGCACCGGCCCCTCGGCCACCCGGACCGCCCGGCAGGTCCCGGACGCCTCCAGCGCGCGGGCCACCGCGTCCGCCGCCCCGCGGTCCTTGGCCAGGAAGGCCGTGGTCGGCCCGGAGCCGGAGACCAGGCTCGCCAGCGCGCCGCCCGCCGCCCCCGCCTCCAGGGTCCCGGCCAGCGCGGGGCGCAGCGACAGCGCGGCGGGCTGGAGGTCGTTGGACAGCGCGGCGGCGAGGGCGTCGGCGCCCCCCGCCCGCAGCGCCGCGAGCAGCCCCTCCGAAGGCTCGGGGGCCGGGACGGCGCGGCCCTCGTGGAGCCGGTCGAACTCGCGGTAGACGGCCGGGGTGGACAGCCCGCCGTCGGCGACCGCGAACACCCAGTGGAAGGTGCCGCCGACCTCCAGCGGGGTGAGCAGTTCGCCGCGCCCCCGCCCCAGGGCCGCCCCGCCGACCAGGCTGAACGGCACGTCGCTGCCCAACTCGGCGCAGATGCCGAGCAGTTCCTCGCGGGTGGCGCCGGTGCCCCACAGCGCGTCGCAGGCGACCAGCGCCGCGGCGCCGTCCGCGCTGCCGCCCGCCATCCCGCCCGCGACCGGGATGTCCTTGACGATGTGCAGGTGGACGGCGGGACGCAGGCCGTGCCGGGCCGCGAGGAGTTCGGCGGCGCGGGCGGCGAGGTTGCTCCGGTCGGCGGGCACGAGGCGCGCGTCCGGCCCGGACACGGTGATCCGGGGCACGTCGGTGTCCGCGCCCGGCGGCAGCGGCGTGGCGGTGACCTCGTCGTACAGGCCGACGGCGAGGAAGACGTTGGCCAGGTCGTGGAACCCGTCCGGCCGCGCGCCACCCACCGCGAGCTGCACGTTCACCTTGGCGGGAACGCGAACGGTGATCGAGTCGGCGGAGGAGACGGTGTGTCCTTGGGACGAGTCGGCGTGCTGCCCAGAGGACGCGGCGGCCTCCCCGGACGAGACGACGGGCTCCCCTGAAGGCGCGGGGTGGTGCTCGCTCACGCCACCGCCCCCTCGGCACCCTTGTTCTCGGCGATCCGCGCGAACTCCTCCACCGTCAGCGCCTCCCCCCGCGCCTGCGGCGAGATCCCCGCCGCGACCAGCGCGGCCTCGGCGGCGGCGGCCGAACCGGCCCACCCCGCCAGCGCCGCCCGCAGCGTCTTGCGGCGCTGCGCGAAGGCCGCGTCGACCACCGCGAACACCTCCGCCCGGCTCGCCGTCGTCGCCACCGGCTCGGTGCGGCGGACGAGGGAGACGAGGCCGGAGTCGACGTTCGGCGCGGGCCAGAAGACGTTGCGGCCGATCGCGCCGGCCCGCTTGACCTCCGCGTACCAGTTCGCCTTGACCGACGGGACGCCGTACACCTTGTTGCCGGGACGGGCCGCGAGCCGGTCGGCGACCTCGGCCTGCACCATGACCAGGGTCCGTTCGATGCTCGGGAACGTCGCGAGCATGTGCAGCAGCACCGGCACCGCGACGTTGTAGGGCAGGTTGGCCACCAGCGCGGTCGGGGCCGGGCCCGGCAGCTCGGCGACCTGCATCGCGTCGCAGTTCACCAGCGCGAACCGGTCGGCCCGCTCCGGCATCCGGGCGGCGATGGTGTCCGGCAGCGCGGCGGCCAGCACGTCGTCGATCTCCACGGCGGTGACCCGGTCGGCCGCCTCCAGCAGCGCGAGGGTCAGCGAGCCCAGCCCGGGCCCGACCTCCACCACCACGTCGTCCGGGCGCACCTCGGCGGTGCGCACGATGCGGCGGACGGTGTTCGCGTCGATGACGAAGTTCTGGCCGCGCTGCTTGGTGGGGCGCACGTCGAGGCGGGCGGCCAGTTCGCGGATGTCGGCGGCGCCCAGCAGGGGGCCGGAGTCGTCGGGGGTGGCCGGCACGGGGCCGGACGCGGACTCGTCGGGGGTGCTGTTGCTCATGGGGGCCTCGCCGCGCCCGCCGTGCCTGCGCACGGGGCGCGCCTTTCCGTCCTTCGCTCGCTGCGCTCGTTCACCGGGCCCCGTGTCGCGGGAGGCGCCGGCTCACCGGGTCATCGAATCCGGACGGGCCACCGGGCCCGTGCCGGCCCCGGGGTCGCCCCCGCGATCGGCATCGGATTCACCGGTGAAGCTTACGGCCGCACACGGGCCACGGGCTCGCCCCCCGGCTGACGTACAGCTTCTTGGCCCGGTAGGTCTGCTCCTCGGCCGTGGCGTCCTGGGGCCGGCCGCTGCCGCCGAGGCTCTGCCAGGTGCGCACGTCGAACTGGTAGAGGCCGCCGTACGTCCCCGAGGCGTCCACCGCGTCCGGCCGCCCGCCCGCTTCACAGCGGCCCAGCGCGCCCCAGTTCAGCCCGTCCGCGCCCGCCACCCCGGTCGGCGGCGCGCCGGTGCCCACGTGCACCACCTGGGAGAGCGGTTCCCGCACGATCCGCGTCTCCACCCGCCGGGGCCGCTGCGCGACGCCGTTGACCGTCCGGAGCTGGTAGGTGACCCGGCGCACGCCCGGCTGCCCCTGCCGCACCACGGCCTCCGTCCCGAGGAAGAGCGAGGAGTCGGCGCGGCGCACGGTGCGGAACGGGATGGTTTCCTCGCGGACCTCCCGGCCGCCGGTGATCCGCAGGACGGAGACGTTCTGCCCCTCGCGCGGGAAGCTGTCCAGCGGCACGGAGGTGGTGTCCTGCCCGTGCAGGCCGACGCCCGCCTCGGCCAGCGCCTGGCGGACGGTCGCGGCGTTGGTCCGGATCTCGCGCCCGCGCCCGTCCGCGACCAGGACGAGGGTCCGCTCGGTCCGCACCGTCAGCTCCACGCCGTGCCGGGCGATGGGCCGGGAACGGGGCAGGGAGAGGTACGCGCCCTCGGCCCGGATGCCGAACTGGCGCAGCGCGCCGCCCACCGTGTCGGCGGTGGTCCACATCAGGCGCCGCTCCCCGTCCAGCGTCAGCCGCACCGGACGGCCGTGCCGCACGACGACCTCGCCCTCGTGTTCCAGCCGGGTACCAGGCCCGGGCTCCACCCGGTCGTGCGCCCCCAGGGGCAGGTGCTCGCGCTCCAGAAGGGCGCCCACGTCGTCCGCGAAGGTGTGCACCTCGCGCACGTTCCCGTCGACGTCCAGCCGGACGGCCTTGTCCATCGCGACGAACGCGGTGGTCCCCCCGGCCAGGCACGCCACCACCAGGGCTCGCGGCAGGACGTGGCGCAGCGCGTCGGGTCTCGGTACGGCGCGGGGTGCCGGGGGCCGCGCGGGGCCGGTCGGCGCGTGTCCGTCGGGGTCGGTGGGGTTGACGGGGTTGGCGGGGTTGGCGGGTCGGCGGCGGCGTCCGGTGGCGCCGGGTGGGGTGGCGGGGGCGGCCTGGCGGGGGACTCGGCCGGGGGGAGCCTCCGCGTGCCGGGGGGCGTCGGACGGGGGCGTGGTCGGGGGGCCTGTCGCCGGGCGGGGGGCGTCGGGTGCGTACGGGGACGGGATGGCGTACGGGGACGGGGCGCCGTAGGGCGGGGCGGTGGCGTACGGCGGCTGGGGGGTGTGCGTCGGCTGGGGTGCCGCGCTGGCCGGGGGGCCGCCCGCTCTGTGAGCGGCCTCCGCTCCGTACGGGGCCGCCGATCCGTACGGGGCCGCCACGGGCTGACGGCCGTCGTGCGCATACCCGGCCGCCGGCCCGTAGCCGGCTCCTGGCCCGTAGCCGGAACCCACCTCGTAGGCGGAACTCGCCTCGTAGGCGGAACTCGCCTCGTACCCGGAACCGGCCTCGTACGGCGCATGCGACTCGTACGGCGCGGCGGGGTCCCCGAACGGGCCGGGGGGCACCGCCCCATACGAGGACGAAGCGGCCTCCGCCCCATAGGGGGCCGCGGAGCCGTCGGCAGCGGACGGTCCCCTATACGCCCCGTGCGCCCCGTACTCGTATGTGTGCGCTTCGGACCCGGCCGCCCCATAGGAGCCGCCCTCCTGCGCCGCGCTCCAGGGGTGGGTGAGCGGTCCGCCATATGGGGAAGACGACGACCCATATGGCGGCAGGGCGTACGCGTGCCCTTCCGAGGCCGGCTCCCGGTCCGCCGCGCCCCGGGACGGTGGGCCGTCCGCCCTGTGGGCGCCGCGCCGGGCGCCATGACGGGGCGCCGCCCGCCCCTCTCCCGGCGGACCGTCCGGGGACGGGCCGATGCCGGCCGCCTGGCGGCGGCTGTCCTGCGAGTGGCTGCCCTGCGAATGACTCACGACGCTCCACATGCCACGGGGACCGGTTGTCGGGCCGGAATGTAGCGGAGCGGAAGTGACTCTCCAAAGCCACCCCGCTACGGAGCGTCGCCGCGCTATGCTGCCGCGCCGTCCCGCCGGGGCGGGCGGTCGGCGGCGTCCGGACGGTCGGTGATCGACGGCACGGGTCGTGTCGACGGCGCCCGGACGGTCGGTAACCGAAGGCGCGGCCCGTGCCCACGGCGCCCGGACGATCGGCAACCGACGGCCCGGCCCGTGCCCACGGA
>NZ_JBEXNM010000001.1:211481-240843 GCF_040611095.1 Streptomyces sp. NPDC003077 | reverse complement strand
CGGCGCCCGGACAATCGGCAACCGACGGCCCGGCCCGTGCCCACGGCGCCCGGACAATCGGCAACCGACGGCCCGGCCCGTGCCCACGGCGCCCGGACAATCGGCAACCGACGGCCCGGCCCGTGCCCACGGCGCCCGGACGGTCAGTAGCCGAAGGCGCGGGCCGTGTTCGCGGCCACCGCCGTGGCCAGCGCGTCCTCGTCCATCCCCTTCACCTCGGCCATGGCGCGCAGCGTGACCGGAATGAGATACGGGGCGTTGGGCCGTCCGCGGTACGGCGCGGGGGTGAGGAACGGCGCGTCGGTCTCGACCAGGACCAGTTCGGCGGGGGCGACGGCCAGCGCGTCGCGCAGCGGCTGGGCGTTCTTGAAGGTGACGTTGCCGGCGAAGGACATGTAGTAGCCCGCGTCGGCGCACACCTTGGCCATCTCGGCGTCGCCCGAGTAGCAGTGGAAGACGACCGTCTCCGGGGCGCCCTCCTCGCGCAGCACGCGCAGCACGTCGTCGTGGGCCTCGCGGTCGTGGATGACCAGTGCCTTGCCGTGGCGCTTGGCGATCTCGATGTGCGCGCGGAAGGACCGTTCCTGCGCGGCGACGCCCTCGGGACCCGTGCGGAAGTAGTCCAGGCCCGTCTCGCCGACGCCCCGGACGTGCGGCAGCGCGGCCAGCGCGTCGATCTCGGCCAGCGCCTCGTCCAGGGCCGCGTCGCCGCCGGCCGGGCGGGCGCCCTGGCGGGACCAGCCGTCGGGGTCGCCGAGGACGATGCGGGGCGCCTCGTTGGGGTGCAGGGCCACGGTGGCGTGCACGTTCTCGTACGCGGCGGCGGTCTGCGCCGCCCACCGCGACCCGGCCAGGTCGCAGCCCACCTGCACCACGGTCCGCACGCCGACGGAGGCGGCCTTGGCCAGTGCCTCGTCGACCGTGCCGGCCTGCATGTCGAGGTGGGTGTGGGAGTCGGCGACCGGCACCCGAAGGGGCTCGGGCAGCGGCGGCGGCGCGTCCTTGCTGGTGCTGCTCATGGCCGCGATCCTACGAGGACCGCGGCCACGGCCGTCACTTGTGGTGCTGGAGCCGGTGGTGCTGGAAGGGGTGCAGCAGGTCGGCCAGGTGCCAGTGGTGGTCCCGCTTCCCGGCGCCGTCCTGGGCCGGGACGTCCCGAGCCTGGCCGTCCTGGGCCGGGACGGACGCGTTGTCCACGCCGTCCGCGGCCTCCTGGGTGCCCTGCCCGCGTCCGCCGCGCCCGCCGCGTCCGTTCTTCCCGCGGGACGAGGAGTCCCGCCGCTGGTGCAGTCCCGCCATGGCTGCCGAGACCTCGGAGACCTGCCCCGCGCGCATGATGCGGACGAGCGTCCCGCCGCAGTTCAGGCAGACGGGCCGGGTCAGCGGGGAGGGAACACGCGCGCCGTCCGCGTGGTACACGCAGTGGGTGCGCCCCTCGGCGTCGACGTGATGCGTGATCTCGTACGCCTGTTCCCAACCGTGCCCGCACCGCATGCACGCGAAGGCGTACGCCTCGTGCGCGGGGGGATCGGTCCGGGGGGTGGGACGGGTGCCACTGGTGAGGTCGTGCGTTCCGGCGATGTCACTCATAGCCGCTCCTCTTGCCCGCTGGACAAGGTCTCCGGGTGAGGACGTCCACGTCAAGGAAGTCCACTTCCAGTGGACGCCTTCTCCCGGCCGCCACGCGACAAAGGTTCCTCATATTGGCCCACTTTTGACATCACGGAGAATGTCGGGCCCCGGAACCGCCCCGCCGCGCGGTCCGCGCTTTACTTTCCAGGCTAGTCATTTACCTTCGGACGGGCCCGTTCGCGCCGCATTCTTTGCCGCCACGACCGCATCGAAGACATCACGCTTGGGTACGCCGGCCTCCGCCGCGACCGCCGCGATGGCCTCCTTGCGCCGCTCCCCGGCCGCCTCGCGCTCCTGGACCCGGCGCACCAGCTCCTCGGCGCTCAGATCGCCCGGCCCCGGCTCGGGCGCGCCCTCCACGACGACGGTGATCTCGCCCCGCACGCCCTCCGCGGCCCACTCCGCCAGCTCCCCGAGCGGCCCGCGCCGGACCTCCTCGTACGTCTTGGTCAGCTCCCGGCACACCGCGGCCCGCCGGTCCGGTCCGAACACCTCGGCCATCGCGGCGAGCGTGTCGTCCAGCCGGTGCGGCGCCTCGAAGAACACCAGCGTGCGCCGCTCGTCCGCGCTCTCCCGCAGCCGGGACAGCCGCTCGCCCGCCTTGCGCGGCAGGAACCCCTCGAAGCAGAACCGGTCCACCGGCAGCCCCGACACCGCGAGCGCCGTGAGCACCGCGCTCGGCCCCGGCACCGCCGTGACCTTCACCCCGCGCTCGACGGCCGCCGCGACCAGCCGGTACCCGGGGTCGGAAACCGAGGGCATCCCCGCGTCGGTGACCAGCAGCACCCGCGCCCCGCCCGCCAGCGCCTCGGCCAGCTCGGGCGTCCGGGCCGACTCGTTCCCCTCGAAGTAGGACACCACGCGCCCCGGGGTCTGCACCCCGAGCGCCTGCGTCAGCCGGCGCAGCCGACGGGTGTCCTCGGCGGCGATCACGTCGGCGGCGGCCAGCTCGGCGGCCAGCCGCGGCGGCGCGTCCGCCACGTCCCCGATGGGCGTCCCTGCAAGTACGAGCGTTCCAGTCACGGTGCCATCCTCGCAGCCGCGGGAGGGCGCGGGGCGCGTGGCCACTCTGGGGGGCCGGGGCTCGCTTACGGACGGGCCTCGGAACGCGTTTGCGGACGGGCCTCGGGAACGCGCATACAGACCGGGCCTCGGGAACGCGTTCACGGACGAGCCTCCGGGCAGGGCGGCCCCCCTCAGCGCACCCAGCCCCATCGACCGCCCCTCCCCCGGGGGCGCGAGCGCGAACCACTCCCCCGCGAGCGCGCCCCACGCGCCGCCCCGCACGGCCCCACGCGCCCCTCCCGTGCGAAGCCCCGAGGACGCCCCTCCCCGATGTGTGCCGCCCCACGTTCGTCCCCCGCGCGGCCCTCACCGCTCTCTCAGAGCGCTTCCCTACGATGGCCCGGTGACGAGTGACACCGCGACAGACGCCCACCGCGCCGAGGCGCCGACCGAGCGCCCGCATCCGTGGCAGCAGCGGCTGCGCCGGTTCGGCTACCTCGGCAGGCCCCAGCCGGGGGTCCGCGAGCGGCTGGTGCCACCGTTCCCCGAGCCGGGGACGCGGACGTGGGCGGTGCTCGGCATCGGCCCGAACGCCGCGGCGCGGCTCGCGCGCTGGTCGGGCTGGGGCGGGCCGCTGCTGGTCGCGCTGTTCGCCGGGGTGCTGCGGTTCTGGAACCTCGGCAGCCCGGACAAGGTGATATTCGACGAGACGTACTACCCGAAGGACGCCTGGTCCCTCCTCCAGTACGGCTACGAGGGCACCTGGGCCAAGAACGCCAACGACGCCCTGCTCGCCCATCCGCCCGAGATCCTGCTCAGTCCCGAGCACTCCTACGTCGTCCACCCGCCCATCGGGAAGTGGATGATCGCCCTGGGCGAGTGGGCGTTCGGCATGAACCCCTTCGGCTGGCGGTTCGTGGTCGCGTTGCTCGGCACGCTGTCGGTGCTGATGATCTGCCGCATCGGCCGCCGCCTGCTGCGCTCGACCGCGCTGGGCTGCCTGGCGGGCGTCCTGCTGGCGGTGGACGGGCTCCACTTCGTCATGAGCCGTACGTCGCTGCTCGACCTGATCGTGATGTTCTGGGTCGTCGCGGCGTTCGGCGCCCTGTTGGTGGACCGGGACCGCACCCGCGCCCGGCTGGCCGCCGCGCTGCCGGTCGGGGACGACGGGGTGGCCCGGCCGAGCGCCGAGGTCGGCGACCGGCTGCGGCTGGGGTGGCGGCCGTGGCGGCTGGTGGCCGGGGTGTGCCTGGGCCTGTCGGCCGCCACGAAGTGGAACGGCCTCTACTTCCTCGCCGCGTTCGCCGTCCTCCTCGTCCTGTGGGACGTCGGCGCCCGCCGCACCGCCGGCGCCCGCCACCCCTTCCGCTCGGTCCTGCGCCGCGACGTGCTGCCCGCCTTCGGCTCCACCGTCGTCCTGGCGCTGCTGACCTACCTGGTGTCCTGGACCGGCTGGATCGTCACCAAGGGTGGCTACTACCGCGACTGGGCCACCACCCCCGAGGGCCGTGCCGCCGGCTGGACCTGGCTGCCCGACTGGCTGCGCAGCCTGTGGCACTACCAGACCGAGGTCTACTCCTTCCACACCGGCCTGACCACGCCGCACACCTACCAGTCCAACCCGTGGAGCTGGCTCGTCCTGGGCCGCCCGGTCTCGTATTTCTACGAGGACCCCAAGATGGGCCACGACGGCTGCACTGCCGCGGAAGGCTGCGCCCGCGAGGTCCTCGCGCTCGGCACCCCGCTCCTGTGGTGGGCGGCCTGCTTCGCCCTCCTCTACGTCCTGTACCGCTGGTTCTTCCGCCGCGACTGGCGCGCCGGCGCCATCGCCTGCGCCGTCGCCGCCGGCTACCTCCCCTGGTTCCTCTACCAGGAACGCACGATCTTCCTCTTCTACGCCGTCGTCTTCGTCCCGTTCCTCTGCCTCGCCCTCGCCATGCTGATCGGCGCCCTCCTCGGCCCCCCCGGCTCCACCGAACGCCGCCGCGCCGCGGGCGCCGTGGGCGCGGGCGTCCTCGTCCTGCTCATCATCTGGAACTTCATCTACTTCTGGCCCATCTACACGGGCCAGCCCATCCCGAAGAGCGCGTGGCACAACCGGATGTGGTTCGACACGTGGGTGTAGGGGGCGGAAACGTCGGGAGGGCCCTGCGGGCCGCCGGGCCGACGCGGTCGTTGCCGGGCGCTTCGCTGCTGATGGACGGCCCGGAGACGGCCCAAAGAAGGCGGTGCGTCAAACAGCGCGTGGTCGCACCGTGCCCAGCACGCTCCTTCATTCACCCGTGTCACCGCACGCCGCATCAGTCGCTGACTCAACGAACATCACCACCCGCTCCATGTCGCCATGTCCCCATGTCCCCATGTCCCCATGTTCGAGTGAGTCTCAGCGGACGTGTCTCGCTCGCGAGCCCAGGCGCACGCCCACCTGAGTAGGTTGAGGCCCCGTCACTGTTCCCGAGGCAGCACGGCACCGCTGGGGCACGGGGCAGGCTGAGCACGGCTCGGAGCGGTCGGCAGGATGCCTGCGCACCTGGCCTTGCACCAGAAAGGCTTGGACATGTACGTGAAGAGACTTCGCATCGACGGAGTGCGGGGCTTCTACGGGCCTCGTGCGGTCGACCTCGACTTCACAAGGCCCAACGGGGATTACGCCGGCTGGACTGTCGTGGCCGGGCGCAACGGCTCGGGAAAGACCGCACTCCTGCAGGCAATCGCGCTCGGCACCATCGGCGAGAAGCGCGCATCACTTCTGGATGGGCAACTTGAGGACTGGCTGTCCTTTGGGTGCGTTCGCGGAAACATCCAGCTGTGGCTGGAACTCGATGGAGCACCGCAGCTTTTGCTGGGTTACGCATCAGATATCTCGGTCACCTGGCAGCCGGAACCGCCGACACTTTTCGACGACGGCTATCGGGAGACAACTGCGGCCACAGAAGTATCCTTCGAAGCAGCCGACAGGTATCGCCGAGCCCTATGGAGCAGTCATCCGCCGTCGGGATGGTTCCTGGCGGGTTACGGGCCGTTCCGCAGACTGTCGGAGAACGGCGCCGACTGGCCGCACAGCGGGAGTTACCGCCGCAGCGTAAACCCAAGTGGCCGCCTTCAGGCAGCGGCAGGTGTTCGCACCCTGTTCCAAGAGGACGCGGCACTGACGGAAGCCGTCGCCTGGATGATTCAATTGCATCACCTCAAGCTCGACCAGAGAACAGAGTTTTCAGGGCTGCTGGACAACATCATCAAGATACTGGACGACGGCCTTCTGCCTGACGACTACGTCGTCCACGATATCGACGCAGACGGACTATGGCTCACCAGAGGCCAGACCGACCTGGTCTTCCTTCTTCGTCAGATGAGCCACGGCCACCGCACTGTTGTAGCACTCGTGCTGGACATCATCAGGCGCATTCACCATTCCTTCGGAGAATTCCGGCTGGAGGAACGGAACGGCAAGCCGGTGGCCCCTTATCCCGGCGTAGTGCTGATCGATGAGGTAGACGCGCATCTGCACGTTTCCTGGCAGCAGCGGATCGGCCCCTGGCTGAAGGAACACTTCCCCAAAATCCAGTTCATCGTCACCAGCCACAGCCCCTACATCTGCCAAGCAGCGGACGAGGGCGGCCTCATTCGACTGCCAGGTCCGGATGATTCAGAGCCGCCGGAGCAGGTGACGGCAGACCTGTACCGCAGGATCGTGTATGGAACCGGGGACGATGCCGTACTCTCCGAGCTGTTCGGCCTGGATACCGCGTACTCCGAACCGGCCCAAGAGCTGCGCCGCGAACTCGCACGGCTTGAGACGCGCCTGATTCGCGGTGAAGCCGACGAGGACGACGTCCATCGCATTCGCACCCTGAAGAGGAAACTGTCGAGCTCGCCGGTCTCCCGGGCAGACGAGATCTCGGCACGAGTTCTGGGCGAGGATGCCGAATCCGTATGATCCCCATCCGGCGCCCTCCGCTCCCTCCCGAACTGAACGATCGCGCCCAGGCACTCACTCGCAAAATCCTGAACCATGACGCCGCGGACCGCACGCAGCGCGCACGCTCACTATGGAAATCATCACCCGTGCGCGATGAAATCCTCGCGACGCTACAGAACATGGCACACGGGATTTCCGCCTGCATGTATTGCGGACACCACATGGCCGACACCGTGGATCACTACGTACCGCTCTCGGAAAATCCCGCACAGACTTTCTGCCGGCACAACCACCTCCTTTCCTGCTCGACCTGCAACAGCCGGTACAAGTTGAACAACTTCGAGAGGGAGATCCTGGGGGTTCCGAAGCTCATCGATCCGACGCGAGAAGACCCGTTCGATCATCTGCACTTGAACATCGACACCGGGATATACCAAGCCATCACCGCGAGAGGGGAATACACGCTGCGCATCTGCGGTTTGAACGAACGCCGACTCCCCGAAGCGCGAGAGCGAGCACGGAGAGACATTCAATTACATCTGGAAGGCTGGTCACGCGCGCACAGCGAAGGGAACGATGCACGACTCAAAGATTTCACCGCAGCGATCCGCGAGCAGCCTTTGTCCGTTGTCTGCCAGAGCATGTTGAGACAGGCGCGGCACCCGGCCGCCGAAGTGTTCTTTTCGGCGTTCCCCGGCCTCTTGCTGCTACTGCGCATGCCCGAACTTCACGAGGCCCTGCTTATTACTCACGATGACACCTGCCTTCATTTCCCTGGGCAACGAAGGCAGTTGCGAGTCCGGTGATCCCCAAGTAAGGCGCGACACGACCGACGCGAAGGCGGGACCGGCCCCGGGGCAGAACCGTGTCCTTCATGTGCCAGTGCTCCGCCCCGTGCACCCCGGCCCCCGCAAGCCTCATCCGGAAGGCCGGGCACCACACTTGGAGCACGGGAAGCCGCACGCGAGAAGGAGCGCTCAGCCCTGATGACGATCAGCCGGAGAGCCCGCTTGTCCCTGACCCTGGCCGGTGTCGCCGTCATCGGGGCCGCCGCCCTGTGCGTCCACGAACTGACGTCACCTTCCCCGAACGTCATCAGCGCCCCCACGCCAACTCCCCCCTCTGCCACGAGACCGCACGTAAATACCCCGCCCGCCTCCTGGACGAAGACCGGTCCCCCACCGACCTTCCGGGCGTCGCCGTCTGGGGTGACGGGACCACGGTCCTGCGCTGTGGCGTGACGCCGCTCAGGCCGACCCCCGACCCCTGTTTCACCGTGAACGGCGTGGACTGGGTGCTGGACGAAGCGCGCTCGAAGGGCGAGGAGAAGGTCCTCACCACGTACGGCAGGGTTCCCGCCATCGAGGTCATCTTCTCGGGCACCTCCGCCACTCCCGGGGACGGTCTCGTGGACCTGAGCGGCGCGATCGGAGGCATTCCGCAGCAGCGGAGGTGTCTGTAGGGAGGGAGCCGGACGCGGAGTTTCGCGCCCGCGTGCGCCCGCCCTCCCGGCCAAGCGGGACGGTCGCCGCGCGGCATTCGGCCCGACACGGTCACCACGTCGGGCCCCCTTTCGCTCCCCCT
Source organism: Streptomyces sp. NPDC003077 (assembly GCF_040611095.1). Lineage (NCBI taxonomy): Bacteria > Bacillati > Actinomycetota > Actinomycetes > Kitasatosporales > Streptomycetaceae > Streptomyces > Streptomyces sp. NPDC003077. The sequence continues at coordinate 232,703 of NZ_JBEXNM010000001.1, read as the reverse complement.
TGTCAACCCCCACCCCCAACCCGCTCGTACCCGTGTCCCATAGAGTGCCGTTCACGTTCTTGTGTGCGTGTTCAAGGGCGAGGATCGGGAGGGGAGCGGCCAGATGCGCCGTGAGGTCAGGTTCGGGGTGGTCGGTGGGGCGGTGGCCCTGGTGATGGCGGCCGTCGGGGGGTGCGCGCCGTTCGGTGGGTCGGACGACAAGCCCGGGGAGCAGCACGTCAAGGCGGCCGACGGGCAGGCCGGGGACAGTGCGCCCAAGGTGCCCACCGGGCCGCTGTCGGCGCGGGAAGCCCAGGCCACGGCGCAGAGGTTCCTGTCCGCGTGGCAGTCGGGCGACCACCGCGGCGCCGCCGCCCTCACCGACGACCCCGAGGCGGCCGACGCGGCGCTGTCCGGTTACCGGAAGCAGGCCCACTTCGCGAAGCTGACGCTCACCCCGGGCAAGGCCGGCGGTGACAAGGTCCCGTACACGATCGCGGCGGAAATCGCCTACAAGGGGCTGAAGTCCCCGGTGTCGTACGGGACCTCGCTGACCGTCGCCCGAGATGCCAAGACCGGCGAGCCGCGCGTCACCTGGCGGCCCACCGTCCTGCACCCGCGGCTCGGCAAGGGCGACATCCTGCGCACCGGCGAGAGCGGCGCGCCGCCCATCAAGGCCGTGGACCGCGACGGCAAGGAGCTGACGAAGGCGGCCCACCCGACGCTCGCCGGCGTGCTGGCCGCACTGCGCGAGCGGTACGGCGACAAGGCGGGCGGCAAGCCGGACGTGGCGTTCTTCATCCACCGCGGCAAGAACGCCAAGCGGGCCGACCACACGCTCAAGGTCCTCGCCAAGGGCACTCCCGGCACCCTCCGGACCACGCTGGACTCCGGCCTCCAGGCCGCCGCCGAGAAGGCCGTGCGGAGCAAGAGCCGGGCCTCGGCGGTCGCGCTCAAGCCCAGCACCGGGGAGATTCTCGCGATCGCCAATGCCCCGGCCCAGGGGTTCAACACGGCCACGCAGGGATCGCTCGCGCCCGGCTCGACGATGAAGATCGTCACGGCCGCGATGCTGCTGGACAAGGGGATGACGGCGCCGAACAAGTCGCACCCGTGCCCCAAGTTCGTCACCGTCGGCGGCTGGAAGTTCCAGAACCTCGACAAGTCGGAGATCAAGAAGGGCACTTTCGCGCAGAGCTTCGCCGCGTCCTGCAACAACGCCTTCATCTCCCAGGCGAAGAAGCTGGCCGACGACGACCTGACGAAGGAGGCCCGGGACGTCTTCGGCATCGGCCTGAACTGGCAGACCGGCATCCCCACCTTCGACGGCGCGGTCCCCGTGCAGAGTGACGCGCAGATGGCGGCCTCGCTGATCGGCCAGGGCGGCGTCCGCATGAACCCGCTGACGGTGGCCTCGCTCGCCGCCACCGTCCGCGGCGGCGGCTTCCACCAGCCCTACATCGTCGCCCCCTCCCTCGACGGCCGCACCCTCGCCAAGGCCCCGCGCGCCATGAAGCCGCGCACCGCGTCCGACCTGAAGTCCCTGATGAAGCTGACCGCGACGTCGGGCACGGCGGCGCAGGCGATGTCCGGGCTCGGCGGCGACATCGGCGCGAAGACCGGTTCGGCGGAGGTCGACGGCCAGGAGAAGCCGAACGCGTGGTTCACCGCCTACCGCGACGACCTCGCCGCCGCCGCGGTCGTCCCGGCCAGCGGCCACGGGGGGACGAACGCGGGGCCGGTGGTGCGGGCCATCCTCATGGCGAAGTGATGCGCGCGGGCGGCCCGCCGGAGGGCCGTCGCCTGCAATGGTTTCGACCCATCGCGTGGCGGTCCGCGCCCCCAGCCCGCCGTCGCCCGCAGTCGCCTGCCCCGTACACCTTTCGTTAGCGTGCGGGTCATGAACATCGCGACCGCACTTCCCCCAGATCCGCGCGGCACGTTCATCCGCGCCCCGCGCGCGCTCCTCCGCCCGGCCGCCCCGTCCTCGCACGCGGGCGACCGGGCGTTCGCCGTACGGGGACGGTCATGCGCCATACGGAGGCGGGCTGTATGACTCCCCTGGTCGTCGTCGCCGTCCTGATCGCCGCCATCACGCACGCCGTCTGGAATGCCCTGGCCCACAGCATCCGCGACCAACTGCTGGCCTTCACGCTTGTGGGCGGTGGCGGGACGGTGTGCGGGGCGGTGCTGGCCGGGTTCGTGCCGATGCCGGCGGCGGGGGCGTGGCCCTACCTCATCGCCTCCGCCGTCCTGCACGTCGTCTACCAGCTGCTGCTGATGCGCTCCTTCCGGCTCGGCGACTTCGGGCAGATGTATCCCATCGCGCGCGGCACCGCGCCCCTGGTCGTCACCGTGCTGGCCGCCCTCTTCGTCGGCGAGTTGCCGGACGGCTGGGTGCTGGCGGGCGTGGCGCTGGCCTCGGCCGGGCTGGTGGGGGTGGCGCTGTGGGGCATCCGCGGGTCGGGGACCCGTCCGCACTGGCCGGCGATCATCGCCGCGCTGGCGACCGGCCTGGCCATCGCCTCGTACACGGTGGTGGACGGCGTCGGCGTACGGGCCTCCGGCAGCCCGCTCGGCTACATCGCCTGGCTGATGATCCTGGAGGGCCTGGCCATCCCGGCGTACGCGCTGGCCACCCGGCGCGGCGAACTGGCCGCCCAGCTCCGCCCGCTGGCCGTCCGGGGGCTGCTCGGCGGAGTGCTGTCCGTCTTCGCCTACGGCCTGGTGCTGTGGGCCCAGACGCGGGCCCCGATGGCGCCTGTCGCCGCGCTGCGCGAATCCTCGATCATCGCGGGGGCGGCGATCGGCACGCTGTTCCTCAAGGAACGCTTCGGGCTTCCGAGGATCGCGGCGGCGGGGCTGATGGTGGTCGGGATCGGGCTGATGCTGCATACGGGGTGACCCGGGGCGCCTGTCAGCAGGCGACGGGAGGGGCGGCCCGCCGCTCGTCTTCCCGCTCGTCGGCCCGGGTCCCGTCCGGCCCCGTGGTGGGCGGCGGGCCGGCACCTTCGACCTCGCCCGGTTCGGCTGGTGGACGGCGCCCCGCGAAATCAAGCCCGTCCGGCGATTGAGGACAACGCCTCCGGCGTTTGCCGGGTGCGAAAGTCTCCCGCCGCCCGCCCATGAGCCCGTACCCGCGCTCGCCGGGGTGTCCTCAAACGCCGGACGGGCTGGAAAGTGCGGGCTCGGCCCCCGGATCACCTTGGCTGGTGTCCATGCCCAACGGCTGCTTGTGGTCGCTCCCGTCACTGTGTCCTCAAGCGCCGGACGGGCTGGAAAGTGCGGCGGTCCGGTCCCCGCCGCAGTGCGGGCAGCGGGTCCGTTTCATGGCGGTCAGACGCGCCCGCGCGTCGTACTCGTAGGCGTCCGTCACCACGCCGTGGCACCGGCCCGTCCCGCACGGCGCGCTGACCCGACGCGCCCGCCCGGCCGGGCCGGTCTGCACGGACCGCTCGCAGAACAGGCACGGCCACGGCTGTCTGCCGCTGTCGTTGTCGATGTAGGCGACGGCGTTCGGGCGGGTGCAGTGGGGACACGTGTAGGCCATGGGGCACCTCTCTGTGCGGGCCCGATTCTGGCCACTGGGGTGGCGGGCGTCAGGTGACCGGTGGGTGGTTCATCCGCACGGGGGCCACCGTTGGTGACGGTGGTCCCCGTGCGGTGGCTCAGCCCTTTCCACGTCGCGCGCCCGCTCCGAACTTCCGGATGTCCTCCGGACAGGCGGTCCACTCGCAGCCGCCTCCCACCGGGCGGACGAACACGGTGAAGGCGACGGCGCGGGTGTCCGGGCATTCCCATGCGAAGGCGTCCTGGAGAATTCCCGTTCGCCCCGTCGTCACCTCCTCCACCAGAACGCCCACCGCTTCCCTCGCCTCCGCCTCGGTCATTTCGTCGTCCGGGAGATCAGTGCGGCGATATGCCGTACGACGTCGGGGCGCGCGTTTCCCAGCCGCACGAGGGGCGTTCCGCAGACGGCGGACGGCAGATCGATGCCGAGGGACGGCAGGACGATTCCCGCGCCGAACAGCGCTTGCCGGAGTGCGTGCAGCGCGTGTTCCACGTACGCGAAAGGATCGGTCTGTTCCGGGACGGCCGGCAGGTCGGGCGCGGGTTTGAGGACATCGCAGAGGCGACGGGCGGTGTCGTGGGGAATAGGGTCAACCGCCACGTGAGCCCGTCCCCTTATCGGGGTTCCCGCGCGCATCGGCAAGGAGAATCCGCGGGCTGATAGCACGGTGTGCAGTTCAGCGGCCAATTGACCGGCGATATGCCGGGCTTCCGCGTGAGGGTCCATGTCGGCTGGCTCCGATCTTTCGGTGCGTTCTCTACGGGGCACAACCGCCGAGCCGGAATCGGCGGTACGGTGACGAGGCAGCGGCCTGCTTTAAAACGTTTAAAGCACCGGGCTACGCGAGGAGTTGAGGCATGGCGGACCGCCAGTCCAATGAAGCGCTGCGACGCCTTTTCCGCGAGGCGGGCTGGACCCTCGGTCAGTGCGCGCGGGCGGTGAACAAAGTGGGCGGCGAGCACGGAACACCGCTGCGGTACAACCAGTCCGCGGTGCATCACTGGCTGGGCGGAACGGTGCCTCGTAACGAAACGGTCCGAACGATCATCGCTGAGGCGTTCACCCGTCGGCTCGGGCGGCCGGTCTCCCCGGTTGCGGCAGGCTTTCCGGCCCTTACCGGCCGCACCACGCGTGCCGACACGGTGGACGGCCTGATCGAACTGGGCCGGCACGACATGGACCCGTCCCGTCGTGGAGTGCTCGGCGCCGGCCTGTTCTCCGTGGCCCTGACCATCCCCGGGTGGCCCGACGTGGTCGGCCGGGCGGAAGCGGTCCAGTCGGGTCGCGCCTCGCGCATCGGTATGAACGAGGTGGACATGGTCGTCGCCATGACGGAACGGATCTCGGAATTGGACGACCGATTCGGGGGACGGCACGCACGTCCGATGGCCTGCGCGTTCCTGGTCAATACGGTGGCCGCGTATCTGCGGATGGACGCGCCGGGTGCGGTACGCAAGGCGATGCTTTCCGCCGCTTCGGATTTGTTGTACCTGACCGGGTATATGGCCGTGGACGAAGGGCTGCACGGGCTGGCCCAGCGGTATTACGTCAAGGCCCTGGAACTCGCGGGCGCGGCCGAGGACCACCTGACGTATTGCACGACCCTGCGCGGCATGAGCGTGCAGGCCGTCGGCCTGCGCCATGGAAACAAGGCGATGGAGCTGGCGGACGCGGCGGCCACGGCATCACCCAAAGCCGGACCGCGCATGAGTGCTTTCCTTGCCGGTCAGCAGGCTCACGCGGCGGCGCAGACGGGAGATCGCGCGGCCGCGCTCCGGCGCATGCGGGAAGCGGAGTCCGCCATGGACCGTGCCGAATCCCGCGCTGCCGTATTCGGTTCGTACGATCCGGCTTCGCTGAATTACCACATCGGTGAAGTGCGGTACGAGTTGGGCGATATCCGGGCTTCGGTCGAGGCCATGGAGCGGTCGACGCGGCTTCTGCACGATGTCTATCGGCGTGCCCGGGTGCGGCACTGGGCCATCCTGGCGGAACGCCGGCTCCAGATTGGCCACTTGGAAGCCGCGTGCGCTGCCTGGTCCCAGGCACTGGACGATTACCCGATGGTTCAGTCGGCGCGTGCCGATGATCGGATGCGGGAAATGTTCCGTTCCCTGCGGCCCTATGTGAAGAACGCGCAGGCTCGCGAACTGTACGAGCGGGCGCGGGGTGTTGTTCCGGCGCGTTTGGTGAGGTGAGGGCGTTGGCGGCCCCGTCGGCGGTGCGTGGTGAATCCGAGGCCCACCGGGCGGACGGGCGCCGGCAGATCCTGCCCGTGCCCTGGCTGTCCGTACGTCTGTGAAGGAGATGACGGCATGCGCATGACCCTCGACCTGAGCGCCGTGACCTGGCGCTCCAGCAGCTACAGCAACCAGGAAGGTGGCGCCTGCGTCGAAATCGCGGACCCGAGTGCCGTTGCCTGGCGCAAGAGCACGTACAGCAACAACGACGGTGGGATGTGCATCGAGATCGCCGATGGCGTCCCCGCGCTCGTCCCCGTCCGTGACAGCAAAAACCCCACCGGCCCCGTTCTGACCTTCTCCCCCGCCGCCTTCGGCGCGTTCGTCGCCGCCGTACGGAGCGGCGAGCTCTGACAGCCGCAGCTCATCCGGAGCCCCTGCCCCCTCTCCGAGGACGGCAGGGGCTCACGCATGCCCCGCGCCGCTACTCCCTCCCCGTCGCCCGCCCCCACTCCGGGTTGCCGATCAGGACGCCGCCGTCCACCGGGAGCGTCACGCCCGTCACCCAGGCGGCGTCGCGGGAGGCGAGGAAGGCGACGGCGGCGGCGATGTCTTCGGGGTGGCCGACGCGGCCCAGGGGGTAGGCGGCGGTGGCGCGGCGGAGGACTTCGGGGCGGCCGGACCAGGCGGGGGTGGCGACGGTGCCGGGGGCGACGAGGTTGACGCGGACGCCGCGGGGGGCGGCGTGGCCGGCGAGGGTGCGGGTCAGGCCGGCGAGACCGGCCTTGGCGGCGCTGTAGGCGTGGTCGCCGAAGTCCTGCTCGCCGTTGACGGAGCCGATGTTGACGATGGCGCCGCGCCCGCCGGCGGCGGCCAGGTGCGGTAAGGCGGCGCGGGCGCAGCGGAAGGCGCCGTTGAGGGTGATGTCGAGGTCGGCGAGCCAGTTGTCGTCGGTGTAGTCCTCGAAGCGGTCGGGGTCGGGGTGGCAGCTGTAGGCGTTGTTGACGAGGACGTCGAGGTTGCCGAACCGCTGGACCGCGTGGGCCACGGCCGCCTCGACGGCGGCGCGGTCGGCCACGTCGCAGGCCAGCCCCTCCGCCATGCCGCCGGTCTCGCGAATACCGGCGGCGGCCTTCTCCGCGCGGGTGCCGTCGAGGTCGGTGACCAGGACGCGGGCGCCCTCGTCGGCCAGCCGCCGGGCGGTGGCGGCGCCGATGCCGCGTCCCGCGCCGGTGATCAGTACGCCGTAACCGTCGAATCGCCGCATGTCCGTCACTCCTCGCACCGGGGCCGGGTTCCGTGGTGGGGGAACCTACCCAGGGGCCGCCGGAGTCGTGCGGATTTCGTGGCGAAGGCGGGTACGGGAAAGCCCGGCCCTCAGTCCGCCTCCACCGTCCGCAGCGCGCGTACGAGGGCCTGGGCGCGCGGGTCGGCGGTGACGTTCTTGTGCATGCCGTTGGTGATGTAGCCGAAGGCCGTGCCGGACTCCGGGTCGGCGAAGGCGAGGCAGCCGCCGCGGCCGGGGTGGCCGAAGGAGCCGGGGGCCAGGAGGGGCGAGGCCGGACCGTGGAGCATGTAGCCGAGGCCGAAGCGGGTGTTGACGACCAGGGTGCGGTCGGGGCCCGCGGACTCCTCCGTGCGGGCCAGCGTGAGCGTGGCCGGGGCGAAGAGGCGGGGGTGGCCGTCGACCGGGCCGATCAGGGCGGCATAGCAGCGGGCCAGCGCGCGGGCGGTGGCGATGCCGGCCGAGGCGGGGAGTTCGGCGGCGCGGTAGGCGGGGTCGTTCTCGTCGGCCGCCGGGTCGATGGCGGCGAAGGCGCGGCGGGTGAGGGAGGCCGGGTCGGCGTACGCGTCGGAGACCGCCTGCTTGGGGCGGACGCGCAGGCCGCCGGACGCGGCCGGGGCGGGCGGCGCGATCTCGGCCAGCCGGCCGGCGCGGTGCTGCTCGGCGTCGGGCAGGCCGACCCACAGCTCCAGGTCCAGCGGCCCGGATATCTCCTCGGCTATCCAGCTCCCGATGGAGCGCCCGGTGACGCGCTGGACCAGCTCCGACAGCAGCCAGCTGTAGGTCTGGGCGTGGTAGCCGTGGTCGGTGCCGGGCTCCCAGGCGGGGGCCTGCGCGGCGAGCGCGGCCGGGCCGCTGACACCGTCTACGGCCTGCGCGGGCGTGAGCGGGGTGTCCAGGACGGGCAGGCCGGCACGGTGCGAGAGCAGGTGGCGGACCAGAACGCGTTCCTTGCCGGCCGCCTTGAACTCGGGCCAGTACGTCCCCACGGGCGCGTCCAGGTCGAGCTGGCCGCGCTGGTGCAGGAGGAGCGGGACGATGGCGGCGATGCCCTTGGTGGCGGAACGGATGATCTGGGCGGTGCCTTCCTCCCAGGGCTCGGCGGCCGGGGCCGCGCCCTCCGCCGCGTCGCCTGCCTCCGGTCCGGCGCCGTCGCCGTCCATCCCCGGACCGGCGCCGTCACCGTGCTTCGCGCCGGCCCACAGGTCGACGACCTTGCGCCCGTGCCGGTAGACGGCGACGGCCGCACCACGCTCACCGCGCCGCGCGAAGTTGGCCGCGAAGGCGTCCCGGACCGGCTCGAAGCCGTCCGCGACCGTGCCCTGGACGTCCACCACTGATTCCCGCTTCCCACTCATCCGTCGCGTTTGTGACCTATCAATGGTGCAACGCGCGGATCAGTGCTGGTGACCAGGGTGTGGGGGCGTGGGGAGCGTCACAGGGGACGGGTGGCCGACGCTCGCCCGCTCGCTCCGCCGGAGCACGGCGTCGATGAGCGCGCCGTCGTCCGCGTGCCACGCGGGAACCGGGAAGGTGGTCGGCGGGACCACCGCGCAAGGAACCCACCAGGTGGAAGTCCCCGGACGGGGTGAGTGAGCGACGTGGCGACTTCGGATCGTGACGGCGCATTCGATGGTGCGGATGATTTGAGAGATACGTCCGTAAATCCGTACGATGCGGACGCGGACGAGATCACGGAAGAGACCGCAGAAGAGATCGCGGAAGAGATCGCGGAAGAGATCGCGGAGCTGCAAGCGGAGGTCGCGGTCCTGCTGCTCCGGCATGTCTACGCGCCTCTGGCCGGTGATCAGTACGTGCGGGGCGTGCTGCCCTCGCCGCCGACGTACGCCCCGGCGGCGCGCTGACCGCCCTGTCGGCGGCGCTGCCCTCCCTCCTCGACGAGGAGTGGTGCGTCTCGGCGGGAGCGGACGATCCGCACTGCCGGCACGTCCTGGACCTCACCCACTGGTGACCACTGGTGACCCACTGGCGAGGGCACCGGATCGGCGTCAGACGGCCACCGACCGAGGATCGAACCCGAACGGCAGCTCCAGTCGATGGGCGCGCATCAGCTCCGTGTCGCACAGCAGGTCCTGCGTGCGCCCGTCGGCGGTGATCATGCCGGAGGAGAGGACGACCGCGCGCGGGCACAGTTCGAGGGCGTACGGCAGGTCGTGGGTAACCATCAGGACGGTGACGTCCAGGGTGCGCAGGATGTCGGCCAGCTCGCGGCGGGAGGCGGGGTCCAGGTTGGAGGAGGGCTCGTCCAGGACGAGGATCTCCGGGCGGGTGGCCAGGACGGTGGCGACGGCGACGCGGCGGCGCTGGCCGAAGGAGAGGTGGTGCGGGGGCCGGTCGGCGTGGCCCGCCATGCCGACGCGTTCCAGCGCCTCCTCGACCCGTTCCCGGAGCGCGGCGCCGCGCAGCCCGGCCGCGGCGGGGCCGAAGGCCACGTCCTCCCGGACGGTGGGCATGAACAACTGGTCGTCCGGGTCCTGGAAGACGATGCCGACCCGGCGCCGGATCTCGGCGAGGTGGCGCCGCTCCACGGGCAGCCCGGCGACGCGGACGGAACCGGCGCCGGGCTCCAGGATGCCGTTCAGGTGCAGGACGAGCGTGGTCTTGCCCGCGCCGTTGGGGCCGAGCAGCGCGACCCGTTCGCCGCGGGCGACGGTCAGGTCGACGCCGAAGAGCGCCTGGTGCCCGTCCGGATAGGCGTAGGCGAGGCCGGAGACCTCCAGGGAGGGCGCGGTGTCCGGGGAGGGCTCGGTCTCCGGGGAGGGCTCGGTCTCCCCAGCAGTCGCGGTCTCCCGGGCGGGGGGAACGGGGGCGGTGGTGCTCATAGGGTCCATCCCAGGAGGCAGACGGCGAGGGTGAGGCCGGGCAGGGCGGCGGCGTGCGCCCATTGGGTGCGGGTGGCGGGGGTCGCGTCCAGGACGGGCAGGGTGCCGGTGTAGCCGCGGCTGAGCATGGCGAGGTGGACGCGTTCGCCGCGTTCGTAGGAGCGGATGAACAGGGCGCCGGCGGACTTCGCCAGCACGCCCCAATGGCGGACACCGCGCGCCTCGAAACCCCGCGAGAGGCGGGCGATCCGCATCCGCCGCATCTCGTCCGTGATGACGTCGCCGTAACGGATCATGAAGGACGCGATCTGGACGAGGAGCGGCGGCATCCGCAGCCTCTCCAGGCCCAGCAGCAGGGCGCGGAGTTCGGTGGTGGCGGCCAGCAGGACGGACGCGGCGACGCCGAGCGTCCCCTTGGCGAGGATGTTCCACGCGCCCCAGAGGCCGGACTCGCTCAGGGACAGACCGAGAACGGTCACCCGCGGTCCCTCCGCGGCAAACGGCATCAGCAACGCGAACGCCACGAACGGCACCTCGATGAGCAGCCGCTTCAGCACGTGCCCGGCGGACACGCGGGCCAGCACCGTCACCGCCGCGAGCAGCACCGCGTACAAGGCGAAGGCCCACACGGCTTCGCGCGGCGTCGCCACCACGAGCAGAACGAAGCAGAAGACGGCGACGAGTTTGCAGTGCGGCGGCAAGGCGTGGACCGGCGAGCGGGCGTCCAGGTAGAGCCGGTGGGCGTGCCCGGCGCCCATGTCAGGCCGACTCCCCCGCCGGCAGACCCGGCCGCGCGTCCGTCTGGGCACCGGTCTCCGCGCCGACGGGCCTGCGGCGGCGGACGACGACGAAGACGCCGGTGCCGACGGCCAGCGTGGCGCCCACTCCGATCACACCGGCCAGGCCGCCCGACAACCGGGGGTTGTCGACATTCCTGACGCTGTAGTCGGCCAAGGGCGAGTCCTTGGCGGCGTGGTCCTCGGCCTTCTTGTCGATGCCCTCGTCGTGGGCGACCTTCTCCAGCCCGTCCGGGCTGGTGGAGGCGTAGTAGCTGATGCCGCCCGCGCACACCAGCGCGGCGGCCAGCCCGGCCAGCCAGACCCGGCGCACGGAGCGGCGGCCGGAGACGGGAGCCGCGCCGGCTCCGAGAGCCGCGCCGCCGCCCGTCCCCGTCCCCGTCCCCGCGCCGAGGATGACGGGCTCGCGGGAGGGGAGGATGACGGGGGCGGGGGCCGGGATGGGGCTTTCGGGGGCGGAGGCCGGAGCGGGGCGCTCGGAGACGGGAGCCGACTTCCCGGGCTTCAGGGGCGAAGCCGTCCCCCCGGATCCCGGTGCGGCCCCTTCTGGCTCCGACGCCGGACCAGCCGTCTCCCTCACCACTGCGGGCGCCACCGGAGCCGCCACCGGACCCCCCTCCCGCACCTCCAACCGCCGCACCAGCCCGCGCGCCCCGTACACCAGGTCCGGCCGCACGGCGATCACCGCGGCCACCGTCAGCGCCGTGATCACCGCCTCGCCGAGGCCGATCAGGACATGGACGCCGACCATGGCCGTGAAGACCTTGCCGATCGGCACGTCCGTCGTCCCGCCGAGCGCGTAGATGCCGGTGAAGGCGACGGCGGCGGCCGGGACGGACACCACGGCGGCCACGAACGAGGCGAGCGTCACCGAGCGGCGGCGGCGCGGGAGCACGGCGATCAGCAGGCGGAACAGGCCGTAGGCGACGACGGTCGTCACGATCGCCATGTCGGTGATGTTGACGCCGAGCGCGGTGAGCCCGCCGTCGGCGAACAGCACCCCCTGCATCAGCAGCACCACGGAGACGCACAGCACCCCCGTGTACGGGCCCACGAGGATGGCCGCCAGCGCGCCGCCCAGCAGGTGCCCGCTCGTCCCGGCCGCGACCGGGAAGTTCAGCATCTGGACGGCGAAGATGAAGGCGGCGACCAGCCCGGCGAGCGGCGCGGTCCGGTCGCCCCGGCCGCCCAGTTCGCGGCGGGCGCCGCGCAGGCTCACCGCCACCGCGACCGCGGCGACGGCTCCGGCCGCGACCGAGACCGGGGCGTTGATGAATCCGTCGGGTACGTGCATGGGAAATCTCCGCTCCGGGCTGTGCGCTGCTCCCATCGTCAGGCGTCTTGCAAATCATTTGCAAGAGCGGAATGGATGCGATATGGCAAGGCGGTCCCCACGAGTTGGCAAAGGCCCCGTCACCCCCACGCGGTCAAGCGGTGGCGAAGCCGCGCCGGTCCGCGAAGGCTGGCGGCATGAGCACGTCCGCCGCCGAACCCCCCTCCGACCCTCCCGGCACACCCGGCACACCCGGCCCCTCAGGAGCGCCCGGCTCCCCGGGAACACCGGCCGACGAGCCCCAAACGCCCGGCACGACAGACGCGCCCGACTCCCCCGGCACCCCGACCGGCAAACCCGATCCCGGCCCCCCGGCCCACGAGCCCGGCACCCCCCGCGACGCCCCCGACTCCCCCGGCACCCCCACCCCACCCGAACTCAGCCGCCGCCGCGTCAACCTCGTCTTCGTCACGATCGTCCTCGGCATGCTGCTGGCCGCGCTGGACCAGACGATCGTCTCCACGGCACTGCCGACGATCGTCGCGGACCTGGGCGGCGGCGGGCACATGGCGTGGGTGGTGACGGCTTACCTGCTGGCGGAGACAGTGTCTACGGTCCTCGTCGGCAAGTTCGGCGACCTTTTCGGACGGAAGATCATCTTCCAGCTCAGTGCCGTGGTCTTCGTCGCCGGTTCGATCCTGGCCGGGGCGTCCACCGGCATGATGATGCTGGTGGTCGCGCGCGCCGTGCAGGGCATCGGGGGCGGCGGCCTGATGGTGACGGCCATGGCGCTGATCGCGGACGTCATCCCGCTGCGCGAACGCGGCAAGTACCAGGGCGCCCTGGGTGCGGTCTTCGCGGTGACGACGGTGGTGGGGCCGACGCTCGGCGGCCTGTTCACCGACCACGCCTCCTGGCGCTGGTGCTTCTACGTGAACATCCCGGTCGCCGCCGTCATGATCCTGATGGCCGCCCGCACCGTCCCGGTCGTCCGCTCGGCCGCCCGCCCGGCCATCGACTACGCGGGCATCGTCCTGGTGGCCCTCGGCGCGTCCGGGCTGGTGCTGGGGCTGGAGTGGGGCGGCAACGAGTACGCGTGGGGGTCGGCGACGATCATCGGCCTGTTCGCCGGGTCGGTGGTGCTGCTGGCCGCGTTCGCGTACGTGGAGACGCGCGCCAAAGAGCCCATGCTCCCCATGCACCTCTTCCGCAACCCCGTCTTCACCGTCTGCTCGATCCTCAGCTTCATCGTCGGGTTCGCGATGCTGGGCGCGATGACGTACCTGCCGACCTACCTCCAGTACGTGGACGGGGTCTCGGCGACGATGTCCGGCGTCCGGACGCTGCCGATGGTCGCGGGGCTGATGGCCACCTCCATGCTCTCCGGCATGGTCGTCAGCCGGACCGGCCGGTACCGGATCTTCCCGATCGTCGGGACGGCCGTGATGGCGCTCGGGCTCTATCTGATGTCCACGATGGGCGCGAGCACCGGGCCGTGGCTGGAGTCCCTCTACATGTTCGTGCTCGGGCTCGGCATCGGGCTGGCCATGCAGGTGCTGACCATCGCCGTGCAGAACACCGTCTCCTACCACGAACTGGGCACGGCCACCTCCGGCGTCACCTTCTTCCGCACCCTCGGCTCGTCCTTCGGCACCGCCGTCTTCGGCACCCTCTACAGCGGCCGGCTCGACCCCAACCTCCGGGACGCGCTGTCCGGCCTCCCCGGCGTGCCACCGGAGGCCGTGGCCAGCCCGCAGGGCCTGCACGCCCTGCCGCCCGCGCAGGCGGCGCCGGTCATCGACGCGTACGCGGACACTGTCAACTACGTCTTCCAGTGGGTCGTCCCGGTCGCGCTGGTGGGCTTCGTGGTGGCGTGGTTCCTCAAGGAGGTGCCGCTGCGGGACAGCGCGCGGGCGTCGGCGGGCGACCTGGGCGACGGGTTCGCGGCCCCCGACTCCGCCGACACCGACCGCCAGCTCGAACGCGCCGTGGCCCGCGTCATGCAGCACGCCAAGGACCCGGTGAGCCAGGAGATCCTCGCCACCTCCGGCAGCCCCCTCACCCCCGGCCAGGCCTGGGCCCTCGGCCAGATCCACTGGCGCACCCGCCTCAAGGGCGGCGCCTCGGTGAGCGCCATCGCCCGCGCGCACCGGATGCCGCAGGAGGTCTTGGAGCCCGCCTTCAGGAACGTGACGGACACCGGGTACGCGCGGGACGGCGAACGGCTGACGCTGACGCCTGCGGGCGACGCCGAGATCGACCGGCTCACCGCCGCCTGGCGCCACTGGCTCGACGGCCAACTGGAGGGCTGGCGCGCCGACGACCCCGAGGACCACGCCCGCCTCGACCGCGCGCTGGACTCGCTGGCGACCCGCCTCCTGGACGAGGGCGCGGCCCATCAGGAGCGGACGGCGGTGTGAGGGCGTCGGGGGCGGACAGAGGCAGGAGCCCATCAGGAACGGACGGCGGCCTCAGCCCCTCGGAGACCGGACGAAGGCCGAAGCCCATCAGGGACGGCCCGAAGCCCAACAGGAACAGACGGCGGCCTCAGCCCCTCGGAGACCGGACGAAGGCCGAAGCCCATCAGGGACGGCCCGAAGCCCAACAGGAACAGACGGCGGCCTGAGCCCCTCAGAAGCCGGACGAAAGCAGAAACCCAACAGGAACGGACGGCGGCCTCAGCCCCTCGGAGACCGGACGAAGGCCGAAGCCCATCAGGGACGGCCCGAAGCCCAACAGGAACGGACGGCGGTGTGAGGACCGTCAGGAGGGGCAGAGGCGGGAACTCGTCAGAACCGGACGGCAGGCGAGAACGGTCCCCCGCCGCCCCCGGCTCCCCGAGCCCCGTCACAAACAGCCCCCCTGCACCCCCCGCCCCAAGTTGCCGCTCCCCCACCCTCCCGAAACCATGGTGACGTGAGTGACGCCGCGTATCTGAGGTATCCGCACCTGTACGGCGACATGTTCTGCTTCGTCGCCGAGGACGACCTGTGGGTGGCTCCCCTGGTCGCCGAGGGGGAGCCCGTACCGCGTGCCTGGCGGCTCACCGTCGACCGCACCCGCGTGGGGCACCCGCGTTTCTCCCCCGACGGGCGGGAGATCGCGTTCACCACCTGGCGCAGCCTGGACCCGGAGATCTACCTCGCCCGCGTGGAGGGCGGCGGCCCGGCCCGGCGGCTCACCTACTGGGGCAGCGTGGACGCCCGGGTGTGCAACTGGACGCCGGAGGGGGAGATCCTGGCGGTCTCCTCGCACGGCCAGCCGTTCTCGTACTACGGGTGGGCCTACTCGCTGCCCACGGACGGCAGCCCCGGCCGCAAGCTCCCCTGGGGGCCGGTCTCGGACATCGCCATGGCCGACGGGGACGGCGGCGGCGCCGAGCACAAGACGCTGCTGCTGACGGGCAAGCCGCCGCACGAGCCGGCGTCCTGGAAGCGGTACCGGGGCGGGGCGACCGGGCGGATGTGGGTGGACGGGCAGCGGCTGCTGCCCGATCTGAACGGGCATGTGGACGCGGTCATGTTCGTCGGTGACCGGATCGCGTTCCTCTCCGATCACGAGGGGATCGGCAACGTCTACTCCTGCCTCCCCGACGGATCGGACCTGCGCCGCCACTCCGACCACGCCGAGTTCTACGCCCGGCACGCCGCCACCGACGGCTCCCGCATCGTCTACCAGTGCGCGGGCGACATCTGGCTGATCGACGACCTCGGCCCGGACGCCACCCCCCGCCCGCTGCACGTCGTCCTCGGCGGCCCGCGCGCCGGACGCCGCACCTACCAGGTCCCGGCGGCCACCAACATCACGTCCCTGTCCGTGGACACCACCGGCCGGGCCAGCGCGGTCGGCGTGCGCGGCAGCCTGTACTGGCTCACCCACCGCGACGGCCCGGCCCGCACCATCCACGACGTCCCCGGCGTCCGCGTCCGTATGCCCGAGATGCTGGGCGCCACCGGCCGCATCGCGTACATCACCGACGCCGAGGGGGACGACGCGATCGAGATCGCCGAGCTGCCCAAGGTGAGCGGTGGCGACGCGCCCCGCCGGCTGGCGGCGGGGAAGCTGGGACGCGTCCACGAGCTGGTGTCGTCCCCGGACGGCCAGATGGTGGCGGTCGCCGCGCACGACGGGCGGCTATTGATGGTGGACACCTCGCTCGAAGGCGTCGGCGAGGTCGTCGAACTGGTCAAGTCCCACAACGGGCCGGTGCGCGACCTGGCCTTCTCGCCCGACTCCGGGTGGCTGACCTGGTCGCACCCGGGCATCGGGCGTTCACTGCGCCTGATCAAGATGGCCCGGCTGACGGACGGGATGGTCGTCGAGGTCACCAACGGGCGCTTCGAGGACGAGCAGCCGGTCTTCACCCGGGACGGCCGCTACCTCGCCTTCCTCTCCTGGCGCGGCTTCGACCCGGTGTACGACGTGCACACCGGGGACCTGTCCTTCCCGCTGGGCTGCCGCCCCCACCTCGTCCCGCTCTCCTCCGCGACCCCCTCCCCCTTCGCGCTGTCCGCCGAGGGCCGCCCGGCGGCGGGCGGGCTGGACCCGGCCGAGCACCCGATGACGGCCGAGGGGCCGGTGCTGGTGGAGCTGGAGGGGCTGGCGAGCCGGGTGACGCCGTTCCCGGTGCAGCCCTCCAAGTACTCGGCGCTGCGGCCGGTGGCCGGGGGCGGGCTGGTCTGGCTGCGCTGGCCGATCTCCGGCGCGCTCGGCGAGACGTTCGTCAACCCGGCCGACACCTCGGGCCGCCCCACCCTCGAACACTTCGACCTGGTCAAGGCCAAACGCACCGAACTGACCGGCTCCGTGGACTCCTTCGCGCTCAGCGGCGACGGCACCCGCCTCGTCGTCAACGACGAGGGCGAACTGCGCGCGGTCCCCGCCAACGACACCCCCGACGTCGACTCCACCGTCTTCCTCGACCCCCGGCGCATCCTGCACGAGGCCGACCCCGGCGCGGAGTGGCGCCAGGCGTTCGACGAGGCGGGCCGCATCATCCGCGCCTACTTCTGGGACCCGGACCTCTCCCACGTCGACTGGGACGGCGTGCTGACGCAGTACCGCCCGCTGGTCGAACGCGTCGCCTCCCCGGACGAGTTCGCCGACCTCCTGCGCGAGGTCCTGGGCGAACTGGGCACCTCGCACGCGTACGTCACCGGGGGCCGCCGCAACGAGGGCCCGCCGCACTACCAACGGGCCATGGGCCTGCTCGGCGCCAACCTCGTCTGCCGCGAGGGCCGCTGGATGCTGGGGCGCATCCTGCCCGGCGACTCCTCCGACTCCCGGGCCCGCTCCCCGCTCGCCGGAACGGGCGTGCGCGAGGGCGCGACGCTCACCCACGTGGACGGCCGCCCGGTGGACCCGGTGGCCGGCCCCGGCCCGCTGATGTCGGCGGCCGGCGGCACCACCGTCGAGCTCACCTTCGACCCGCCCGAGGGCACCGGCGGCGCCCCCCGCCGGATCGCCGTCGTCCCCCTCATCGACGAACGGCCGCTGCGCTACCAGGACTGGGTCGCCAAACGCCGCGAGGTCGTCCGCGAGCTGAGCGACGGCCGGTGCGGCTACCTGCACATCCCCGACATGGGCGGCTCCGGCTGGGCGCAGTTCAACCGCGACGTGCGGATGGAGATGTCCATGCCGTCGCTGATCGTGGACGTCCGGGGCAACGCGGGCGGCAACATCTCCGAGCTGGTCATCGAGAAGCTCACCCGCACCATCGTCGGCTGGGACCTGACCCGCGACGCCCAACCGGTCTCGTACGCGAGCAACGCCCCGCGCGGCCCGGTGGTCGCCGTCGCCGACGAGATGACCTCCTCCGACGGCGACATGATCACCGCGGCCTTCAAGCTCCAGGGCATCGGCCCGGTGGTCGGCACCCGCACCTGGGGCGGCGTGGTCGGCATGACCGGCCGCCACCGCCTGGTGGACGGCACCTCGATCACCGTCCCCATGAATGCGGCATGGTTCGACGCCTATGGATGGTCGGTGGAAAACCACGGCGTCGCCCCTGACATCGACGCCCTCCGCTCCCCCCTCCACTGGGCCGAGGGCCGCCACCCCACCCTCGGCGTCGCCGTCCGCACCGCCCTCGAACTCCTCGAACGGCACCCGGCCACGACGCCGCCGGATCTGTCGGACGTGCCGGATCGGAGTCGTCCGAGGTTGCCGGGGCGGGGGGTGGGTTGAGGTCGGAGCCCGTTACGTACGCGTCTCGCCCAGAGGTGCCCTGCCCCAACCCTCAGCCCGGCCCGACCAAGAACCGCTGGTCCGCCGCCGACGTGCAGGGCTCCACCCGCAACAGCGCGCCGGGGGCCGCCGCGTCGGCTCCCTCGTCCGCGCGCCCGGCCCCGGTCAGGCCCACGCACTGGTCACCGCTGCCGGAGCGCAGCCGGTAGGCCCGTTCGCCGTCCTTTCCGGGCGCGCCGCGGTCCCTTTCTGACGTGCCGGATGTGCTGCCGCCCCCTCTGGACGTGCCGCCGTCCCCTCCGGACGTGCCGCCGCCCTCTCCGGACGCGCCACCGTCCGTGACCGGCTCGAACCGGTACCGCTGCGGGGGCCCGTGCCGCTCGCAGTCCTGCTCCGGATACGGCTCCAGCAGGCGGCCGTCCCCCGGCCCGAGGGCGGTCAGGCAGCCGGGCCCGGACTCCTCCGGGTGCCGCCACTGGATGAGGTAGCTGTCCGGCCCGGCCTTCACCAGGGACGTGGTCGGCGGCACGGCCACCGGGCAGGGGCGCAGGGCCGCGACGATCTTCCTGCCGTCGTGGTCGCCCACCTCCCGCTGCGACAGGCACAGTCCGGGATCCGTGGCCGCCCTGATGCGGGTGACACCGGCCTGCGGCAAGGCGACCGCGTAGGTCGGGCGGGCGGTGTCCTTCCGGGAGCTGTGGGTGGGTGTGGTGGGGGACGAGGGACCGGTTGCCGTCGCCCCGGGTGATGCGGCCACGCGGTGACCGTCCGGGGCGGACGGGCCGCCCGTCAGGAGCCAGCCCCCTACGGAGAGGAGGAGGACGGCTGCGGTGCCGCCGCCGAGCAAAAGGGCGCGGCGGGCGCCCCGGGGGCGCTGTGCAGGGGGCGCGGACGGCATTGCCGACGTGGGCGCGAGGGAAGGTTTCTGCTCGTCCGGAGAACCTGTAGGAGCGGTACGAGCAGCGTCACCGTCCGACGACGCGCCGGGCGTGCCCTCGCCATCGGCCCCGTCGTCCCCGTCGTCCCCTCCCGCCTCGCTCCCGCCGTGCCCCCGCAGGGTGTCGTACGGCTCGGCCTGCTCGTACGAACGGGCCTGCTCGTGCGCGGCACCGGACGGCTCACCGGCAGCACCTGCCCGGACACTCGACGCCGCTCCCGCGACACTCGACACCGCCCCCGCCGCACTCGTCGCCCCGTGCGCGGACTCGTCGGCAGGACTCACCACCTCACGCGCACCCGCCGCGTCCGCCGCGTCCGCCGTGTCCGCCGCGTCCGAGTGGCCGCCCACGGCCGCCTCGACCCGGCCGCCCTCCCCCGACACCCCGGCACCCGATCCGTTCCCACCGCCCCCGCCGTTCCCGCCGTTCCCAGCCGGAGCAGGCACCCCCGCCGCAGACGCGGAGACCTCGGAAACGCTCTCCTCGCCGCTTACGCCCCTCTCGTCTCCCTCGCCCCTCTCGCCCCCTTCCGCAAGCCGCTTCCGCTCGGTCAGCCACTCCCGCGTCTCGTCCTCATCGCACCCGCAGGCCCGTACGTACGCGGCGAGCACCTCGGCGCGCGGCAGCGTCCGGCGGCGCAGGACGTCCGCGAGCGTGCTGCGCGCCAGCACGTCACCGCGTTCCGCGGCGCGCCGTTCCAACTCGCGGAACGTCACACCCGCGTGCACCTTGAGGTGCTTCATGCGCGCCACGAACTCCGCTATGTCACGCGGCCGTTGAGGGCGCATGTCCTGCCGGATCACCATGCGGGACATTGTCATGTCACCCCCACCCGGCGGCAACACCCGTACCGGCCACCTCGGACAACGGTCCGGACAAGCCCCTGACCAGCCCGGACATCCACACGCCTGTCCGGGACGAGTCACTCCCCTTGCCGGACAGGCAACGACCCCGCACTCTCGTAACCGTCCGGCACGCACCACCGCCCCGGAACCACGGGGGAACGGGGGAACCGCCGTCCACGGGGGAACGGCGCACCGGGGCGAGCGTCCGGACAGCCGCGGTGGACTCACCCACTCAGGTCCACCGCCAGCACGAAGGGGCGCACTACACGGGGGGTGCGCCCCTTCGCTCGCGCCTACTCCCCCACAGCACAGCCGGACAACGCCGCCCCGTCCATCGCACTGCCCGTTTACCGCACTGCCCGTCTACTGCTCCGCCCCCACCGCCCTCTCCCGCTCGTCCGCCGCCCCACCGGCTCCCACCAGCCCGATCCGCATCCCTTCGAGCCGGTCGCCGAAGCGCCGCATCTCCCGCTGGCCGACCGTCCCGATGACGGACGGCAGATACCCGCGGACGGCCTGCATGCCGCGCAGCCACCACTGGCCGTACACGTGCGCGGAACGGCGTTCGATGCCCTCAACGATGCGGTCCACGGCGGGGCCCAGCGGATAGGTCTTGTTGGAGGGCCAGGGCAGCCGCTGCCGCAGTTCGCGCATGACGGCGTCCTGGTCGGCACCCCGCACCATGTCGGTGTCCGTCCAACTGAGGTAGCCCACGCCGACGCGTACGCCCTTGTGACCGACCTCGGCCCGCAGGCTGTGCGTGAACGCCTCCACACCCGACTTGGACGCGCAGTACGCGGTCATCATCGGCGCCGGGGTGATCGCGGCGAGCGAGGCGATCTGGAGGAAGTAGCCGCGGGACTCCGTCAGGAAGGGCAGGAAGGCGCGCCCGGTGACGGCGCCGCCGATGAGGTTCACCTCGATGACCCTCCGCCACGCGACGGGATCGGAGTCGGCGAAGGGTCCGCCGGTGGCCACCCCGGCATTGGCGACGACGACGTCCACCTTCCCCAACCGGTCCCTGACCTCGCCGGCCACCTGGCCCATCGCCTCGTGGTCCGTGACGTCCGCGTGCCAGTGGTGCGCCTCGCCGTGCAGCCCGGCGGCGACCCGCTTGAGCCCGTCCGGCTCCAGACCGACCAGCGCCAGCCGCGCGCCGCGCGCGGAGAGCTTGCGGGCGAGCAGTTCGCCCACGCCGCGGGCCGCGCCGGTGACGACGACGACCTGTCCTGCCAGGTTCCGGTGCGCGCTCATACGGCCTTCTCCTCTTCCTGGGGCGTCTGGTGGTCTCTCACCGGGACGGCTGCCTGAGGCGTCTCGTGGTC
>NZ_JBEXNM010000001.1:0-211381 GCF_040611095.1 Streptomyces sp. NPDC003077 | reverse complement strand
CTTCTCCGGGACGGCTTCCTGGGACGTCTGGCGGCCCTTCTCCGGGACGGCTTCCTGGGACGTCTGGCGGCCCTTCTCCGGGACGGCTTCCTGGGACGTCTGGCGGCCCTTCTCCGGGACGGCTTCCTGGGGTGTCTCCTGGCCCTTCTCCGGGACGGCCGTCCGGGAACGGCGGTCTCCGGGACGCGCCGCGCGATCTTCGGAACCGCCAGCAGCAGCCCCCCGCTCCCCACCCCCGAGCAGGTGATCCCGTTCCCCGCCCCCGAGCAGGTGATCCCGTACGAGCTCCCGGATCCGGCGCACCACCGCGTCCGGCTCCTCCATGGGGGTCATGTGCCCGGCCCCGGGCAGTTCGGTGAGCCCGAGGAATTGGGGCAGCACCGAGGCCAGGCGGCGGGCGAGGACGATCGGGGTCAGGCGGTCCGCGGTGCCCGCGATGACGGCGGTGGGCACGTCGAGGCGGGCGGCTCCCCCGGTGAGGTCGAGCGAGCCGAGCACATGGCCCCACCTGGCCCGTACGCCCACCGGACAGGCGTGCACGATCCGGGCGCACGCCTCCACCTGCTCGGGCGTCGCGTGCGGGCCCATCGTGGCGTACTTGAGCAGCCGCTTGGTCACCGGCGTGACCGGCCCGAGGGGCGCGCGCGAGCTCAGCAGCGCCTTGTGCGCAACCCTGCGGGCACCCCACGAACGCAGGGGGATGACGCGCGCCTCGGCGGCCAGGTCGGCGCTTCCGGTGCTGCACAGCAGGACGGCGGCGGCCCGTTCGCGCACCTGCGGACGCTCAGCGGCGGCCATCAGCGTCATGCCGCCCATGGAGTGCCCGACGAGGACGGCCCGTTCGCCCGGTTCCAGGGTGGCGTCGAGGACGGCCACGAGGTCGTCCGCGAGCGCCGTGGTGCTGTGCCCCTCGGGGACGGCGGCCGGCGAGCGTCCGTGGCCGCGCTGGTCGTACAGCACCACCTTGTGGTCGGCGGCCAGGTCACGGACGACGGGCGCCCAGAAGGCCGTCGAACAAGTCCAGCCGTGCGAGAGGACGACGGTGGGCGGGGAGGACGGAGCACCGACCGACGGCGGCAGGTGGACGCGGGCGTGCAGCGTGGCCCCGTCCGCCGACGTGACGGTGAGCTCGCGATCGGGGGCCGGAGGCGCGTACGGCCCGGCCGTCATGTGCCCGGGACGGCGCGTCATACCGCCGCCCCCGTTCCCACTCCCGCTCCCGCCCCCACGACCGTCGCGCCACGCCGCCCCTCCGTACGGTGCGGCGGGCGCAGCACCTCGTACTCGGCGAGGTCGATCCGCCGAGTCACCTTGCGGAACTCGGCCGTCGTCCCCGGCCACACGGTGGTGTTGCGCCCGTTGGCGTCCAGGTACCAACTGTCACAGCCGGTGTTCCACACGGTCCGCTCCATGCGCCGCTGAACACCGTGCGACCAGGCGTGCACAGCGGACGGACGGGCATCCAACGCGATCTTCCCGCCACCGCCCAACGTGTCCAATTGACGAACAAAATCAGCCATGTAGTTCAGCTGCGACTCGATGATCAGAATCATCGAACTGTTCCCAAGTCCGGTATTGGGCCCGATGATCGTCAGGAAGTTCGGGAACCCGGCCGCGCTCGCGCCGCGCAGCGCCTCCATCCCGTCCTTCCACTCCTCCGCCAGCGTCGTGCCGTGCACACCGGTGACGCGCCGCGCGATCGGCATGTCCGTGACGTGGAACCCGGTCCCGAAGACGATCGCGTCCGCCTCGGTCTCACTCCCGTCACTCCCGACGAGAACGTTCCCCCGGACCTCCTTCAACCCCGCCGCGACCACGTCCACATTGGGCTGCGCGAGCGCCGGATAGTAGTCGTTCGACAGCAGGATGCGCTTGCACCCGATGCGGTAGTCGGGCGTGAGCTTGGCCCGCAGCATCGGGTCCTTTATGGCCTTGCGGATGTGCCCCTTGGCCAGGAACTCGATCAGCCCCAGTTCCTTCGGCCGCTTGGTGAACGCGCTGACCTGCAACTCCCGTATCCCCCACAGCAGTCCACGGCGCATGGTGCGGGTGGCCGGGACCTTGGTGTGCAGCCAGCGCTCCGCACCGGTGATGCGCCGGTCCGCCCGCGGCAGCACCCAGGCCGGGGTGCGCTGGAAGAGGGCCAGCCGCCCCACGACCGGCTGTATGGACGGCACGATCTGTATCGCCGAGGCCCCCGTCCCGATCATGGCGACGCGCTTGCCGCGCAGGTCGTAGCCGTGATCCCAACGCGAGGAGTGAAAAACCTTCCCGGGGAAGCCGTCCAGCCCCGGCACGTCGGGAATCTTCGGATCGGACAACGGCCCGGTCGCCGACACGACCACATCAGCGGTCAGCGCCCCACTCGCCGTCGAGATCTCCCAATGCAGCGCCTCCCCGTTCCACCGCATCCCCAGCACCTCGGAGTCGAAGCGCAGATGCGGCCGGAGCCCGAAGGTGTCGGTGACCCGCTCCAGATAGGCGCGGATGTGAGCCTGCCCGGAAAAGTTGCGCGGCCACTCGGGGTTGGGCGCGAACGAGAACGAGTACAGGTGCGAGGGAACGTCGCACGCGCACCCCGGATAGTCGTTGTCCCGCCAGGTGCCGCCGACCGCGCCGGCCCGCTCCAGCACCACGAAGTCGGTGATTCCCTCGCGGCGCAGCCGCACGGCCGCCCCCAGACCACCGAATCCCGACCCGATCACCGCCACCCGTACGTGCTCACGTACGTCCTCGCGTTCGCGCTCGTGTTCGCGCTCGGCCATGCCGCCGCCTCCCGAGTTCGACTCGATCGTGCCAGCAATCACTGGCACGATCGGAGCGTAGGACAGCTCCGTACCGAGCGGTAGGGGGCGGACACCGGGAAGTTACCGCCGGTCGCACCCCGACCCGGCCTCCCACCACCGACATAGGGTGAACGCGTGGCCGAAAACCGAAACGCGGACGACACCGAGCGCGGCGAGCGCCCCGAGCCCGCGCCCCCACGCGAGTTCCGCATGGCCGAACTCGCCGAAGCGGCCGGCATCACCGTCCGCACCCTGCGCTTCTACCGCGAACGCAAACTCATCCCGCCGCCCCGCCGCGAGGGCCGCATCGCCTGGTACAACGACCACCACCTCGCCCGCCTGCGCACCATCGCGGCCCTCCTCGAACGCGGCCACACCCTGGGCGGCATCGCCGAACTCCTCACCGCCTTCGACAACGGCCGCGACGTCGGCGAAGTCCTCGGCCTGGAAAGCCCCCTGATCAGCCCCTGGTCCGAGGAGACCCCGGTCCGCCTCACCCCCGAGGAACTGGCCGACCACTTCAGCGGCGACGTCACCGCCGAAAACCTCGCCGCCTCCCTCGACATCGGCTACCTCGCCGTCGACGGCGACGAGTTCGTCCACGTCAGCCGCCGCCTCCTGGACGCCTCCACCGAACTCGTCGCCACCGGCGTCCCCCTCGCCGCCGTCCTCGCCGCCGGCCGCGAAGTCCGCACCCACGTCGAAGCCATGGCCGAACTCTTCACCACTCTCGTCCGCACCCACGTCTTCGCCGACACCCTCCACCGCGTCGCCGAAGGCCAGCCCCCCACGTCCGAAGAGATCGCCGCGATCACCGAGACGATAGAGAAACTGCGCCCCATCACGAAGAACGTGGTGGAGGCGGAGTTGTCGATGGCCATGGATCGGCGGGTACGAGCGGAACTGGAGGCCTGGCTGGGGGGTGGCGGGGGCGAGGGGGAGGCTCCCACCGTGTGACCGCACCCGGTCGACGCGAAAGCCGCAGCTAGGAGCACACACCGCCACAGGCCGGGCGGTAAGCCCGTGCGCGGGCAGCACAACAGAGCCCGGTTCCCACGTCCCGGTGTCGGCTTTCGCGCAGAGCTGCACCGGTGCGCCCCTTGTACACGGTGTCGGCCACGCCTCCTGCCCACTTCACTCCTTGGTGGGGCCCATTCCGTTTGGGCTCCCAGCGCAGGGCGGAAGCTGCTCAGCTTCCGTGGAGCGACAGAGGAGGAATGGCTATATGAAGCCACCAATCGCTCGGTCACCATGGGCGATGCGTCTGGTGACCGACCGGCTGCCGGTCAGCCCGCCCATGTACGCGCACGTGGTGCTGGACGGAGCCACGCAGACCGCCCGCTACACCGACGCCGCTGGACAGGTCGTGGAGCTGGGCAAGCACGGCACCTCGTCGGTGACCGGCACGGCATCGCTTTCAGGCGGCGGGGACGGACAGGGCCCTCAAGAGCAGACACAGGACGACCACACCACCGACTACGTGCCCGACTGACCGATGGCCGCAACCGTCCTGGTAGTCACGGCGCTGGAAGACGTCACCGCGGACCGGGTCATCGAGGCACTGATCGAGCGCGAGGTGCCCGTCGTCCGGATCGATCTCGCCGACATCGGGCCGTCGCTGGGCTTCGGGTTCCGTATCGGTCCGGACAGCCCGGCGTGGGGCGGGCGGCTGCGTACGGCGAGCCGGGAGATGGGGTTGGAGGAGGTGTCGGCGGTGTACTACCGCCGCCCCACCCCTTACGCCGCCCTGTTCGCGTCCCTTCCCCAGCAGCAGCGTGACTTCGCGGTCGCCGAAGCACGGCACGGTCTCGGGGGTGTTCTGAACCACCTGCCCGGCGCTCTGTACGTCAATCACCCGGGCGCGGTGACCCGGGCGGACTTCAAGCCCGCGCAGCTCCAGCGTTTCGCGCAGCTCGGCCTTCTCATCCCACCGACATTGATCACCAACGACATCAACGCGGCGCGGAGATTCGCCGCCGAGCATGAGCGCATCATCTACAAAACCTTCCGAGGGCTGCCCCCTGCCGAGGACGGCCACACTGGGGCGATCTGGACCCAGCGTGTGGACGCGGACACCTTCGACGACTCCCTGGCGGTGACCGCGCACCTGTTCCAGGCCGAGGTGCCCAAGACCGGTGACGCGCGAGTGACCGTGGTCGGCCGGAAGGTCTTCGCACAGCAGATCACCACCGCGGACGGTGCACTGGACTGGCGCCAGGGCGACTGGGACAAGTTGATCCATGCGCCCATCACCGTCCCCGCGCCCGTGGAGGCCGCACTACATCGCTACCTGGCCTCGTTCAGCCTGGTCTTCGGCTGCTTCGACTTCGCCCTGACGGGAGACGGGGACGATCCAGACCACTGGACCGCGATCGAATGCAATCCGAGTGGTCAATGGGGCTGGCTTCCCGACGCACCAACGATTACCACCGCATTCGCCGACATCCTGAGCAGGAAGGAGGCGGCAGGCCATGACGACGCCCGCCGACCTTGAGACCGACGCGGCGCGGCTGCGCGAAGCAATGGTGCGGGCCCTCGCCGAGAACAGCGTCCTCGGCGACCCGGCCTGGCGGAAGGCGGTCGAGACAGTGCCCCGGCACCGGTTCGTGCCCGGCTTCTACCTCCCCGCCGCCGAGCGCGACGAGCACGGGCTCACGGTGTGGGAACCGGTCACCGCCACACTCGACCACGACCGCTGGCTGGCCGCCGCGTACTCCGACACCACCCTCATCACGCAGTTCGACGGCGTCGAGCCCGACTGGAAGCGACCCACCGTCCGGCACGGAGGTGCGCCCACCTCCTCCTCCACGCTGCCCTCTCTCGTCGTCCGGATGTGGGACGACGCGGACGTGCACGAGGGCCACACCGTGCTGGAGATCGGCACCGGAACCGGCTACTCGACAGCGCTCGCCTGCGAACGCCTCGGCTCCGCCGACGTCACCTCGATCGAGGTCGACCCACACCGGCTGGAAGAGGCCGCCGGAGCGCTACACGGCTGCGGTTACACACCCAGCCTCGCGGTGGCGGACGGGCTGTACGGCTACTGGCCCGAGGCGGCCTTCGACCGGATCGTGGCCGCCTGTTCCTTCCGGGCCGTTCCGCCCGCCCTCATCGCCCAGACCCGGCCAGGCGGAAAGATCCTCCTCACCCTCTCGGGCTGGCTCTACGGCTACGCCCGCGTCCTGCTCACCGTCGCCGAGGACGGCACTGCCTCCGGCCCCCTGCTGCCCGGCACGGTCTCCTTCATGTCCGCGCGCGGCCACGCGGCGCCGGCCTTCGGCACTCCCATCCACTGGTCTGCGGGGTTGCCCGAATCGCCGCGCACAGCCCGGCGCAGCCCCGACCGGATCACTGCTGGAACCGAACAGGCTTTTCACCTGCGTTTCCTCGCCCAAAGTGCCGTACCGAACGCCCAAATGACCACCGACGGCGACGCCATGTACCTGCTCGACGTAGTCACCGGCTCCGTCGCCACCCTCACCCCCGATGACGACGGATGGGCCGTACGCGAGAGCGGCCCGGTAAAGCTCTGGGAGCGGATCGAGCAGGTTCTGGACGCCTACGAAGCGGCGGACGCGCCCGGGCCACAGGCGTTCACCCTGCACGTGGACGGCGGCGGGCAACACCTGCGGCACCCAAAACTGCCTGACCTGCCACTGCCCAGGCCCTGACCGGGCAAACCCGCCCGATGTGGGGACTCACCTGCGCACAACAAAGAAGAAGGCCTGGGCCCTGGCATCGCACCGGGGCCCCATCTCTCTTGTGGCAAGTTGTTTCTCTTTGCGCAGCGGACCATCTCAGGACAGGCGATCCGCCTTCACCTGACGAATGAAATTCCGCCACCCCCGGAACCGAAGGTCAGCACCTCGCCCTCCGGGGATTTGCTGTCGCGCACGAAAACGCGCCCGGTAGGGCTGCCCGCGAACTCGACGCAGTTACCTCCTGTACCGCTGTAACTGCTCTTGGTCCACACCACGTGACCGGAATCAGATATGAACATTTCGCGATTACCTCCAACCGTCGTTTCACAGTACAGCGTGCCCGTTCGGCGCTCCACACAGACGACGTCCGAGTAGGAAGGGTTCGAAGACGCAAGAACAAATGGGCTGGGGCCCGAAATCACCCGGGCCCCAGCCATTTCGCCGTACGGAATCCCCCTCTTCCTCACACATCCCTCTCAGAAAAGGGAACCGCTCTTCACGCCACGAAGAAAGTCCTCCCAGTTCCCGGAACGGAAAACCAGCACATCACCCTCCGGTGCTTTGCTGTCCCGCACCGAGACGCCTTCACAGACGCCGTGTGCGACCTCGACACAGTTACCTCCCGCTCCGCTGTAACTGCTCTTAGACCACACTTGATCACGAGCGAGAATGCGCATTGCGGAATACCTCCGATGCTCGTTACAGACCTTTGCGGATCTCAGCGACCAGATCCAAACTGTCGCTTGGGCTCAGGGCGATGGACCGGAGCGAATCGAAGACCAACGTATACTCCTCGATCTCCTCTGGTGTCTCCATGTATAGCGTGCCCGTTCGGTGCTCCACGCAGACGACATCCGAGAACGCGGGGTGCGGAAACCCATAGATCACGAACGAGCCGTAGAGGCCAGCGTGCGCACCCGCCCGGTCGGGGATGATCTGGAGATCGATCCATGGCCGCAGTGCAATGAAGGCCAGATGGTCGAGCTGCTGCCCCATGACCTCGGGACCGCCCACCTGAAGGCGTAGGGCCGCCTCCCCTTGGATCACGTGGAGCCGGGGGGACTTGTGACCACCCAGGAATTTCTGCCGCTCCATGCGCGCCGTGACCAGCGCTTCGACCTCATCATCCTCCAATGCCGCCTGAGCCGCGTTGATCACCGCTCGTGCATACTCCGGCGTTTGCAACAGCCCGGTGATCAGCGTCTGTTCGTACGACCGGATGTAGTTGGTCGTCTCCTCGTACCCAATGAGGTCGGAGTACGAGGGGCGCGCCTTGCTGGCCCGCCGCACCCACCCCGGGGCCCTTCCTTGGCGCGCCAAAGAAATCATCTCTTCGACGAGTTCGGCGTCTCCGACGCCATAGAAGCCCATCAGGTCCCGCAATTCGCCAACCGAAATGCCAAGCCTCGCGTTTTCGATGCGGTTGATTTTTGTCCGATGACACCCGATCCGCGCGGCGGCATCATCGATCGACTTTCCTGCTTCTTCTCGGTACTTGATCAGTATCGTCGCCAGTCGGCGACGCCGAACAGTTGGCCTTGAATCGACCATACGTACCCCCTTTGAACCAGGCCACCAGGAAACTCCGGCGCTCAAAAAAGATCATGGAGGAATTTCCATCGAGTAGCTTGCGGGCAGCTCTGACAGGGAGGACTGTAGCTGACGCGGTCACCGTGCGTGCCAATTCCGTTACGCACGCCAGTGATTAGTGGCCGGAGTCCAATAAACGAAAGACCCCCGCGACCGTGCGACCGGCCCGGGGGCATGGTCAACGCTGTCCAGGAGCGTCAACGTGCCAAAGACTATCCATCGAATCCTCGTTCTGGTGCTGCGATTGCTTTCTTCGCCGCCCAGCCTGCACCGGTGCGAGACGCCGGTGCTCCACCCACAAACCGACCAGCCGCAGCGAGCAATGACCCCTACCACTTCCACCAGGAAACGCCGCCTGCAACGCCGACGGCGACAGGCACTCTGGCTCGCCACCTGGGGCATCGACGTGGGGCCGCGCGTGATCCACGGCATGAGGGTGGCCGCCTGATGACCCCACCGCTCGATCACAACAGCCCGGTCGTGCTGCGCTGGAACCGCCACCCCGGCTGCGTCCGCAAGGCGCGCGCGGAGCTGAGCAAGGCCCTCGCCGAATGGGGCCTGGGGCGGATCGAGGACGACGCCCTCCTCGTGGTCTCCGAACTCCTCACCAACGCCATCTGCCACGCACGCACGGCCCCGGGCCGAGAAATCGAAACCCGCTACGTACGCACCGACTGCGGCGTACGCATCGAGGTCCACGACGCGGCGTACGAACGCCCGCAGTTGCTCCCTGAAGACCCCACCCGCGAGAGCGGGCGCGGCCTCCTCCTCGTCAGCGTCCTCGCCGACCGGTGGGCAGTCTGCGACCGACGCGGAATCGGCAAGCAGGTCTGGGCGGAGCTGTCCGCGCCATCGGTACCCGGTGGCCGAAGTGGCAGGTGACGAGCTGCTGTTCGCCCTCTACGTGGTGTGCGGTGACCGGGTACGCGTACACGGTCACTGGCACCAGGTTCGTGCGGTCCGCTCGGAGCGATTCGCAACCGGCGGACCGGCCCTGCTCCTCCTCTTCATGGCGGCCCCGTCCTGGCGCGTGCATCCGGCCCGCGTGCTGTACGTAAACCGCTGCTGAAGGACGCGCCCCACACGCTGCCAGTGCGGCGGGTGAACGTCAGCATGCCGATACCGATGGCCGGCGCATCCGGGCCCCGCACGCAGTAGGACGGGGTTTTGGACGCGTCGGCCATCACCAACCCATGTGCCGCCATCTTTCGCGGGAAGGAGGCCGTGGATCACGACAACTCCCGCCGACCTTCGAGCCAACGCAGTCAACGCAGTCAACGCAGTCAACTGCGCATAACGGTGGCTCAGACGCGGCACACCACCCTCGTCTTCACGCGGCCTTCCCCCTCAGCAGGGGGCGCCGTCCTTCACATGGCGAAGGAAGAAGTGCCAGTCGCCAGAACTGAAAGCCAGCACGTTGCCATCCGGGCCCTTGCTGTCGCGCACCCAAATTCCTCCGAAAAGATCGTCAGCGACCTCGACACAGTCGCCCCCTGCCCCGCTGTAGCTGCTCTTGCGCCATACCGCGCCATCAGGGGTGGTCCTGACCATTTCGCACCTACCTCCAGTGAACGTCACTTCACCTTCCGGGAACCACGGCCACGCGACGCCGGGGCGGTGCGTGGCCACTTCCATAGTGCCGGTGCCGGCCGTTCCCCGGTCGGGACCTCGCGGCCTTTCTGCCGGACCGAGGACGAGCAGCCCGCCGCCCTGCTACACGTCGCTGCGCGCCCAATACCCGTTGCCGGCGGGCCGATCCTGCGACGAGGGAGGCTTTGGCAGTAACCGAGAGGCCTCAGCCGCGCTCTCCTGACGGATACGACACCGTCACGCCTGGCGGCCATACGCTTTGAGTAACGCCGAGATCAGCTCAGTGACTGAGCTATGCGGATTTGGTGGCGCATGCTGGGCTTTGACAGGTTCACACTTGAAGGCGCGAGCCATGGCTTCCTGGTACTTGTTGTATGGGAACCCATCCGGAATGCTCTTCCCAGAGAATCCTTGCTTACGTAGAATCCTGGAAAGCGTGGCGGCGTCAATCCATGCGGCACGGTTCTCGAAATGCCAGAGTAGCCAAATTTCGAAGCACGGCGAACTGACGGCCATCTCGATACTCGAACGCCGGGCTTCAACGCACGTTCTCTCCAGGTTGGCGTGCTCATCCACATCGACTACGCACCAGACGGCATCAAAGGGGTCACCGTGTTTGTTTTCGAGGTTGCGGAGCCGTTTGGCCTCGCTCACCACGCTCAAGGGATCTCGGCCGACACCGACCGGCTTGACGCTGACCACTCGAACGGCCTTGGCTCTTATCAGCGCGGAGAATTTTTCGAAATACTGCGGCTCCGTGTTAACGCCTTCGGCGGCAATGAGGATCTTTACATGC
Organism: Streptomyces sp. NPDC003077; assembly: GCF_040611095.1. Classification (NCBI taxonomy): domain Bacteria; kingdom Bacillati; phylum Actinomycetota; class Actinomycetes; order Kitasatosporales; family Streptomycetaceae; genus Streptomyces; species Streptomyces sp. NPDC003077. Next base: position 200,918 of record NZ_JBEXNM010000001.1, on the reverse strand, counting down.
TCGGACCTCTTGCCCTTCGATTTCGAAATCTTCTGCGCGCCACGTAACTGTCGCCGACTCACGCTTGATCCTCTACCTGTAGAGACGCAAGCAATTCCTCCCAAGCGAGAGTGGGGACTGCCCCATACCTCCCGCCGAGATACCGGCGTTCCACGTTGTGGTCCTTTTTGACGGGGAAGTCCGTCAGGGGATAAATCTCAGTGACCCCCTCGGGAGACTTCTCGGCGAACCACATCTCCTCCCTGTCCAGGCCATCACCCGACAGGTGGCTCATCAGGGAAGTGTCGTGTGAGGTGAACACGAGCTGGGCCCCCAGCGGGTTGATGTCCGGGGACTTGAACATGGCGATGAGTGCCGATGCGAGCCTGGGGTGCAGGCTGGAATCGAGCTCGTCCACGAGCAGTACGCCGCCATACTTGATCTCTCGCAGGGCAGGCAAAGCTAGGGAAAGCCAGGCGACCGTGCCGCTGCTCTCGTCACTCAATCCGAGATTGTGAGAATCTTCGGGGGATGCCCCGTGATGCCAGAAGTTGATTACCTTCCTCTGCTCTTCGAGGAAGTTGGCGAAGAACTTCTCTTCGTCATCCTCATCGTCCAGAAGAGCTCTCATGGTCCTGCGCATGCTTGACTGCGTCTTCTCGTCGATTTCGACTTCCTCCAACGAGAGACGGCAGATCCCCAGATCAGCGAATCGCAGCAGACTTTGCGCTTGCTGCAGAGCCCCCTTGTCCTCTATCCATCTCTTGACCGACATGATTCGGCTCTGCTTGTAGTACTCGGAGAATGCGGCGTATGGCAAGTGCCTGGTCAGGTAATGGTGAATCCTCCGCAAGTAGGCGTGGTTGGCCATGCTTGCCGTGGAGAGATACAAGTTATAGCGCCCCATCAGGCGGGAGATTCGCACGTTTTCCCCCTTGAGGCTCCTGCTGAACGTCACATCCTCCGCTTCCGGGCCGTTCCTCTCGAAGAGGAGACGACGGCGCCCTTCAGGAAACGAGTGGAGCCACTCGGAGGCGATCCCGTGGGAGTCGCTTTCGAATCCGTATACGTGACGCGTCCCCTCGACGGTAAAGTCGAACTCGTATGCGGAAGTTTCCCCCCTGGAGTCCTTGTCGAGCAGGAAGGGCGCGTAGGGGAAGGATTCCCGCTCACTCCACCTGGCGGAATTACTGATGGCCTTTACGGCGAAATCAACTGCGTCCAGAAGCGTCGTCTTCCCTGACGCGTTGGGCCCGAAAACGCCGACGACTCGGTTGGTGACCGAGCCCCAGTCGCCATCCTTGGGGCGCACTCCCTCGAAGCTTGACTTGGTGAACACGAGTTCTGTGGTGTCACGGATGGACTTGTGGTTCGTGACGCGGAACCTGAGAAGCATGGCTACCTCACCGGCTAGGTGCAGTTTCATCCAGCCCTAGGACGATTACCGCCCTGTTTGCTCACCAAACGGTACGCCGGGTGCAGCCCCACCGCGAGCGCATCTTCCTACTGGGTGGCCCGGCGAGGCAGCCTGCAGGGCTCTTGTCATAGCGAGCGGCGATGCTCCGTCAACCTTCAGCTTGTTGATCAGCCGCTCGGCGGCGTCCCGCTCCCCGCGGAGGTCGGCGCCGCGAGTGACGCGCCAACCACCCCTGCCGCCCTCCCACTTGCTGCCGGCGCCCTGATCCATCCCCCGCAAGATCCGCTCGGCTGATCCAGTGAAAGACTCCGCTCGGATGTGACGACCTAAGGAGTGCGCAGCATGGCTATAGGTGCCCACGACGGAGCGGAGCCGGAAGAAGCCGGGCACGGGGGGCGTGTCCTCGCTCTCCTGGACAAGGCGATCAATGTCCAGAGCCCACTGGTGCGCAAGAACATCGCCCGGGCCCGCCAGCGGAACCCGGAGGCGTCACCGGCGCAGGTGATCCGCAATCTGGAGCGGATGTATGTCAGCGCCTTGGCCGGGTCGGGTGCCGCAGTGGGAGGAGCCGCAGCCGCGCCGGGCGTGGGGACGGGAGTCGCACTGGCGCTGTCGGCGGGCGAGACTCTCTCGTCCCTTGAGCTGACCACCCTCTTCGCGCTCTCGGTCGCCGACGTCCACGGCGTCTCCCTCGCCGAGGTCGAGCGCCGCCGAACGATCGTGATGGGCATCATGCTCGGCGGGTCCGGCTCCACCACCATCACCAAGATCGCCGAGCGTACGGGGCAGCACTGGGGGCGGCAGATCGTCGCCAAAGTGCCTGTCGAGACGTTGCGTCAGATCAACAAGGTCTTGGGGAAGAACTTCGTCGTGAAATACGGCACCAAGCAGGGAATCATCGTTCTTGGTCGAGTGGCGCCGTTCGGTATCGGCGCCGTGATCGGTGGTGGCGCCAACGCCGCCATGGCCACTCTGACGGTGAGGGCCGGCCGCCGCGCCTTCGGCCCGCCCCCGACGTCGTGGCCGTGGCTGACGGACGGCACACCGTCGGCATCCGACGGCTCGCATGGCTGACGCTCGGGCTCGCGCCATCCGGTGACCGCCGCCCCCGCCCTCACCGCTCGAACGTCACCGTGACCGGCGCGTGATCGCTCCACCGCTGGTCGTACGAGGCGGCGCGCTCCACCTCGGCCTTCACCGCGCGGCGGGCCAGGCCCTCGGTCGCGACGGCGAGGTCGATGCGCCAGCCGGCGTCGGTGTCGAAGGCCTTGCCGCGGTAGGACCACCAGGAGTACGGGCCCGCGACGTCCGGGTGCAGAGCGCGGACCACGTCTACGTAACGGGCCTCGTCGTAGACGCGGGTCAGCCAGGCGCGTTCCTCGGGGAGGAAGCCGGCCTTCTTCTGGTTGGCCTTCCAGTTCTTGAGGTCGGCTTCCTGGTGGGCGATGTTCCAGTCGCCGCACACCAGGACCTCGCGGCCGGAGGCGGCGGCCCGGTCGCGGAGTTCGATCAGGTACGGGAGGAAGGCGGCCATGAAGCGTTCCTTCTCGTCCTGGCGCTCGGTGCCGACCTCGCCGGAGGGCAGGTAGAGGCTGGCGACGGTGACGCCCGGCAGGTCGATCTCGACGTAGCGGCCGGAGTCCTCGAATTCCGCGCAGCCGAAGCCGACCTGGACGCGCTCCGGCTCGCGCCGCGTGTAGAGGGCGACGCCCGCGCGGCCCTTGGCGGCGGCCGGGGCGTGGACGGTGTGCCAGCCGGCGGGGGCGCGGACCTCTTCGGAGAGCTGCTCGGGTTCGGCCCGTACTTCCTGGAGGCAGACGACGTCGGCGCCGGTCGCCGCCAGCCAGGGCAGGAAGCCCTTCTTGGCCGCGGCCCGCAGCCCATTCACGTTCACGGTCGTCACGGTCAGCAAAACGAACTCCCCAATCACAGCGGCGACAGGGAAGCCTACGTGACGCGGACGCCCGGGGGCTATTCGCCCGTCCTTTGGCCAGTCGTTGCGCCGTTCGCGGACGCACTTCGGCCGCGACCCTTCTTGGAAAGGGTCGCGGCCGAAGTGGGCTCAAACCGGGAAGTCCGCCGGGATTACTTCCAGGAATTCACCGTCCCCAGGTTTTCCTTGTGTCCCGGGTCGAGGACCTGGCCGTTGCCGTTGCAGTTGGGCTCGTTGTAGAAGGTCCAGGACTTGGGCGTGTTGTTCTGGACGACGCGGGCGTATCCGCCGGGGACGTTGTCGCAGGTGTGGTTCTGGGGGTTGTAGTACTTGTAGTCCGGCGGCCCCGACGGGTCGGACTCCTGCCAGAAGCAGACCGTGTTCTTCGGACACAGCGCGCCGGAGGCGCCGGTGTCCCCGTCGTCCGCGCTGGCCGTCGCCGATGGAATGAGCAGCGTCATGGCCGCGACCGAAACGGCCATGGCGATACGTACCGCCTTCATGTGTTCCTCCTCGGAATCACGTGAACTCCCCTGCCGGGGCTCACTCACGACGTTAGGAAGAGGAATTCGATAGAGCAATAAGAATAAGGATGAACACCCGTAAGGATCATCCGTCGAAACGGCGTACCAGGAGAGAAAAACGATACACCAATTGAAGGAATCGATTTATTTCTTTCCATGTGCCCGGAATTGGCAAACGCGGCGCCCGATGGTGTGACTTATGATTGTCGGGCCTGCGCATTTACGTACCCGGCGATCGGCCGGAAATCCCTTGCCGAGCGGGCCGCGCCACGGCAAACCACGCCCTTCCATGTGGCGAACCGCACCCCTCCCTGTGGCGAACCACACCCTCTCCTTCCCGCCCCTCCCCCATCCGCTCACCCGTACGATTCCCCGGATGGAGATCCGTTCCGCCCGCTACGACGACCCAGACGCGGTCGCCCTCGACGCACTGGTGCAGCAGGAGTACGCACGCCGCTACGGCGAGGGCGACCTGACACCGCTCGACCCGCAGATGTTCGCACCGCCCCACGGCCGCTACCTGATCGCGTACGAGGACGGCCGCCCCCTCGCCACCGGCGGCTGGCGCAGCCAGGAGAAGAACGACGAGGGGTACGCGGACGGCGACGCTGAGATAAAGCGGATGTTCGTGGTGGCCCAGGCGCGCGGACGCGGGCTGGCCCGGCGGATACTCGCCGAGCTGGAGGCGGACGCGCGGGCCGCGGGCCGGACGCGGATGGTGCTGGAGACCGGCACCAAGCAGCCCGAAGCCATCGCGCTCTACACCTCGTCCGGATACGTGCCGGTGGAGAAGTTCGGCCTGTACCGGGAGTACGAGACGAGTCATTGCATGGCGAAGTCGCTGGTCTGAGGTCCCGCGCCCCCGTACACGTTCCTGTCCCGGCCGGTCTCCCGCGTGGAGGCCGGCCGTTGTCGTGCGTACGGCCGGTGCTCGCCGTCCGTACGGCCGTCCCGACCGCCCCGGCCGCCTCCCCCGGCCGTTTGACAGTGATCCGGAACGCTCCCCATACTCATTCCACTAATGAACTAGTGGAAGTAGTGAAAGGGGGGTGGTGACCGATGACCCACCCGAGCTCATGGGCCATCGAGGCATCCGGCCTGGGGAAGCGGTACCGCCGCGGCTGGGCCCTGCGGGACTGTTCCTTCCGGCTGCCGGCCGGTCGCATCTGTGCCCTGGTGGGGCCGAACGGCGCGGGCAAGAGCACGTTTCTGGGGACGGCCACCCGCCTCGTGGAGCCGTCGGCCGGAACGCTGCGGATCTTCGGCGTGCCCGTCACCGACCCGGCCGTGCTCCAGCACATCGCCTTCCTCGCGCAGGACAAACCCCTGTACACGCGGTTCACCGTGGCGGAGACGCTGCGGATGGGCCGCGAGCTCAACCCCCGCTGGGACCAGGCGGCGGCCGAACGCATCGTGCGGGCCGGGAACGTCCCGATGACGGCCCGGATCGGCACCCTCTCCGGCGGCCAGCGCACCCGCGTCGCCTTCGCGCTCGCCTTCGGCAAGCGGCCGGACCTGCTGCTGCTGGACGAGCCGATGGCCGACCTGGACCCGCTGGCCCGGCACGAACTGTCCGGGCTGCTGATGGCGGAGGCCGCCGAGCACGGCACGACCGTCCTGATGTCGTCCCACATGCTCTCCGAGATGGAGGAGATGTGTGACTACCTGGTCGTCCTGGCCGAGGGGCAGGTGCGGATGGCCGGGCCGACCGACGCGCTGGTGCCCGCGCACACGCTGGTCACCGGCGTGGCGGTGGGGGCAGGAGTCCCCGAGGGCCTGACCCGCGCGCACACCGTCGTCGAGTCCCGCGTGACCGGGCGGCAGTTCACCGCACTGGTCCGGGGCGGGGGCGGGCTGCCCGCCGACTGGGAGACGCACGAGCCGACCCTGGAGGAAGTGCTGCTGGCCTACCTCCGTTCCCCGCAGGCGCCGCCGCTGATCGCGGACGAGGCGCGGATGGACGGCTCGGACGGCTCGGACGACTCCCGGGAGGTGGCGGCGTGAGCGCCCTGACACCCACTCGTACGGCGCCGGGCTCCGGCGCATCGGCATCGGGCACCCGGCGCGGGGTGCTGCACGGCATGACCTGGCTGGTCTGGCGGCGGCACCGGGCCGCCCTGTGGACCGCCATCGTGGTCACGGTCGTGGCCTGCGCGTACTTCGTGTACCAGCGGTTCGGACTCATGGACTTCCTGGACACGCACCAGGTCGGAAGGTCGTCCAGGCCGGGTTCCGACGTGCTCACGAAGTTCGACGAGGAGTACGCGCCGTTCTTCCGTGGTGCCACCACCCTGTTGACCTACTTCCCGTTCGTCGCCGCCGTCTTCCTCGGTGCCCCGCTGATCGCGCACGAGCAGGAGCACGGGACGGTCAAGCTCGCCACCACGCAGTCCGCCGACCGGGGCCGCTGGATCGCCGTCAAGCTGGGGCTGCCGCTGCTGGTGCTGCTGGCGTGCACCACGCTGCTGAGCGTCACGTTCACGTGGCTGTGGATGCCCGCCCGCGCCCTGGTGAGCAACGGGAACTGGCTGGAGAGCGACCTTTTCGACGCGACGGGACCGATGCCGGTCGCGCTGAGCCTGCTGCTGACCGTTCTCGGTATCGGCAGCGGTGTGGTGCTGCGGCGGACGCTGCCCGCGATGGCCATCACCTTCGTCGCCGCGAACATCGTCAGCATGGCGTGGAGCATGATCCAGAAGTCGCTGGCGCCCCTGCGCCACCTGTCCTACCCGCTCAACGGCGACTTCCCCGACATGCCCGCGACCGATGTCCAGATGGACCAGTGGGTCGCCACCGCCGACGGCCGTCTCTTCGGCATCGGCACCTGCGTGAACGAGACCAACCCGGACGCCTGCTACGCCCAGAAGGGCATCGTCAACCGTGTCGTGGACTACCTCTCCTTCGACCAGATGGCGGGGATGCAGTGGATCGGCGCGGGGTTCATGCTCGCGGCCACGGCGGTGCTGATCGGCCTCATCGTGTGGCGCACCCGCCGGCGGCCCCTCTGAGCGCAAAGGACGGGTTCCCGTACGGGAGTCCGTGCGGAAGGGGAGCTTCCGGCATGAAAGGTGCTTTGACACCCCGTACCGGTGGCCCGATCATCGAGCCGACAGGCCGCGCCACAGGGACGGCCACGGGGACGCCCACAGGGACGGCTCCGGGAACGGCTCCGGCGGAAAGGTGGTGAGCGTGGTCGAGTTCCGCATCGATCGGCGCAGCGGCGTCGCCACCTACCTGCAGATCGTCCAGCAGGTACAGCAGGCACTGCGGCTCGGGATCCTCGTGGAGGGCGACCGGCTGCCCACGGCCGCGCAGGTCGCCGCCACCACGAAGGTCAACCCGAACACCACGCTCAAGGCATACCGGGAGCTGGAGCGCGAGGGGCTGGTCGAGCCCCGCCCGGGCCTGGGCACCTTCGTGAGCCGGTCGCTGGCCCGGCCCGAGTCCGCTGCGGACGGTCCCCTGCGCGAGGACCTGCGCGGCTGGATGGACCGTGCACGCGCGCAGGGCCTGGACCGGGAGGACGTGCGGGCGCTGGTGAACGCGGTGCTGGAGGAGAAGTACCCGGGAGCTGAACCGGGGACGTGAGGAGGGGCAGGCCTTCGCGGCCTGCCCCTTTTGCGTGTGCGGGCGCCCGTCTTCTCCTCGTGTGTAGGCGCCCGTCCCTTTCGTGCGCGCGGCCCCCGGTTGACCCTCACCCCACGTCAGGCCTCAGCCTTTCCCCGTACGCGGACGAGGGCGTACGGGGGCGCGCGGCCCGTTCAGTGGGAGGCCGCGCGGTCGGCGTCGGCACGGTGAGAGGCGGTTGGCGGTTCCATGGAGTACTCGGTCGGGCAGGTTTCCGGCTTCGCGGGGGTCACGGTGCGGACGCTGCACCACTACGACAAGACCGGGCTGCTCTCGCCGAGCGCCCGCAGCGCGGCCGGTTACCGCCTCTACGGCGACGCCGACCTCGCGCGCCTTCAGCAGATCCTCTTCTACCGTGAGCTGGGTTTCTCGCTGGAGGAGATCGCCGCCATCCTGGAGGACCCGCAGGCCAACGCCCTGGACCAGTTGCGGGCCCGGCACCGTCTCCTGAAGGAGCAGATCGACAAGCTGCACCGGCTGGTGAAAGTGGCCGAGCGGGCCATGGAGGTGCAGCGGACCGGGGTGGAACTGACCCCCGAGGAACGGTTCGAGGTCTTCGGCGAGGTGACCTTCGACCTCAGTTACGCCACCGCCGCCCACCTGAAATGGCAGGACAGCGGGGGCCACCAGCAGGCCATGGCGCGCGCCGCCGCGCACACCAAGGAGGACTGGGCGCGGATCATGGCGGAGGCCGCCGCGTGGCGGCACCGGCTGACCACCGCTTTCGACGAGGGCGCGCCGGCCGACGGCGACCGGGCCATGGACCTGGCCGAGGAGCACCGGCGGCACATCACCCGCTGGTTCGCGCCCTGCCCCACCGACATGCACGGCCGGATCGCCGACGACTTCGCGACCGACCCGCGCGCCTTCGCCCTGGTGGTCCCGCCCTCGGAGCAGCGGCCGGGCCTGGCCCCCTACCTGCGGACGGCGGTGCACGCCAACGCCGTCCGCCACGCGGACCGGCCGTCCCAGCCGTCCCCGCCATCCCAGTCGTGCCGGTCCGCCCAGCCTCGTACGGAGTCCTGATCCTGATGACGACGACGATCCTGATCGCGGCGGCGGGTTCGTACGGGGACGTGGCCCCCTTCACCGGGCTCGGCGCGCGGCTGCGCGAGGCCGGGTACACGGTGGCGCTGGCCACGCATGATTCCTTCGCCGGGTTGGTGGAGGGCGCCGGGTTGGAGTTCCGGAGGCTGCCGGCCGATCCGCGGGCGGGGGCGACCGACCCGGGTGGGCCGGAGGCGACCGGGGCGCCCGCATCGCGCTCGTCCGGCCCCGCATCGTCCGCGTCGTCCGCATCGTCCGCGTCGTCCAAAGGCGGCACCGCCCTGGACAGCCAACGCGCCCTTATGCGCCGCGCCGCCGCCTTCGTCCAGGAGCTGGGCCTCGGGATCGCCGAGGCCGCCTCGCCGGGCGCTGACCTGTTGCTGCTGTCCGCCACCACCGCCCCGCTCGGGTGGCACGTCGCCGAGGCGCTGGGCGTCCCCAGCCTGGGGACGTACCTCCAGCCGACCGCGCCCACCGGGGACTTCGCCCCCGTCGTCGGCGGGGCCCGCTCGCTGGGCCGCTGGGGCAACCGGGTCGCGGGCCGCCTGTCGCTGCGCGTGGTGGATCGCCTGTATGCGGGGGCGGTGCGCCGGTTGCGGGACGAGTTGGGGTTGCCGGCCGCCACGTCGCGGGCGGTGCGGGCGCGCCAGGAGGCGGCCCGGTGGCCGGTGCTGCACGGGTTCAGCCGGGCGGTGCTGCCGCGGCCCGCCGACTGGCGGCCGGGGCTGGAGGTGGTCGGCAACTGGTGGCCGTACGTGGCATCGGAGGACCGGCTGCCGCCCGAGGTGGAGGACTTCCTGGCCGCCGGACCGCCGCCCGTCTTCGTCGGCTTCGGCAGCATGGCGGCCGGGCGCGGGGAGCAGGTGGCCGAGGTGGTGGTGCGGGCGCTGCGGCGGGCCGGGGTGCGCGGGGTGCTGCAATCCGGCTGGGCGGGGCTGGCCGGGCCGGACGCCGGGGACGACATCCTGACGATCGGCGAGGTGCCGCACGCCCTGCTCTTTCCCCGGATGGCCGCGGTGGTGCACCACGCCGGGGCGGGCACCGCGGCGGCGGGGCTGCGGGCGGGGGTGCCCGCCGTCCCGGTGCCGGTTCTGGCGGATCAGCCGTTCTGGGCCGGCAGGCTGGCGGCGCTGGGCGCCGCGACCGCGCCGCTGCCCTTCCGGGAGCTGACCTCCGCGGGCGCCGGGGCCCGCCTCGCCGAGGCGATCGGCCGGGCCGTGAGGGACCCGGGCCTGCGCGAACGGGCCGCCGACGCCGCCCGCCGCATGGCGGCGGAGGACGGCGCGGGGGAGGCGGTGAAGGCGGTCGAACGGCTGAGGGCTGGTGACGGGGGGCCGAGCACCCTATAGGCCGCACCCGTAGCCCCAAGGGCGCGGGCGGCACGGAGGTAGCCCCAAGAGTGCGGGCGGCGCAGAGGTAGCCCCAAGAGTGCGGGCGATGCGGAGGTAGCCCCAAGGGTGCGCGCGGCGCGAAGGGCGCCCGAAGGGTGCGGGCGGCGCGGAGATGGAGGGGAGCCGCGCCGCCCGCACCCGGTCTCTTACCCGCCGGCCGCCGCGGAGAGCCGGACGGTGACGATTTGGAAGGGGCGAAGGGACAGTCGCACCTGTCCGCCCATCGTGGCGTCGTACACCACGGCGGCGGAAGGACGGAGCCGCGAAGCATTCACCCCGGTGGCCCCGTTCGCCCCTGCCGTCTCCTGCGGCCCGTACGCCTCACCACCGAACACGCCACCGGCAGCGGACGCGTACGGCTCGCCAGCAGGCACACCACCGACGGTCGGCCCGTAAGCCTCCCCACCCGACACACCACCAACAGCCGGCCCGTAAGCCTTCCCACCCGACACACCAGGCAGCGGGAGGGGCGCCTCCGCTCCGTGCTGCTCCTCCCCGGTCTCCCCCCACCCCCGCTCCAGCAGATCCGTCTCCACCGCCGTCGCCACCGGGAACGAGACCCCCAGCGTGGCCGTCGCCCGGCCGCCCCGGGACTCGTAGAGGCGCACGACCACGTCGCCGCTGCGGTCGTCGGCGAGTTTGACGGCGGCCACGACCACCGCGTCGTTGTCGACGGTCACCAGCGGGGCGACCGGTTCGCCCGCGCCGCGCACCGTGCGTTCCGGGAGGTTGATCCGGTAGCCCTCGCGAACCGCGTCGCCCACCCCCGCGCCGGGGACGAGCGCGTAGCGCAGGTGGTGGTGGCCCTGGTCGGTCTCCGGGTCCGGGTAGCGGGGGGCGCGCAGGAGGGAGAGGCGGACGGTGGTGGTCTGGCCGCCGTCCGGGCGGATGTCGCGGGTGACGTCGTGCCCGTACGTGGAGTCGTTGACCACCGCGACGCCCCAGCCCGGTTCCTCGACCTGGATCCAGCGGTGCGCGCAGATCTCGAACTTGGCGGACTCCCACGAGGTGTTGGTGTGCGTGGCGCGGTACACGTGGCCGAACTGCGTCTCGGCCGCAGACCGTTCCGCCTTCACGTCCAGCGGGAACGCGGCCTTCAGCAACGTCTCGGACTCCCGCCAGTCCACGTCGGTGTCGATGTCCAGGGTCTTCGACCCGGCCCGCAGCGTCAGCGTCTGGGTGACGGACGAGGCGCCGAAGGAGCGGGTCACCCGCACCTGGCCCTCCTCGCCACCCGACGCGGTGAGGGACAGCTCGCTCACGTCCGTCAGGTCGGTGACGTTGTGGCGGTAGAAGGCGTCGATGTCCCAGGCGTCCCACATGTTCGGCAGGTCCGGGTGGGTCTGGAGGAGGTTGCCCGCCGCGCCGGGGGCGAGGGCTTCCCGGCCCGCCTCGATGTCGTACGCGGAGACCACCAGTCCGCGGCCGTCGATCTCCACCCACAGTCGGCCGTTGTCCAGCGACCAGCCGCCGGCCGGGCGCTCGGTGACCGTGACCGGAGTGCTCTCCGAGTGCGCCGGGACCACCTCCGCGCCCCCCGCCGGAACACCGCGCCGGGCGTGCGGAGCCCCGTTGAAGACCAGCTCGCGGTCCCCCTCCCCCGCCAGCGCCCGCTGCGCCGCCTCGATGATCGCCGTCAGTTCCGTCCGCACCCGGGCGTAGGTCTCGCGGGCCTCGCGGTGCACCCAGGCGATGGACGTGCCGGGGAGGATGTCGTGGAACTGGTGGAGCAGCACCGTTTTCCACAGCCGCTCCAGTTCTTCGTACGGATACGCGTACCCGGGGACGCGGACGGCGGCGGTGGCCGCCCACAGCTCGGCCTCCCGCAGCAGCGACTCGCTGTGCCGGTTGCCCTGCTTGGTCTTGGCCTGCGAGGTGTACGTGCCGCGGTGCAGCTCCAAGTAGAGCTCGCCGACCCACACCGGCGCGTCCTCGTACTCCGCGTGCGCCTTCTCGAAGAAGGCCGACGGCCGCTCGATCGCGACCCGCGGCGAACCCTCCAGGTCCCGCAGCCGCGCGGCGCGGGCCAGCATCTCGCGGGTCGGCCCGCCGCCCCCGTCGCCCCAGCCGAAGGGCACCAGGGAGCAGGATCCGCGGCCCTTCTCCTGGTAGTTGCGGGCCGCGTGGGCGAGCTGGGCGCCGCCGAGGTCGGAGTTGTAGGTGTCCACGGGCGGGAAGTGGGTGAAGACGCGGGTGCCGTCGATGCCCTCCCACCAGAAGGTGTGGTGCGGGAACTTGTTCGTCTGGCTCCAGGAGATCTTCTGCGTCAGGAACCACCGGGAGCCCGACAGCCGGACGATCTGCGGCAGCGCGGCCGTGTACCCGAAGGAGTCCGGCAGCCACACCTCCTTCGTCTCGATCCCGAACTCGTCCAGGAAGAAACGTTTCCCGTAGACGAACTGCCGGGCCATCGCCTCCCCGCCGACCATGTTGGTGTCCGACTCCACCCACATCCCGCCGACCGGCACGAACTGCCCGGCCGCCACCTTCTCCTTGACCCGCGCGTACACCTCGGGCCGGTGCTCCTTGATCCAGGCGAGCTGCTGCGCCTGCGACATGGCGAAGACGAACTCCGGGTGGTCGTCCATCAGCCCGGTCACGTTGGACGCCGTCCGCGCCACCTTGCGCACCGTCTCGCGCAGCGGCCACAGCCAGGCCGAGTCGATGTGCGCGTGCCCGACCGCGCTGAGCCGGTGCGCGGAGTGGTGCGCGGGCGCGGCGAGCACGTCCGTCAGGCAGGCGCGGGCGCGCGCGGCGGTCCCGGGGACGTCCGTCACGTCCAGCGCGTCGAGAGCTCTCTCGACGGCCCGCAGGACGGTGTGGCGGCGGGCGTCGGTGACGGCCAGCTCCGCCATCAGGGCCTCCAGCACCTCCAGGTCCTGGACGAGTTCCCACACCTCCGTCTCGAAGACGGCCAGGTCCATGCGCTCCAGCCGGTACAGCGGGCGGTCGCTCGCGGTGAGCCGGTCGCCCTCGTAGGTGGGCGCGTGGTCGGTGATGATCGGGTTGGCCGCCGCCTCGACGAAGAGTTCCACCTCCTCGCCGCCCCGCGCGCCGTCGGTGATCCGCACCCAGTCGTTGTACGGGTTGAGCGCCTTGAGCGCCTTTACGGTGCCGCCGTCCGCCCGGTAGACCAGGCCCTCGCACTGGAAGCCGGGCATCTTGCGGTCGAACCCCAGGTCGAGCACGGCCTCGACGGTCCGGCCCGCCCACTCGGCCGGCACCTGCCCGGTCACCCGGAACCAGGTGGTGCCCCAGGCCGGTCCCCACGCCTCGTCCTGCTTGGCGGGGCGGTAGGGGGCGGCCAGGCCCTCGGCGACGGGGACGGGTTCGCCGGGCGCGTCCCAGCGTTCGACGGAGAGCGGGACGGAGCGGGCGCGGACGGCGGGGCGGACGCGTTCGCGGAGGGTGCGGCGTAGGCGGTGTTCGACGATGCTGCGGTCGTCGTGCATGGGGGCTGCTCCGGGGGGTGTGTAGGGGGGTGGCTCGGTGGCGGGGCCTCGGTGGTCGAAGTGGGTGGTCGGAGTCGGCGGTCGATGTCGGCGGTCGAAGCCAGCGGTCGACGTCGGCGGTCGGAGTCGGCGGTCGACGTCGGCGGTCGAAGCCGGCGGTCGACGTCGGCGGTCGGAGTCGGCGGTCGGAGTCGGCGGGGGGCTCGCTCGGGTTATCGGCGTCGGGACGGGGACGGAGACGGGGACGGGGGCCGGGACGAGGACGGGGACGGGGGCCGGGACGAGGACGGGGACGGGGGCCGGGACGAGGACGGGGACGGGGACGGGGGCCGGGACGAGGACGGGGACGGGGACGGGGACGGGGACGAGGCCAGGGACGGGAATGGGGACGGGAACGGGGTGGCCACCGGGTGCCCGGGCCCGTCACCGTCGTCACCGGACACGCGGCGTCTGCTTACAGGTGCATTGCCGGAAATCACCACCCGAACACGGCCGCCGCCGGCACCGAAGCCGTGTAGAGCTCGCCCACGGCCCGGACCTCCAGCCGCGTGGACGCCTCCCCGGCCGTCCGGCGCAGCCCCGGTACGTACAGCGCCGTGCCGCACGTACCGCCGAGGAAACGCCGCCCGCCGCCCGGCAGGACCTGGTGCACCTCGTAGTGGCGTAGGGCGGCGCCCGCCCGCCGGGCCGGGGGCTGCCAGGTGAGGCGGAGCTCGGCCACGCCGTCCCCGGTGACGCGCGAGGCGGCAACCTTCAGGGTGCTCGGCGCGGCGGGCGCCTGCTCCTCGGCCGCGCCCTCGCGGACGGCCAGCGAGCCGAGCCGCCAGCGGGCGGTCCCGCCTTCCGGGGCGACCAGCCGGACGCCGAGCCCGTGGACGGTGGCGGCCCGGCCTCCGCCACCCGCGAGCGGGCCGAGTCGCACGACGGTCTTCGCCCAGCCGTCCGCCGCCCGCACGGTGCGGGCCGTGAGGTGGCGGTAGGCGGGCGCGGCACTGGCCTTCGCCGGTTCGGCCAGGGCGACGGCGAGTTCGACGGTGACGGGCGGGGAGCCCGGGTCCACGCGGTGGACGAGTTCGGCGACGGTCTCCGGGCCGAGCGGCAGGCGGGTCTGGAAGAGGTCGAGGGTCACGGGACCGGCCGCGGCGTCCTGCGCGGAACCCGCCGCCCGCCCCATCTCCCCCTCCACCAGCAGGCTGCTCCCGCCCCGCCACGCGTCCGCGAAGTCGAACCCGACCCGGGGGCGCGGCGCTCCCGCCGTCCCCGTCCGCACCGACCACCGGCGGCCCGGCAGCCGGTCCTGGAGCGCCAGGTGCTGCCATTCCCCCTCGCCGGTCCGTACGCCGTCCTCGTACCACCCCGTCCCGTGACCGGTGTTGAAGGCGGAGGCGAACGGGACGGACGTGACGGTGGACCGGTCGGCGACCTGCCGGGCCGCCGGGCGCCAGGAGCCGGGCCCGGCGGGCGCGGCCGGATCGGTGTTCGCGCCGCCCCAGAACTGGTCGTCGCGGGCGTGGAACGCCCCCGGTGCCTCCCCGTTCCGCCGCGTCCACTCGGGCCGGTACAGCCCGTACGAGACGACGTGGTCCCGGCCGTCCGGCACGAACGCGTCCCAGTCGACCCGCGTGCCCCACCCGTTGGCCTCCACGTCCAGGCCCGCCCACAGCTCGTAGGGCGAACGGCCCAGCCGCCGGGCGTAGGCGGCCGACGACGCCAGCCGGGACGCGCTCCACCGGAAGTCGACGAAGAAGGTGTCGGCCTGCTTCTCGGTGCCCCGCTGGAAGAACAGCGCGTTCCGGTCGTTGAGCGCGCCCTGCCAGTTCACCCAGCCGTCCGCGGTCATCGAGTCGTACCAGGTGATCCGCAGCTCCGGCGCGCCCTGCCGCAGCGCCGCCACGAAGTCCGCGAACTGCCGCGCCAGCGCCGCGTCCCCGCCGCTGGTCTCCGCGTTCAGGAACCAGCCGTCGAACCCGTACGTACGGGCCACCTGGATCATCTTGTCGGCGATCGGGAAGCGGCCCCGGGCGTCCTTCTGGACCAGCTCCCGCGTCCACTTCAGATCGCCGCCGTACGCGGTCGGCGGCAGGAAGACGTTCCCCAGGACGCGGACGCCGTTGCGGTGCGCCGCGTCCACGACGGGCGCGTTGGGGGCGAGGATGATGCCCTCGCCGGAGGAGCCGCCCCAGAAGACGAGTTCGTCGAGGTAGGCCCATTGGGTGAGGGCGTAGTAGTCCGCCTTGGGGGCGCCCTGGGAGGGGTTGGCGGCGGTGCCCGCGAAGGAGACCAGCGCCGAGATCCGCGCCTGGTCCGCGCGGGCGGTGCCGTTGGCCGGGACGGGCGTGAAGCGCGCGGCGAGCGGCACGGTGGCCGTGTTGTACGGGAGGTCGGGGTCGTCCTGGGGACGCCAGGTCTTCAGGCTGCGCCATACGGCGCCCGGATCGGGCTCGCGTCCCTCGGGGAACGTCTCGGGGAACCAGTACGAGGCGTAGGGCTGGAGGGAGGGCGTGGGGGCCTTCTCCGATGTCTCTCCGGGCGCCTGTCTGTCGTGGCTGTCCTGCGCGTCGGCGCGGGCGATCCCGGCCGAGGCCAGCGGGAGGACGGCCGCGGTGGCGGCGGCCTGGGCGACGACGGCCCGGCGGGAGACGCCGGGGCGCTGCTGAGCGGGGGACATGGGGCTCCTCGGGGTCGGTCGAACGGGGACGGGCGGGGACAGGGTGGGACGCGTGGGGACGGGCGGGGACGAGCGGACGGGGACGGGCGGGGACAGGCTGGGACGCGCGGGGACGAGCGGACGGGGACGGGGACGACTGGCGCGGGAAGGGCGGGATCGCGGCGGATGGGAATGGGAATCGCTGGGACGAGGTGGGAAAGCCGGGGACGGAAGGGGTTGGGGGAACTGGACGGGACGGGCTCACCGACGGCGCTCACGTCACGTCGCTGGGCCGCACCACCTCCTCGATCCCCCGTCCGGCCAGGTGCTCCGCGTCGTCCGCGTACCGCTCCAGCACCACCGCCGCCCGCGTGCCGCCCGCCGCCAGCCGGGCCCACGCCTCGAAGAAGGCGCCGCCCGGGGCGCAGACCGAGCGCCGCGGCGCGGTCTCCTCGTCCCCCGCGTCCAGAACGAGCGCGGTACGGCGCCGGAGGGGCCGCGGCGGATCGGTACGCCCATGATCAGTACGAGTTCGATGAGCCCCCGCCCGCTCGGCACGCAGCCGCTCCGCCGCACGCGCCATCGCCCTCCCCGCCGGCTTGACCTCCCGCTCGGCGGTGAGCAGCCCGAGCCCGTACTCCAGCTCCGGGAAGTCGGCCAGCTCGCGGGAGACATCGTGCGAGCACCACCACGTGATCGCGGTGAGCCCTTCGCAGGTCAGGGCATTGTCGATGGTCGCCTCGGTGAACTCGGCGGCGTGCTCGGCGGGGATCAGCGGGGCCGGGGCGCCGACTTCCTGGAGCCAGACCGGGCGGCGCGGGTCGCGGGCCCACGCCTTGGAGAGCTCGACGAGGTATTCGGCGTGGTGGACGGTGGCGGCGCCGGTGCGGCCGTGGCGCTGCGCGGTGCCGTTGAAGACCCACGCGTGGATGGTGGTGACGGGTCCGAGGCGGGCGGCGTGCGCGGGCGTGAAGGGGTGATCGTCCCGGAACCACACCGCGTCGTACTCGCTGTGCGTGTGCGTCCGGCCGGGCGCGGCCCGCTCGCACACCTCAAGCAACCGCGTCAGCCAGTCCCCGGCCTCCTTGGGGGTGCACCGGTCCGGGTCGGGATGCGGGGCGCCGGAGAACTGGTTCACCTCGTTGCCGAGCGTCATACCGAGGAAGTTGGGCCGGTCTGCGAGGGCTCCGGCCAGCTCGCCCAGGTAGCGGGCCTGTCCCTCGATGGCCTCCGGGTCGGTGAACAGGTTCCGCCGGTGCCACGTCCGCAGCCACGCCGGGACGAAGTCGAAGCTGGACAGGTGCCCTTGGAGCGCGTCCACCGCCACGCCGAGCCCGCGCTCGGCCGCCGCGTCCACGAGCCGGCCCAGTTGCTCGACGGCACGCGGCCGGACGAGGGAACGGTTGGGCTGGAAGACCGGCCAGAGGGCGAAGACCCGCAGGTGGTCGAGCCCGAGTTCCGCCAGCGAGTCGAAGTCCCGGCGCACGTCGTCCAGGTCGAAGTCCAGCCAGTGGTGGAACCAGCCGCGGCTGGGCGTGTAGTTGGCGCCCAGCCGCGGCACCGCGTCCGGGTCGGTGAGGGACGCGGGCGGGGCGGGCGAGGCGGCGTGCGGTCCGGAGGACGTCGTCATAGTGGCGCGGGCTCCTGATCGGTCTCGTCGGGATGTGCCGTACGAAGCGAAGGGAGGTGCCGTGTGGAGCGAAGGAGCAGGTCGTACAGAGCGAAAGACGCGGGCCGCACGCAGCGGAAGGGCGGGCCTCACGGGACGAAAAGGCGGCCCTCCTATGAGGAACCGCACCCGGCGAACCGGCCCCCCTGCGCACCGCCCCTCCCCTCCCCTCACGTCTTGATCGCCCCCTCCCCCACCCCCTTGAAGAAGAACCGCTGAAGCGCGAAGAACAGCGCCATCATCGGCAGCAGCGCCGCCATCGCCCCCGCCGCGACGATCCGCTGGTCGTTGACGGTGGTGGCGCCGGCCAGCGTCTTCAGGCCGAGTTGCAGGGTGTAGTGCTCGCTGTTGGTGAGCACGATCAGCGGCCACAGGAAGTCGTCCCAGGCGCCCATGAAGCTCGTCAGGCAGACCACCGCGAGCGCCCCGCGCGCCGCCGGGACGAACACCCGGGTGAAGCGCTGCCACTCGTTGGCGCCGTCCAGGACGGCCGCCTCCTCGATCTCCCGGGGCACGGCCAGGAACGCCGCCCGCATGATCATCAAGTTGAGGACGGAGACCGCGCCCGGCAGCCACACGCCGACGAGCGTGTCCACCAGCCCCATCGACCGCACCGTGAGGAACATCGAGATCATCACGGATTCGAACGGGAACATCAGCGTCGCCACCAGGACCGTGAACACCACCCGGCGCCCCGGCCACCCCGCCCGCGACAGCGCGTACCCGCCCATCGCCGCGAACACGCAGTTCGAGCCGACCGCCAGCACCGCCACGACCAGCGTGTTCCCGACGTACTGGAGCAGCGGGAAGGACTCGGCGACCCGCGCGAAGTTGTCCAGCGTCGGCGCGGACGGCAGCAGGCCCGCGTAGACGTTCTCGCCGCGCCCCTTGATCGACGTCAGGAACTGCCACACGATCGGCCCGAGCATCACCACCAGCACCAGGCACAACGTCAGGTACCGCCCGGCCAGCCCGGCGACCACCCGCCCGCGCCCCCGCCCGCGCCCCCATCCGTCCTTCGCTCGGCGAACGGACGCGGAGGCACGCAAGCCGGTCCCGCTCACCGCTCATCCCCCCTCGTCAGCCGATGCCCCACCAGGCTGAACACCAGCGTCAGCAGGAACAGCAGCAGCGACACCGCGGCGGCATACCCGGTCTCCCCCGCGAACCCGAGCCCCACCTGCCGGATCAGGAACGGCAGCGTGCGCGCCCCACCGCCCGGCCCCCCGCTCTCGCCGCCCAGGATGTAGATCTCCGTGAACACCCGCAGCGCGGAGATCGCCGACAGCGTCCCCACCAGCAGCATCATCGGCTTCACCGAGGGCACGGTGATGCTGACGAACCGCCGCACCGCCCCCGCCCCGTCCAGCGCCGCGGCCTCGTACAGCGACGAGGGAACGTTCCCCAGGGCGGCCAGGTAGAAGACCATGTAGTACCCCAGGCCCTTCCAGATGGTGACGATCATCGCGGAGACCAGCAGCAGCGTGGAGTCCGTCAGGAACGGCACCGGCCCGGACAGCACACCGAGCTTCTCGAAGACCGTGTTGACCAGTCCGTCACTGCGCAGCACCCACTGCCAGATCAGCCCCACGACCACCGCCGACGCGATCACCGGCGTGTAGAACGCGGACCGGAAGAACCCGATCCCGGGGATCTTCTTCTGTACGAGCACCGCCAGCGCCAGCGGCAGCACGACCAGGCACGGCACGACGACCACCAGGTACAGCACACTGTTGCGGGCCGCCGCCCAGAAGTCGGGGTCGCCCAGCGCCCGCCCGTAGTTGTCGAGCCCCACGAACCGGCCGCCGGTCAAAATCCGGGCGTCCGTCAGCGACAGCACCACGGTGTTCACGAACGGCCACAGGCTGAACAGCGCCACCATCACCAAACCCGGCAGCAGGAACAGATACGGCGCCCACCAGCGCCGATGCGGAAACCCGGTCTCGCGATCCGTCCTCCGGCCACTCCTACGGACGTGCGGCGACATCCGTACGGCGTCCTCCGGCGCCCCCGACGCGTCCCCTTCGGCCGTCACCGGCCTGACGCCCACCGCACTTCCAGGCAACGACGACGACATGACGACGCCCTCACCGCTTCCGCTGCCGGGCCAGGATCTCGTTCGCCGCCTCCTGGGCGGCGCGCACCGCCGTCCGGGCGTCCTGCTCGCCCTTGATGGCCTTCTGGACCTCCCGGACCACCGCGTCCCCGATCTGCGTGGTCCACTCCACGGGCGTGTTGGCGTCCAGCCGCGCGGTCTTCAGCTCCTCCGCGCCCACGGCCCGCGCCACCGTCTCCGGGTCCTTGCCGTCACCCCGGTCCGAGAAGTACGGGTCACGCAGCCCCTTCGCATGGGACGGGTAGATCGTCACCCGCTTGGCGAACGCCACCTGGTTGGGCCCGTTGGTCACCCACTTCGCGAACTCCGCTGCCGCGTCCGGGAACTTCGTGTCCTTCCGCACGCCCAGCGACTGCGTGTAGATCCCGATGTGCCCGAGCGTCCCGGTGATCGCCTTCTCGACCCGGGTCTTCCGGTACGCGTCCGGGGCGTTGCGCCGCACGTCCTTGATGACGCCCGGCGAACCCGGCCCGAACACCAGCTTCCCCGCCCCGTAGAGCTGCGCGAGATCGTCGGCCTTGGTCAGCGACTCCTTGGGCATCGCGCCCTTGTCGTACAGCTCCTTCATCCGCGCCACCCACTCGGCGGCCTTGGGGGTGTCGAAGGTGAATGCGTCCTTCTCGGCGTTGAGCAGCGGGACGCCCATCTTCTGCCAGTCGCCGGGCAGCCGCCCCTTGGGGTCGGCCATGAAGGCGTAGTACGCGCCACCGGACCGCTCGGCGATCCGCTCCGCGTAGTCGAAGAACCGTTCCACCGTCGTGGGCGGCCGGTCCGGGTCGAGCCCGGCCCTCGCGAACAGCTCCGTGTTGTACGTCAGGATCTCGGGGGTGACGTACCAGGGGTACGCGTAGACACCGTCTCCCTTACCCGGCAGCTTGTACTGCTCCCAGGCCCCCGGCACGTACTGCGTGGCCACCTCGGGATCGAGCCGGGCGACGTCCGCCAGCATCCCCCGGTCACCGAGCAGTTGGAACGAGTCGGTGTTGAGGTTCACCACGTCGGGCAGCGCCCCCGCCTGCGCGTCGGCGACCAGCTTCTCGTTGTAGCCCTCGCCCGGCACGTCCTCCCACTTCACCGTCACCTTCGGGTACTTCTTCTCGAACGCGTCGATGACGCCCCGCACGTACGCCGTGAACATCGGCTTGAGCTGCAGCGTGCGGAAGGAGATCTCCCCGGCCACCTCGCCGGTCCTCTCCGGTTGCCGGCCGCTCTCGGCGGCGTCCTCCGTCCCGCTGATCCCGCACGCCGCGGTGGCCGATAACAGGGCGCCCACGACGGCGGTGGCGAGGGAGAGCCGGGTCAGCTTCTTGCGCGTCATGCGGGGCCCCTTCGGCAGGAACAACGGCAGGAACACACGGAAACGACGGGTGGGGAGCAACTGGCCACAGGACAGGGGAAATACGTCGTACAGCGCGGTCGGCGCACGGGGGTGTACGCGCCGACCGCGCTGCGGGGGCGGCGACGCCAGCGTTGTCGTAACGCCGTTACACCGTCAATGCACTTGCGCCCAGAAAACCTTCGTACGGGTTTCCCAACCCCGTTCCCCCGCGCCCCCAAGCCACGAGAAAACCCACCCGCAATGCCCCGTCACCTGGGCTAATGCGCTAAAGCCGAACGACCCGGCACCACACATCTCGATTCGATAACGAGGGAGCGCGGAAGCCCCACCCCGGCGAACTCCCGACCCTCCCCAGCAAAGGCGCAACCAACTCCACTAATGCGGTTTAGCATGCGGATTTCCGGGGCAACTGGCCACCACCCGCGCCGCGTTCCCCGCCACCCGTACGAGGAGACCCGGCCCTTGCAGAACCCCAGGCAGCGCCCCGCCCCGACGCCCCCGACTCCGACACCCCCTGCGCGTCCGGCGCCCACCCCGGAGGGCCGCCCCGACACCACCGCGACGGACCCGCCCCGGGCCCGGCCCATCCCCACCCAGCAGGGCCGCCCCGCCCCCACCCCACGACAGCAGCCCCCACCCCCACGCCGCCGCCCCACCATGAAGGACATCGCCGAACGCGCCGGCGTCTCCCCCTCCGCCGTCTCCTTCGCCCTCAACGGCCGGACGGGCGTCTCGGAGGGCACCCGGGCCCGCGTCCACCAGGTCGCCGCCGAACTGGGCTGGCAGCCCAACAGCGCCGCCCGCGCCCTGTCCGGCGAACGCGCCGGCTGCGTCGGACTCGTCCTGGCCCGCCCCGCCCGCACCCTCGGCGTCGAATCCTTCTTCCTCCAACTGGTCTCCGGCATCCAGGAAGCCCTCTCCACCCACCACACCGCCCTGCTCTTCCAGGTGGTCGAAGACCTCGCCACCGAGTGCGCGACCTACCGCCGCTGGTGGGCCGAACGCCGGGTGGACGGCGTCCTCGTCGTCGACCCCCGCACCGAAGACCCCCGCCCCACCCTCCTCACCACCCTCGGCCTCCCGGCCGTCGTCATCGGCGCCCTGAGCGCGGAACCGGTTGCCGCCGACCCCACCGGAGGGCCTGGAACGGAAGGCCCGCCCGAGGGCCCGGAAACAGAAGGCCCGTCCGCCGACGAAGCCCGTGAAGGCGCGGAGGACGCAGAAGACCCCGACGCCGCCGCGCCCCCCTGGCTCTCCACCGTCTGGGCCGACGACGCCGCCGCGATGCGCTCCATCGTCGACCACCTGTACGCGCTCGGACACCGCCGCATCGTCCACATCGCGGGCCTGCCCGGCCTCGCCCACACCGAACGCCGCGTACGCGCCCTTCGTACCGAGGCCGACCGCCTCGGCCTGGACCCCGCCCAGGTCCGCTCCGTCCCCACCGACTACTCCGACACCGAAGGCGCCGCAGCCACCCGCCGTCTCCTCGACGCGACCGCCCCGCCCACCGCGATCATCTACGACAACGACGTCATGGCCGTGGCCGGCGCCTCCGTGGCCGCCGAACGCGGCGTCCCCGTCCCCGCCGCCCTCTCCCTCGTCGCCTGGGACGACTCCGCCCTCTGCCGCGTCACCCACCCCCGCCTGACCTCCCTGGCCCGCGACACCCCCCGCTTCGGCCGCCTCGCCGCCGAAGAACTCCTCGCCCTCCTGGACGGCGCCCCGACCCGCCAGGTACAGGCGGAACTGCCACGGCTGGTGGTGCGGGAGAGCACGGGGCGGGTGGGGGCCGAGTGAGGGACGGGCCAGCCCACAGGGCGTGGGCTGGGCCAAAGGCCCCGGACCACCTCGAAGCCTCTGACAAGCCAAAAAGGCCAGGTCAGCCTAGAGACCCCGGCCCCAAATCAGCCCGAATCGCCCCGGGGTAACCAGCCCCCAACCGCCCCCACCCGTACCGCGAGATCAGCCCGCCGCTCCGGGCGTCTCCCCCCGCCCCGTACGGGACCACGTCAGCCCCTCCAACTGCTCGATGCTCTGATTCAGCTCGACCAGCAGGCCGACGAACTGCTCGGTGCGCTCCTCCGTCCACCCCGTCGCCTTGATGAGGCGCGTGGTCCCGGCGCGGCTGATGGCGCGATCGGCCTCCAGGCGTTCCAGGCCGAGGGCGGTGGGGCGGAACTTGCGGGCCATGCCCCCGTCCGGATCGGGGATGCGCTCCACCAGACCGTTCCGGAGCATGGCGCTGACCTGGCGGTTGATGGTGGAGACGTCGACCTGGAAGGTGTGCGCCAGTTCCTTGAGGGTGAGCGGTTCACCGACCTCCAGCCGGGTGAGCAGGACGTAGGCCGAGCGTTCCAGGCTCTGACCGATACGGGGGCCGCGCGCGGCGACGAAATGCCGGGACAGCAAGGTCAGCTCCCGCTCCAGATCGCTCAGCCGGCGCTCGTGCTCGCTCATGTCCTTCGTCCTCTTCCACCGTCGGTTCCCTCTCATCATCACGCACGCCCACCCGGGCACGGACCCGCCAACGATTGTGCACGATGCACACCATGTGTATCGTGCACATCTCATCCATGGTGGCCATGGAGTGCCGCGCCACCGCCCCTCCCGAAGCACCCGCTCGGCACCCGCTCGACTTCACACCCCCACCCCGGCCGATCCACCCCCGGCCGACCCGCCCCCGTTCAAGGAGCCCCCTTGCCAGCCACATCCCCCCGCACGGCGAGACCGGGAACGATCACCGCCGTGATCGCGCTGAGCGGCGTCGTGGTCTCGCTCATGCAGACGCTCGTCGTCCCGATCATCCCGATGCTGCCGCGGCTGCTGAGCGCCGAACCGTCCGACGCCTCCTGGGTGATCACCGCAACGCTCCTCGCGGCGGCCGTGGTCACCCCCATCTCCGGGCGCCTCGGCGACATGTACGGCAAGCGCGGAGTCCTGATCGGCAGCCTCGTCGCCCTGGTCGCGGGCTCCGTACTGTGCGCCGTGTCCGAAACGCTGGTCCCGGTGATCATCGGACGGGTGCTGCAAGGGCTGGCCACCGGTGTGATCCCGGTCGGCATCAGCGTCCTGCGCGACGCGTTGCCCACCGAGCGCGTCGGCGGCGCCGTGTCCCTGGTCAGCGCGAGCCTGGGGGTCGGCGGCGCCATCGGCCTGCCGCTCTCCGCCGCCATCGTCCAGTACGCCCACTGGCACGTCCTGTTCTGGCTCGCCGCCGGACTGGGACTGCTCTGCCTGGTGCTGATGGCCGCCGCGCTGCCCGCGTCCCCCAGCCGGGCACCCGGCCGGTTCGACTTCCCCGGCGCGATCGGCCTCGCCGCCGGCCTGGTGGCCCTGCTGCTGCCGATCACCAAGGGCGGCGACTGGGGCTGGACGAGCGGCACCACCCTCGGACTGCTCGCGGGCGGCGTCGTCGTCCTGGTGCTCTGGGCGGCCTACGAGACGCGCACGGTCCACCCGCTGGTGGACCTCCGGGTCACCGTGCGCCGCCCCGTCCTGTTCACCAACCTGGCCTCCATCCTGGTCGGCTTCGCCATGTACGCGATGTCGCTGACCCTGCCGCAGCTCCTCCAGTCGCCGGAGGCCACCGGTTACGGCCTCGGTCAGTCCACCCTCGCGGCGGGCCTCGCCCTCGCGCCGGGCGGCCTGGTGATGATGGCCCTGTCCCCCGTCTCCGCCCGCATCACCGCCCGGCACGGCGCCCGCGCCACGCTCCTGATCGGCGTCGCGGTCATCGGCGCCGGCTACGGCGTGGGGCTGATGATGATGTCCGAGCTGTGGCAGATCGTCGTCACTTCGATGGTCGTCAGCGGTGGTGTCGGCATCGCCTACGCCGCGATGCCCGCCCTGATCACGGGCGCCGTCCCCGTGACGGAGACGGCCTCCGCGAACGGCGTCAACGCGCTCATGCGCTCCATCGGCACCTCCACCTCCAGCGCGGTGATGGCCGCCATCCTGGCGAACATGACCACGCGGCTCGGCCCCGTCGAGGTGCCGACCGAACACGGCTTCCGCATGACCTACGTCGTCGCGCTGCTCGCCGCGGTCGTCGGCATCCTCCTCACCCTCGTCATCCCGCGCGTACCCCGCACCGCCGCGCAGTCGAACGCCGGCCCCTCCTCCCCCGAAGCCTCCCGGCCCGCCACCGAACACCACTGAACACCCCCCTGAATCCCCCACGAACGCACCGAAGGACACCGACATGGCACGCCTCAAAGACAAGGTCGCCGTCATCACCGGCGCGGGCAGCGGCATCGGACGGTCCGCCGCCCAACTGATGAGCCGGGAAGGCGCCCGCGTCGTCGTCGCCGACCACAACTCCCCAGCCGCTGAGGAGACCGCCGCGCTCATCGAGGCGGCGGGCGGCCGGGCGCTCCCCGTCACCGTGGACGTCACCGACGAGGGCTCGATCGCCGACATGATCAACGCGGCCACCGACGAGTTCGGCGCCTTGCACATCCTCTGCAACCACGTCGGCGGCACCAATCCGCGCACGGACCTCGACCTGCTCCGCATGGACCTGGACGAGTTCGACCGGGCCGTCACCCTCAACGTGCGCAGCACCCTCCTGGGCACCCGGCACGCCATACCCCACATGATCCGCGCCGGCGGCGGTTCCATCATCAACACCGCCTCCGTGGCCGCCCTCGTCGGGGACGTCCTGCAAACCTCCTACGGAGCCGTCAAAGCCGCGGTGGTCAGCCTCACGAAGTCGATCGCCACCCAGTACGGCCCCCAGAACGTGCGCTGCAACGCCATCGCCCCCGGCGCCGTCATGACCCCCGCCCTGGCGAACAACCTCCCCACCGACGTCATCGAAGCCCTGAAGCAGGGCAACGCCCTCCCCTACCTGGGCACCCCAGACGACATCGGCCACACCATGGTCTTCCTCGCCTCCGACGAGTCCCGCTACCTCACCGGGCAACTCCTCGTCGTGGACGGCGGGATGACCATGCAGTCCTCGGCGGCGCCGGGACGGCGGGCGATGCTGCCGGGGTAGGCCGCGCGCCTGGGGGTGGGGTGCCCTGGGGGTGGGGTGCCCTGGGTGGGGCGCCCTCTAGCCTGGCCGCATAGCCATGACGGAACCCGACGGAACGAGAACCCGGCGTGAAGAACCGCAGATCAGCACTGTCATGCCTCGTCGTGGTCGCCGTCCTTCTGACCGCGGTGGCGCTGTACGTCTGGTGGACGTTCGCTTCACCTGACGAGCCGATCCCGGGATGGCTGGAGTCCCCCACCCAGCCCGGTCCCAGCGCGCCGGTCTCGGTGAGCGTCAGCCCGGATAGCACGGCACAGCACTGAGAGCCGACCGCGTGACCGTCATTCCTCCCGGCCGTGCGGGGTGGGAGGCACGGCCTCCGACCCCAAACGAATCGCGGTAAGCCGCGCTCCCCTGCTCTCGGCGATCCGCCGCACGTCCCGCAACGCCTCGGCGAGACAGACCGCGAGGTAGCGGAGCTGATCGGAGGTGACGCCCGAGTCGACGATCATGTCTCCCGCGTGATCGAGGAGTTCGTCGGCCATATCGAGCTGTACGTGCTCGATGTGATCGGCGACGCGCGACACGTACCCGGACCCCTCCCCCAGGAGATAGCAGGGCTTGTCATCCGTCCCGCACCACGGGAGCAACCGCAAGCCCTCGGACATCGGCTGCCCGTTCATACGAACACCTCCGTGCCCGGCTCGGCTACGAACCCGTACGCGGCAAGCCACTGCGCCCGTCGCGCCGCGTCCTGTTTCTCGTAAGCGACGAAGTACGGGCGGACGAGTGGGCTGTCCTCGCCCCGGTACGGAGGTGCCCAATGGGAACCGGACGGCTCCGGGAACTCCGGCGCATTGGGCTCGGTCACCGTCAGCAGACGGAATTCCGTACCGAACGAACGATGCCGCCCCAAAGGCGGCCACAACAGCCACAACAGCGGGCCGAAAATACGAGCGAACCAATCCAGCACGTCGTCAACTCCGTTGGTCGATTACCGCACCCCCGACCCGTCCTCGCAGGCCACAAGGGTCCTCGCCACACGACCAACCACCCGGCCGGTCTACACGTCGGCAGCTCGAAATCCCGCCAACCGCGTTGTGTAGCGCTCCACTCACAGATTGAGACGCCGCTCGCTACGCTCGCCAGGGGTCAGCATGTGACAAAGCCTTCGTCACACGGGAGTCGACAATGAGTACGACCTACGGCAGTTGGCTCAGAGCCCAGCGAGAGGCCGCCGGAATGACACAACAGGAATTGGCGGACGCGGCACGCATGTCCCGTTCGCACATCGCGCACATCGAGGCGGGTCGCCGACTTCCGTCCAAAGAAGACGCTCGACGCCTGGACAAGGTCCTGAACACCGGGGATGTGCTGAGCAGCTTCCTGCCAGATGACGGTGTCGTGGTCGCCGACTACTTCGAAACGGCGCGGAACCTCGAACAACAGGCGATCGCCATTCACGAATTCGCGCTGTCCTTTGTCCCTGGCATTTTGCAGACAGAAAGGTACGCGCGTGCGGTGCTGGGCTCCGCGTTCCCTCCTCGGAGTGAAAAAGAATGTGACAGAGCAGTTGTCACACGCCTCGGGCGGTCAAAGGTCCTCGCCGACCCAAAGATGCCTGTAGTATGCGCGCTCCTCGATGAAGCCATTCTGCGTCGCCCCATCGGTGGGCCGGGCATCATGGCCGAGCAGCTGACGCACCTTGCCGACCTCGGCCAATCCGGACGTGTTCGTGTGCACGTACTGCCGTTCAGCGTTGGCCACCATCCGTTGCTGCAAAGCACGTTGTCCCTCATGCGTTTCGAAGACCAACCGCCCATCGCCTACTCCGAGGGCGTGCTCACCGGAACGGTCCATGACACACCGAGCGTTGTCGACCAGCTTCGGGACGCCTACGCTCTGGCGCTGAGCGACGCGCTGCCGCTGAAGGAGTCGCTCGTCCTCCTGAGTTCGACAGCAAAGGACTTCGGACACCAATGACTGAGCACACCATCCCGGACGCTGCCTTACTGGGTGGCTGGCGCACGTCGTCCTACAGCGCTTCCGATGCAGGCACCTGTGTCGAGGTGCTGGACACATACGTCACCGGCGCCATCCCCGTCCGCGACTCCAAAACCCCCCACGGCCCGGCACTCCTCTTCGCCCCCCGCGCATGGGCGTCCTTCGTCACCGCCGTACGGTCCGGAGAACTGCACGCCTGACCCCACCGGCACCCCGAAAATCATGCGGTCCCCGCCAAACGGCGGGACCGCTGTCACGTCATGGCCGTCCCGGCCTCACCTCGGCCCGACCTCACCTCGGCCGATAAACCGACACCAAAAACGACACCCCCACCCGCAAAGGAAGCCCCAGCGCGTCCACCCGCCGCCGGAGCTCCTCTCCATCCACATGGTGCGCCGACGGCCCCATGCCCACCACGTTCACCACGTCCTCCGCCCCCAGCTCGACCTCGTACGCGCACGCCTCGGCCCGCTCGCGCCGGAAGTGCTCGTCCAGCGTCCGGTGCAGCCGCTCGTCCTTGGCCGCGTCGACGGACAACATGCCCAGGCCCAGCGCGTCCCGCAGTTCCTTCAGGTGCGCGGCGGCCGGGGTGGCCACCACCAGCGCGCCGCCGGGGCGCAGCACCCGCCGGAACTCGGCGCCGTTCCGGGGCGCGAAGACGTTCAGCACCAGGTCCACCGACCCGGTGCGGACGGGCAGCGGCTGCCAGAGATCCCAGGTGGCGGCGCAGGCGCGGGTGTGGGCGCGGGCGGCCCGTCGCAGGGCGAACTTGGAGACGTCCAGCCCGAGCCCGGCGGCTTGCGGGAGGGCGTCCAGCACGGCGGCGAGGTAGTACCCCGTACCGGTCCCCGCGTCCAGCACGTTCCCGTCCGGCGGGCAGGCCCCCGACGCCACCTCGGCCAGCGTCCGGGCCAGCGGTGCGTAGTGGCCGCCTTCCAGGAAGTCCGTCCGGGCCTGGACCATGGCGGCGGTGTCAGCGCTGCCGGCCCGCATGTTCCCCGTCAGCAGCCCGACGTAGCCCTGTTTGGCGACGTCGAACGCGTGCCGGGCGGGGCAGCGCAGCGCCCGGTCCGCCAGGGTGAGCCGTTCGCCGCACAGCGGGCAGCTCAGCACCTCCAACTGCCGGGTCCAGGGGGCGTCGGCGGCGGCCGGTGGTGTGTGGGACATGGTGGTTCCTCGGGCAGCGGGGCGGCTGCGGGGTGGTACGGCGGACGGTGTGCGCGGTGGCCGCGCCTTCCCGGGTACCCCGGATGCCGCCGCGTGCGGCGTCCGGGCGGTCACGGCCCGCCGCTTACGGGCCGAAGGCGCGCCATTGAACGGTTCGGCCCGGCCCTGCGGAACGACCCGCACTGATCCAATAGATCCGGCGCATTTCCGTCAAGCCGGACGCGGCGCAGGTCACACCGCTGGTCAGGGCCGCTCCGCCCGGAGGCGTCAGGCCGCCTGCTTGCCCGCCCGCCACTCCGGCGCCAGCACCGACCAGATCTCGATGTCGTGCCGCGTCCCCCGGTACAGGAAGCTCTCGCGCAGCACGCCGTCCTTCGTCATCCCCAGCCGCCGCGCCACGGCGATGCTGGACTCGTTGGCCGCCGAGGCCCGCCACTCCACGCGGTGGATGCCCCGCTCTTCGACGGCCCAGTCGATGATCACGCGCGCGGCGCGAGTCACCAGGCCCTTGCCCACCGCCGCCGGCTCCAGCCAGCAGCCCGCCTCGGCGACGCCCTGCTCGACGTCCATGGTCCGGAAGAGCACGCCGCCGACCAGCTTGCCGTCCGTCCAGATGCCGTAGATCCGTCCGGCGTCGGCGGCGGCCTTCTCCGCGTACGTCCGGAGGTAGGAACGGGCCCCCTCCACGTCCGCCACCCTGTCGGCCAGCCCGATGTACCGCCCGATGAACTCGCGTCCCCGTTCCATGTGGGCCCAGAACTCCTCGGCCTGCCACGGTTCGAGCGGACGCAGCTCGGCACCGTCGTCACCCAGGGATATCGCGAACATCATCGGCCTCCACGATCGTCACTCGCACTCACGGCGCATCACTCGCACACTTGGCGCCACTCGCACACACGGCCGAAAAATCTTCTCACGGCCGGATGCTCGCGAACGGATTCCACGCCTCCGCGCAATCAACCTCACACGCCGCCCCCCTGCCGGCACCCGACTTCACCCCTCCCCCAGCCGCACCACCCGCCCCGTCAGATACCGCCGCTCCGGCACACTCATCGCCCGCCTCGCGGCCTCCCGATAGGCATCGGCCGCGCGCTCGTACTCCCCGGCCATCTCCAGGAAGTGCGCCCGCGCCGCGTGTAGCCGGTGGTGGCGCGCCATTCGCCGGTCCGCCTCCAGCTCGGCGAGCAGGTCCAGCGCGACCGCCGGACCGTGCACCATGGCGACGGCGACCGCGCGGTTGAGGGCGACCACCGGGCTCGGCTCGACCTGTTCCAGCAGGTCGTACAGGGCAAGAATCTGCGGCCAGTCGGTATCGTCCGCGCGCCCGGCCTCGGCGTGCACGGCGGCGATGGCGGCCTGCAACTGGTACGGCCCCACCTTCCCCCTCGGCAGGAACCGGCCGAGCAGCCCGACGCCCTCCTCGATGAGGCCGCGATCCCACCTCCCCCGGTCCTGCTCGTCCAGCGGCACCAGATCACCGCCGGGGCCGGTGCGCGCCGGGCGACGCGCGTCGGTGAGCAGCATCAACGCCAGCAACCCGGCCACCTCGCCGTCGTCGGGCAGCAGACGATGCAGCATACGGACGAGCCGAATGGCCTCCTCCGACAGCATCGGCACGGTCAACTCGGCACCGTCCGTGGCCGTGTACCCCTCGTTGAAGACCAGGTACAGCACGTGCAGGACAGCGGCCAGCCTCTCGGACCGCTCCTCACCCTCCGGCATACGGAAGGTCGCCCCGGCCGCCCGGATGCTCTGCTTGGCGCGGCTGATCCGCTGCGCCATGGTCGCCTCCGGGACGAGGAACGCGGCGGCTATCTGCGCGGTGGTCAGCCCGCCGACCGCGCGCAGCGTCAGCGCGACGCGGCTCGGGCCGGACAGCGCGGGGTGGCAGCACAGGAAGAACAGCGTCAGGGAGTCGTCCCGGTCCGCGTCCGGCCGCGCGTCGGCGGCCGGCCCGACCAGTTCCGCCTGCGGGGTGGCCAGGGCGGCCCGCTCCTCCCGGTGCCGCCGCGCCTGCTCGGCCCGCACCTGGTCCACCAGCCTGCGGGCGGCCACGGTGACGAGCCAGGCACGCGGGTTCTCCGGCCTGCCCTCGCCCGGCCAGCGCGACGCGGCGGCGAGCAGCGCCTCCTGCACCGCGTCCTCACACGCCTCGAACTGCCCGTAGCGCCGCACGAGCACGCCGAGGACCTGCGGCGCCAGCTCGCGCAGCAGGTCCTCGACGGGGGCGTTTGGCGGCGCGGCGACCCCGGCACCCGGCGTCCCCGGCACAAGAGACGAGGCACGGGCACCCGGTGGCGTGCCCTCCCCCGGGAACCCGGCACGAGCACCCACCAGCGACTCGCTCATGCCGAACTCGCTCACGCCGCACTCACTCACGCCGAACCCGGCGCCTCGTGCAGGATCGGCCACAGCTCGACCGGCTCCCGGTCGGCGTTCGGCATGTCCGCGGCGATCTCCCGCGCCCGCTCCTCGTTCTCGCAGTCCAGCAGGTAGAAGCTGGCCATGTACTCCTTGGTCTCCAGGTACGGCCCGTCCGTCACCACCGGCGCCCCGTCCTTACGGCTCACCAGCCGCGCGGTCACCGCGTCCCCGAGGCCGTAGGCACCCAGCAGCTCCCCGCTCTCCCGGTACTTGGCGTTGAACGCGTCCTGCCGGGCGATGGCCTCGGGCCACTCCTCGGCCGGGAAGGACTCCCACTTCTCCTGGTTGCCGTAGATCATCATCAGAAACTTCATCGAGAACCCTTCCGTCCCGTCTCGCAGGACACCCCTCCGGCGCCCCGCTCACCCCTCAGTCGGAACAGAGCCCGCCCACTCGACATCCCCCGACAACTTCTTCGAAAAAAATCGTCCCAGCCCCGATCACTCTGGTCATCGGGGTTTCCCCTGACCTTTCCCCCACCTCGGACACTCCCCACAAGCCCGAAGCCGAGGACGCCCGCGCGCCGACACGCCCCACTCGCCCTACGCGCCCCACGCGCCCCAAACACCGGCTACCGCCGCAAAAAGGCACCCCTACCTCTTACGCCGCTTCCGCCGCGCCCGCCTTCCACCGGCGCCCCCAACCCCCGTCAGCTCCCCCACCCCCGCCACCACATGCCCCGGCCCCGCCCGCCGCTCCCCGGCGCACCACCACACCACACGCCCGTCCTCCTCCCTCACATGCGTCCCGAGCCGATGCTCGTCACACACCGGCCACGCCCGCCACAACCGCTCGGTCACGGTGTCCTGCGCCGCCTCCGCGACCGCCGCCAGCGCGGACCGAGGCTCCTCCTCGGCCCCAGGCTCCAAGGCGTTCCCGTGCCACTCACCATTGGCCAACGCCACATAAACGCTCTCCGGAGCCCCCTCCTCGTACCCCGGCAGAGCCACCAGCCGCAACGGCTCCTCCTCCGGCAGCGTCACCCCCACATCCCGGTTGACCAGCGCCAACGCCGCATCCCACCCCGGATGCTCACCCACCTCGACCCACCGAGGCTCCACCCCGCCGAAGAACGCGCCCCAAGACTCACCCATGCCCGCCACCCTTCGCCCATCCCCAGCGGGGCCCCACCAACCGAAGCCCCGCCCCCACACCGACCGGTATGCCGCCCCATCCAACTGGTCACCAGATGGCGTGGACCAACTGGGCACCCCTCCGGTGGGCAAAAGCCCGGTCGACGCACCCTTCGAGACATGGACGGCGGGCTCCGTACAGCTGGAATACCGGGAATTCACCGACGAGACGCCACAGGACCGGAGACCGGCCGAAAACACGTCTTCGCCGTCATGAAGACCCAGGCCCTGTCCGGACGCTTCGGCGGCGAGGGCGTCCACCTGATCGTGTATTTCGACTGACGAGGCGCAAAAGCGATAAGCCAGTGACATCCCGGATGAACATCGCCGTAACGGCCCAGTAGGCTGCGGTGATCGTGCTCATGCCCACGGCTCGTGTATGTCGGGGACTGTGCGGACCGAACCACACGGGAACGAATGAGGGGGAGCCGTGGCTCTGGCAGAGCGGCCTTCGCGGGCATGGGACGTCGCGGACTTGGTGCATGAGAAGTTGTTCGTCCTGCCGAACCCCCTCGCCGCGTGGGACAGCGATCCGTTCTGGGTCTCGGTATGGGACTCAGACCCCGAACAGGTCTTGGTCTCTCTGCACGTTCCTCGTGAGAGCGCGCATCCTTTCATCCAGTTGATGAAGGGGTTCGGAGTGACCGCGGAGAGCCCGGAGGTCCAGGCCGACCGCATCCTCGCCGCCGTCCATCGCCCACACCCCCTGGAGAACGCTGTCGTCTGCGGCGGCTATCGCGAGTGCGCCGAAGCGTACGGCTACCCCTGGCCGTCATCGCTGGACGAGTGAGCCACTCGCCCCTCCGGCCCGCGAGGGAATTCCTCCACGCCGTTGAAGAACGCGGAACACGGTTGCAGAACGCGCACACCCGACGCCCGCCCACCCGGTCGCAGGCGACGCGGCATGCCGCCCATGCCACGGACCACCGCCACATCTCGGTGCGACCCCATTCCTCGCGCCATCCACATGCGGACACCGCCCCGAACACCACCCTCAACGCAAAGATCCGGGCACAGCGTGGCCGGTCGTACGGTTGAGGCTTTTTGTGACCCCCGTCCGCCAATTGCCGCGCCAGCAGGTCGGCAGGCCCCACACCAGGACCGAAGCGACAGCGGATCGCCCCCCTTCCCGGCCCGAAGCGCTGAAGGGCCACATGATCGCGTGACAGGTTCTTCAAAAGTTCTTCATGGTTTCCGGCCTACCGTCGCCCTGTCTGCCGCATCTGCGGCCGAGCGGGACAGGAGGAGTGGGAGAGCCCATGAGGACGAAGCGGGTGTTACTGGCCGCGATGGCATCGGTTCTGGCCTTCGCGCTGACCGGCTGCGGCGGTGATGACGGCGGTGCGAAGGTCCCCTCGGCGGGCGGTGCCGACAAGTCCGCCTCGGAGAAGGCGAACGGGGGTGGCGCAGAGGACGAACTGGCCGTGTACGTGAAGGGCCAGCGCGAGTGGGTGAAGTGCATGCGCGACAACGGCATCGACGTCCCCGACCCGGACGAGACCGGGCAGGTCGACCTCTCCGGGCAGGGTCTCGCCCTCAAGAAGGACCCCAAGTTCGTCGGTGCGTCGAAGAAGTGCTCCGCGAAGAAGCCCGCCGTCCCCGAGAGCGTCGAGGCGGCCAACCGGCCCAAGCTCACCCCCGAGCAGATCAAGACCAAGCGCGAATACGCCGAGTGCATGCAGAAGAACGGCGCCCAGGACTTCCCCGACCCGGGCCCCGACGGCTACGGCGGCGGCAGCAACTCCGGTGAACCGGAGTGGGATCAGAGTTCGGCCGGTGCGCAGCGGGCGATGCGCGTCTGCGCCCCCATCATCGGCGATCCGACCAACCCGCCGGCGGGCAAGGGCTGACGATGACCGAGACGGTGACGCACATCGATGACGAGCCCCGAAGGACGCCCACGCCCCCGCGCGGCCGGCGGGGTCGGCGTACGGCGCTGATCGCCTCCGCCGTCGTCGTGGTGGCGGCGGTCGCCGTGGTCGGCGCGCTCGGACTCGGCGGCGGGGATGACGGAGATCCGAGCGCCCCGCCGCGATCCGGCTCCGTCGTCTCGGTGACCCGGGCGACGCTGAGCGAACGCACGTCGCTGGAAGGCCAGTTGGGTTACGGAACGGAGCTTCCGCTGCCCGTGAAGGCACAGGGAACCGTGACCTGGCTGCCCGAGACGGGCACCACGGTCGAGCGCGGCGACGAGCTGCTCCGGGTCGACGACCGGCCGGTGATCCTGATGTACGGGAGCCTGCCGATGTACCGGTCCCTGGGGCTGACGGCCCAGGAGAACGAGCAGGGTCCGGACGAGCGGAACCCGGACGAGCAGCAGCAGAAAGACGCAGGAGGGGCCGGCACGTCCCCGACCCCCTCCAAGTCGGCGGCGCCAGGGGGAGCCGGAACCGATAGGGGCCCCGGCTCCCCCCGGGCGCCGCGCGAGCTGAAGGGCATGGACGTCATGCAGTTCGAGACGAACCTCGCCGCCCTGGGCTACACCGGCTTCACCGTGGACGAGAAGTTCACGAACCTCACGGCCGCCGCCGTCAAGCGTTGGCAGAAGTCGCTCGGTGTGGCCCAGACCGGCACGGTCGACGTGGGCGACGTCATCTACTCCGCGGGCAAGGTACGGATCGGTCAGCCCGGCACTCGGCTCGGCTCCACCGTCGGGGAGAACACCCTCACCTACACCGGAACCACTCGCAAGGTGACCGTCAACGCCTCCGCGGCAGAGTCCGCTTGGGCCGTGCGTGACGCACGCGTCACGGTCAGGCTGCCCAACGGAAACCGCGTACAGGGCAGGGTGGCGGCGATCGGCAAGCAGGCGACCGCGCCCGAGGGGGGCGGAGGCGAGGGCGGCGGGACGGCCCGGCCCGCCACGATCCCCGTGACCGTCACCATCGAGGACCAGAGGGCCGTCGGCCGGTTGGAGAGCGGACCCGTCACGGTCGAGTACGTGGGCAAGGAGGTCAGGAACGTGCTGACCGTCCCCGTCTCCGCGCTCGTCGCCCTCGCCGAGGGCGGGCACGGCCTGGAGACCGCGGACGGCCGATTCGTCGCCGTGCGGACCGGGCTGTTCGCAGACGGCAACGTCGAGGTCAGTGGCGCCGCGGTCCGCGAGGGCATGAAGGTGAGGATCCCCGAGTGAGCGACGCGACGACGGTTGTGGAGTTCGACGCGGTCTCCAAGACCTATCCGGGCGGCGTGGCCGCCGTGCGGAACGTGAGCCTGCGCATCGGGCGGGGCGAACTGGTCGCGATCGTCGGCCCCTCCGGCTCGGGCAAGTCGAGCATGCTCAACCTCATGGGCAGTCTCGACCGGCCGTCCTCGGGCCGGGTCCTCGTCGACGGCCACGACGTCGCGAGCCTGTCGGACCGGGAGGTCTCCGCCCTGCGGGCCACCCGGATCGGCTTCGTCTTCCAGCAGTTCCACCTGGCCGTGGGCGTCCCCGTACTGGACTCGGTCGCGGACGGACTGCTCTACGCGGGCCTGCCCATGCGCCGCCGCCGGGCCAAGGCGTCGGCCGCCCTGGAACGGGTCGGGCTCAGCCACCGCGTCCACCACCTCCCGCATCAGCTCTCCGGCGGCGAGCGCCAGCGCGTCGCCGTGGCCCGCGCCGTGGTCGGCGAACCGCCGGTGCTGCTGGCGGACGAGCCGACCGGCAACCTCGACTCGGCGTCGGGCGCGGCGGTGCTGACCCTGCTGCGCGAGCTGAACGCCGCGGGCACGACCGTCGTCGTCATCACCCACGACCGTGAGATCGCCGCCGGGCTGCCACGCCGCATCGAAATGCGTGACGGCCGCCTGGTCGCCGACACCGCGCGGAGCACGACGATCGGGGCGCCCCGGTGACGGACCACACGACCGGCTCCTCCCGGCAGGACGGCCCGGAGGCGGAGCCCGAGACCGTCCGGATCCGGGCGCTGCCGCCCGGGTTCCCGGCGGACGGGGCCCGGGAACCGGCCCAGCCGCGGGCCGGTCTGCGCGCCGCCCGGCTCGGCCCCGCGGACGTCATCCGGCTCGGCGGAACCGGCCTGCGGACCCGCCCGCTGCGGGTATTCCTGTCCGCCCTCGGCATCGCCATCGGCGTCGCCGCCATGATCGCGGTGGTCGGGATCTCGGGCTCCGGACAGGCGGAGGTGGACCGTCGGCTGGACGCACTGGGCACGAACCTGCTGCGGGTCGCCCCGGGAGAGACCCTCGACGGCACCGAGGCCAAGCTCCCCGTGGAGTCCGTGGCGATGATCAGGCGGGTCCCACCCGTGCAGCAGGTCGCCGCCACTGGGTCGACAGGGGTGCACGTCTACCGCAACGACCGCATCGCCGTCGGCCGCACCGGCTCCCTCGACGTCCTGGCGGCCGGCCCCGGCCTGCTCCCGGCCGTCGGCGGTCACGTCGGCAAGGGCCGCTGGCTGGACTCCGCGACGGAGGAGTACCCGGCCGTCGTGCTCGGCGCGACCGCCGCCCAGCGGCTCGACGTGTACACCCCGGGCACCCGGGTCTGGCTGGGCAGCCGATGGTTCTCGCTGGTGGGCGTCCTGGACCGGGTGCCGCTCGCGCCGGAACTCGACAGCGCCGCGCTGGTCGGCTGGCCCGCGGCCAGGACGTACCTCCGCTTCGACGGGCATCCGTCGACGATCTACGTCCGGGCGGAGGACAGCCAGGTCGCGTCGGTTCGGGCGGTGCTCCCGGCCACGGCCAATCCCGCCAAGCCCGGCGAGGTGCGGATCTCCCGGCCCTCCGACGCGCTCGCGGCCCGCGAGGCGACCCGGTCGGCACTCACCGGGCTGCTGCTCGGCCTCGGCGGCGTCGCGCTCCTGGTCGGCGGGGTCGGCGTCGGCAACACCATGGTCATCTCGGTCCTGGAACGCCGGCCGGAGATCGGTCTGCGCCGGGCCCTAGGGGCGACGAAGGGCCAGATCCGCACCCAGTTCGTGACGGAGTCCCTGCTGCTGTCGCTGATCGGCGGCCTCGCCGGAACCGTGCTCGGAACGCTGATCACGGCCGGGTACGCCTTCAGCCGGGACTGGCCGACGGTCGTCCCCGTCTGGGCGAGCGCGGCCGGCGTCGGCTCGACGCTGCTCATCGGCATGATCGCCGGTCTGTACCCGGCCGTCCGGGCGAGCCGGCTGTCACCGACAGAGGCGCTGTCCGGCACATGAGCCGAACAGCGTTCGGGGCGGGGCCGCAACCCGCACCGCGTGTACGAGCCGTCGCCGGGCATTCCGTACGAGGCAGGGGCGGCCTCATGGGAGACCGCCCCTGATGTGCTCTTATCGCAACGTGCTCAGCGCTCGCGCGGCATCAGCACGGGGTGTAGCTGCCACCGTTGCTCAGCAGGTCGTCACGGACCCAGCCGGTGACGCCGGTCGAGTCGTTGCGCAGGTAGGTCCAGCTGTAGCCGTCGTTGCCCACCGTGTAGCAGTGGTAGTCCAGCCTGTGGGTGGAGTAGGCCACGCCGTTGATGCCGCAGCCGGTGCTGGAGCCGCTGCGCTGGTTCGCGCCGTCGGCCCACTTGCCCCACGAACCGCCGTCCTTGTCCGAGGCGCCGGTGCCGCAGTTGGCGTGCGCGGCGGCCGGGGTGGCGGTGGCCATCGGGACGGCCAGGGCGGCCATCGCGACGGCGGGAAGAATTGCCGCGAGTCGAAGCTTCATCATGAATCCCCCATTGATGTCGTTCGTCGACGCTGTGCCCAGGCGCCTGACGGCGCCCAGGGGAAATGCGGCGGCCATCGCACCAATCCGAATGCGACTGCCGTGACAACGGTCATCTGGCGGTGATTCTGAAGAAATAATTCCGCCGCCGACTGGCCAGTTTCCTCGGGTGATTGGCCTGGAGTGAGTCGAGTGAAAATGCGTCACTCCTGAGGTTCGTTGACCGATTCCACACCCCTGTGGAACCCTCCCCGCAGCCCGACGGCTGTCCCGCGACTCGGGAAACCCCATCGAAGGAGCCCTGGTGAGCGCACATGTCCCGAAGTCCGTGACGGGAGGGGCGCGATGAGCTTCCGGCTTCGGGTGCTCGGTGTGCTGATGCTGATTGCCGTGACCGCCACCGCCGCCACCGCCTGGCTCACCCTGCGGCAGGCCAACCGACAGGTACAGGAGGCCGTCGCGGCCGGCCAGAAGGAGGTCTCCCAGGTCATCGGCGAGCTGCGCGCGTACGGCTTCGCGCACGGCACCTGGGAGGGTTTCGCACCGGTGGTCGGCGCGCTGTCGAAGGACACCGGGCAGCGCGTCCTGGTCGCCACGGAGACCGGCGTCCCGCTCGCCGACTCCGACACCCTCGCGGGCCGCGAGCCGCGACCGCCGGGCAGTCAGCCCCCGATTGTGGTCGACCCGCGCCCGGTGCTGCGATTCGACCGGGGCCTGATGCCGAGCACGGTCGAGAAGCTGACCGCGGTGGCGATCGCCGCATACCGTGCGGCGGCGGCCGACGCGGCATGCCTGACCCGGGCGGGGGCGGAGACGACGGTCCGAACCAACCGCACGGGCATCCCCGTGGTCACCGTCGAGAGCCGTCCGGCCCAGTGCGTGGAGCCGCGGCCCGACCGCGATCCTCAGCGAGCCCTGGATCTGGCCGCGGTCAAGGTGTGCGAGGCCGACCAGCCGCTCGTCCCCTGCCTCCAACGCGTCTTCAACGAGCGCACCGCCTCCGTCGCCCCGGCCCGTCTCGAAGTGCGCTTCGGATACCAGGACGAGTCCCCGCCCACGA
Organism: Streptomyces sp. NPDC003077; assembly: GCF_040611095.1. Taxonomy (NCBI): domain Bacteria; kingdom Bacillati; phylum Actinomycetota; class Actinomycetes; order Kitasatosporales; family Streptomycetaceae; genus Streptomyces; species Streptomyces sp. NPDC003077. The sequence goes on along the minus strand of NZ_JBEXNM010000001.1, from coordinate 161,368 downwards.
TCGCCGCCGCCCCCACCATCGCCGTAGCCGTCGGGGTCGCGCTCGCCGCGATCCTCGGGGCGCTGCTGCTGAGCCGGGCCGTGCTGCGGCCCGTGCGGGCCATGACGCTCGCCGCCGAGGGGCTCGGCGAGGGGGATCTGGAACGGCGCGTTCCGGTCACCGGGCGGGACGAGATCGCCCACCTCGGCAGAGCGTTCAACCGCATGGCGGACTCCATCCAGGCCGGTGAGGACCGCCAGCGCCGTCTCACCGGCGACATCGCGCACGAGCTGCGCACTCCGCTCGCCAACCTGCGTGGCTACCTGGAGGCCCTGCGGGACGGGGTCGTCGAGCCGACGCCCGAACTGCTCGACTCGCTCCACGAGGAGGCGCTGCTCCAGCAGCGGATCGTGGACGACCTCCATGACCTCGCGCTCGCCGAGGTCGGCGCGCTCACGTACCACCGCTCCGAGGTCAACCTGCGAGATCTCCTCGAATCCACCCGCACCGCGTACCGCGCCCACGCCGGGGCGGCGGGCGTGACGCTGGAGGTGGAGGCCCCGCACCCGGTGTACGTGACCGCCGACGCGGACCGGCTCCGCCAGGTCGTCGGCAACCTCGTCGGCAACGCGCTGCGCGCCACGCCGTCCGGCGGGCGCGTGACCCTGGCCCTCGTCCCGCACGGCGAGCTGGCCGTCGTCGAGGTGCGGGACACCGGCAAGGGGATACCGGCGGAGCACCTGCCGCACCTCTTCGACCGCTTCTGGCGGGCGGACGCGTCACGGGGGCGGGCGACAGGCGGCAGCGGCCTCGGCCTGTCGATCGCCCGGCAGATCGTGACCGACCACCGGGGCACCATCGACGTGGCGAGCACCGTCGGGGTGGGCACGACGTTCACCATCACCCTGGGCGCGCGCCCGGCCCCGCCCCTTTGAACCACTCAGGTCCCGGCGCCCTGAAGCCGTGCACGTCCCGGGACGCCGAAACCGTTCTCCCCGGGCTCCGAAACCGCGCGCGGCGCCCCGGAACCGCTCAGGTTCGCTCCGCGAGCCGGTAACCCCGTCCGTACACCGTCTCCAGCAGCCTCGGGCTTCCCGGCGCCTCCAGCTTCCGCCGCAGGTTCATCACGTGCGCGTCGACCGTCCGCTCCAGCACGTCCTGGTCGAAGCCGAAGACCCGCTCGATGATCTGTGCCCGGGTGAAGACCCGCCCGGGCTCGCGGGCCAGCGACTCCAGGATGGAGAACTCCTTCGCCGTCAGCGTCACCGGGCGGCCCGCGACCCGGGCCTCGAACCGCGCGGTGTCCAGCTCCAACTCGCCGACCCGCAGCAGCGTCGTCCCTGCCGACGCCGACTTCCTGGCCCGCCGCAGCAGCGCCCGTACCCGCGCGGTCAGTTCGCGCGGGCTGTAAGGCTTGGTGAGGTAGTCGTCCGCGCCGAGGTCGAGCCCGAGGAGCATGTCCTCCTCGGTCGTGCGGGCGGTGAGCAGCAGGATGGGGACGTCGGCGGTGCCCGGCTCGGTTCTCAGGATGCGGCACACGTCGAGTCCGTCGACGTACGGCAGCATCACGTCAAGCACGATCAGATCCGGCCGGATCGACCGCGCCTTCTCCAAAGCGGCGCGACCGTCGGCCACGACCTGCACCGCATTGCCCTCCCGTTCCAGGTAGATCCGGATCAGCCGAGACTGTTTCCCGTCATCCTCAGCGACCAAAATCCGCGCGCTCAACGCTTCTCCCCCAACGAGATCCTGCGATTTCCAGCACCGTAATACAGAACCGGCCGAGCATTTCGGCCGCCGGTCGCCCTTCGCCCTTCTCCCGGCGGAATTCCCGAAAAACGTTACCGTGAGCTGTTTCCAACCTGATGGGAGGTTGGGTCGGCAACCCCGGCAGCGGGCACGAAGAAGGCCGCCGCCGGCCTCGAAGCTTCATGTCCGGCCGTCAGCTTCGGCGGGCGGCCGACGGTGGCCAGTCGGGCGGCGGAGGACAGCCGCAGGCGGCGGGTGTCATGCGCCTGATCATCCACGGCGCCGCTGACAGAGCCCTCGTCGGACGACCGTCCGTACGGGCGAGAACGCGCTCACCGCACTGAAGCACCCGACCGAACTTCGGCTGCCAACAGGTACCTGCGCCGCGGATCGCGCCCACACCGGCTGCTCGCCGGAGAACTTCCAGATCCCCCCACGCCGACTCGGCCACCGCCTCACCCCCACGACCGACCGCCTCCGGCCCGCCTCAGACCGCGATCAAGCCGACGGATCGCCGCACCCGCGCCGACCATGCCACGGCCCGCCCGAGCATCCACCACCCCGAACAGGCATTGAATGCCCCCCGAAACGACGAAGATCCCGCCCGATCTTTCGATCGGACGGGATCTCGTCAACCGCTCCCGAGCTAACTCAAGAACAGTCGGCTGTGGACCTGAGGGGATTCGAACCCCTGACCCCCTCGTTGCGAACGAGGTGCGCTACCAGCTGCGCCACAGGCCCTTGCGACGAGTGAAACTCTAGCATCCCGGAAGCGGTGCTCAAAAATCGTCGTCCCTGCTGGTCAGCGTGGGATGGGTCACTCGTTGGCGGCGCGCGGGCGGTCCTCGTCGGCGTACTGGTCGAACAGAGGTGTGCGTCCGCGGTTGCGGCGGCCCGTGGTGGAGCGGTCGCGGGGCTGCTGGGTGGGGTCGGCGGCGGGGCTGGAGCGGGCGGAGCTCCAGGCGTCGTCGGCGTCGAGGTCGATGTGGCTGGTGGCGCGCGGGGCGACCGGGGCCGTGACGTAGGTGGGCAGCGGGACGGGGACCGGATCCCAGCCGGCGCCGGGGGCGCCGCCCCGTTCCCGTTCGCGCTGCTGGTCGACCCACTCGGCGTGGTCGGTCTGCTCGACCAGCGCGCGGCGGCCGGCGGCCTGGGAGGACGGCTCCGGGCGGGCGGGACGGGGCGGCCGTACCGGCTCCGGGGCGGGGTCGGCGGCGGGCTCGGGCGGGAGCTCGGCGGTCGGCGGGGCGGCCGGGTCCGCGGGCTGGGAGCGGGTGCGGCTCTCGCGGAGCCGCTGGGCGGCGGCCTCGGCCTGGCGCTGGTCCATGACGAAGGTGAAGCGGCGGCGTTCCTGGGCGCGCAGGTAGACGATGTAAGCGCTCAGGAGGACGGCGGGGATGCCGGGGGCCCACAGGAAGGCGATGCCGCCGACGGCCGCGGCGATCGTGCCGAGGGTGAAGGCCAGGAAGAGGACCGTGATGGTGCGGCGGCGGCGCGCCAGGACCTTGGCGCGCCGGATGCGGTCGGCGGCCGGGCGCCTGACGGGCGGGCGGGGCTTGGCGGCGGAACGGTCGGACGGGCCGGTCGGGCCGCCTTCCGCGTTGCGTCCGACCGGGCCACCGTCCGCAGCGCGCCCGGACGGGCCACCGTCCGCCAAGTGGCCGGCCAGGCCGCCTCCCGCAGAGTGCTCGACCGGCGCCTCCTCGGGCGCCAGGCGACCGGAGACCGCCTCACCCCCGTCCGCGAGGGGAACGGCCGGCGCGGGGCCGGAGGCGGGTGTGCCGGAGGACCGGACGTCGGCCGCGTCGGCCGTGGCGTCCGGGTCCGTCGTGACGCCCGCATCGTCGGTGGCGCGGCCCGCGCGCGTCTGCCCCTTGGCGTAGCGGCGCTCCATCGCCGCCCGTCCGGACAGGAGGCGGATGGCGGTGCTGAAGCGCTCCGTCGGCCGGGCCTCGTTGAGCTCGTCCTGCCTGCGGAGCCACATCGGCACCAAGTAGGCGGCCCAGGCCCCGACGATGACTGCGTAGATGAGGCCGCTGCTGCTCACGCCTCACACCGTAGAGGGGTTTGCCGGGGGCCATCCGCCAATTGGGCCGGTGTGTCGCACGATCTGGCTGATATCTCGAACTTTTTTTGTGATTGTTGAGATCAGTAGCCTGCGAATGTGGTCAATTCGTGAACGATTCCGAACGCGTTTCGAACATACATTTCATTTGTGGGGTGCGCTGGGCTTTTCCCGGTGCCAGCGATTGAGCAGGCCCTCGGGGACCTCCTCCGCGGTCAGCGCGTACACCAGGTGGTCGCGCCAGGCGCCGTCGATGTGCAGGTAGCGGGGGCGCAGGCCCTCCTCGCGGAAGCCGAGTTTCTCCACGACGCGGCGGCTGGGGCCGTTCTCCGGGCGGATGCACACCTCGATGCGGTGCAGTCCGACCGTGCGGAAGCAGTGGTCGACGGCGAGCGCGACGGCGGTCGGGATGACGCCGCGGCCCGCCACCGCCTCGTCCACCCAGTAACCGATATGGCCGGAACACATCGAGCCCCAGGTGATGCCCGCGACCGTCAGCTGGCCGGAGAGCTGTCCCCGGTGTTCCACCACGAAGGGGAGCATCCGGCCCGCGTGCGCCTCGGCGCGCAGGTGGCGGACCATCTGGCGGTAGGTGGGGCGGTGCGGGACGGGGACGCCCGGCGGGGGCGGCGGGATCGTGGCCTCCCACGGGCGCAGCCAGTCGCGGTTGCGGCGGTTGACCTCGCGCCAGGCCCGCTGGTCGCGCAGCTTTATGGGGCGAAGGGCGGTGTCGCCGTCCGCCAGTACGACGGGCCAGGGGGCGTTCAGCGGGGGCTCCCCGAGGGGCTGGGGGGCACGTCCTTACCGGGCACGTCCTCATTGGGCGGTGCGCCGGGCGGGCCGCCTTCGGAGCCGGTGGTGTGCGCGGCGGCCCGGTCCACGGGGGCGGCGTGGCCGGACGCATCGGCGGCGTGGCCGGACGTGTGCCCGGACGCCGGGGCCTGCGCGTGGTCGCCGCCCCGGAGCTGGTCCACGGCGTGCGGCAGCAGGTCGGCGAGGACGGCCAAGCCGTCGCGGACGCCGCCGGTCGAGCCGGGGAGGTTGACGATCAGCGTGCGGCCCGCGACCCCGGCCAGGCCCCGGGACAGCGCGGCGGTGGCCACCTTCGCGCGCCCGGCGGCGCGGATCGCCTCGGGGATGCCGGGGACCTCGTAGTCGACGACCCGGCGGGTGGCCTCGGGGGTGCGGTCGGTGGGCGAGATGCCCGTGCCGCCGGTGGTGAGGACGACGTCGTAGCCGGTCCGGACCGCCTCGCGCAGGGCGGCCTCGACGGGGTCGCCGTCCGGGACGACCCGGGGGCCGTCCACCGCGAACCCCAGGGCGGCCAGGCCCTCGGCGATCAGCGGGCCGCCGCGGTCGGGGTAGACACCGGCCGCCGCCCGGTTGGAGGCGGTGACGACCAGGGCGCGGGGGGCGCCGAAGCGGGGGGCCTCGGCGCGGGGGCCGTCGGCGCGAGGGGCGTCAGCGTGCGGGGCGCTCACGCGCGGCTCCAGTCGCCGGACTTGCCGCCGGTCTTCTCCTCGACCCGTATGTCGGTCAGGACGGCCGCCTTGTCGACGGCCTTGACCATGTCCACCACGGTCAGCGCGGCGACGGAGACGGCGGTCAGGGCCTCCATCTCCACGCCGGTGCGGCCGGTGGTCTTCACGGTGGCGCGGATCTCGACGGCGTCGTCGGCGACGGAAAGGTCCACGGTGACGCCGGAGACGTCCAAGGGGTGGCACAGCGGAATGAGGTCCGGGGTGCGCTTGGCGCCCATGATCCCGGCGATGCGGGCGGTGGCCAGGGCGTCCCCCTTGGGCAGGCCCTCGCCCCGCAGCAGGGCGACGACCGCGGGCGAGACCAGGACCCGGCCGCTCGCCGTCGCGGTGCGGTGGGTGACGTCCTTGCCGGACACGTCGACCATGCGGGCCGCGCCGGCCGCGTCGAGGTGCGTGAGGTGTTGCTGGCCGCTGCTCATCGTTCTCCGTCCGGACCTTGCCGTCTGTGCCACGACACGGTACCCGCAGCGGCCCGCGGCGATGAGGCGGCGTCCGAAGGGCGACGACAGACCAGCCCCCGAGGGCCCCGGGAGTTCGCGTCCCCACCACACAAGGGCCCGGGAGCCCGAGCCCCCAAGGAGCCCACGTCCCCAGGAGCCCCCGCCGTCCCGTACTACCCCAGCAGCACCACGTCCACCTCGGCCCCCGCGGCGACCTCGGTGGTGTCCTCCGGGATGACGATCAGCGCGTTCGCGTGTGCGAGCGCCTTGATGAGGTGGGAGCCGGCGCCGCCGACCGGGGTGACCTCGCCGGTGTCCCGGTCGTGGAAGCCGCGCAGGAACTGCCGCTTCCCCTCGGGGGAGCCGGTGACGGCGTCCGCGCACACCGCGCGGGTGGTGTGCCGGTGGACGTCCGGCAGGCCCATCAGGGCGCGGATGGCGGGGCGGACGAAGAGCTCGAAGGAGACGTAGGAACTGACCGGGTTGCCGGGCAGCGCCAGGAGCGGCGTGCGGTCCGGGCCGATGAGGCCGAAGCCCTGCGGCTTGCCCGGCTGCATGGCCAGTTTGCGGAAGGAAACCGTGCCGTCCTCGGCGGAGAGGTCGGCGAGCGTCTCCTTGACCACGTCGTAGGCACCGACGCTGACCCCGCCGCTGGTCACCAGGAGGTCGGCGCGGATGAGCTGGTCCTCCAGGGTCGCGCGCAGGGACAGCGCGTCGTCGGCCACCGCGCCGACCCGGTACGCGATGGCCCCGGCCTCCCGGGCGGCGGCGGTGAGCATGAAGCTGTTGGAGTCGTGGATCTGGCCCGGACCGAGCGGCTCGGCGGGCTGGACCAGCTCGCTGCCGGTGGACAGGACGACCACGCGCGGCCGGGGGCGGACCGTGACCGTGCCCCGCCCGATCGCGGCCAGCAGCCCGATCTGCGCCGGGCCCAGCACCGTCCCCGCCCGCAGGGCCAGCTCGCCGGCCTGGACGTCGCTGCCGCGCGCCCGGACGTGCTGCCGGGCCGCCACGGGGCGGTACACCCGGACCTCGCCGCCGGCGGCCTGCGGCGCGGCGCTGTGGGCGAGCATCCCGGCGGCCGGGCCCGCGCCCGTCCCGCCGTCCGTCCACTCCACCGGGACGACGGCCTCGGCGCCGGGCGGCAGCGGCGCGCCGGTCATGATGCGGGCCGCCTCGCCGGGGCGGACGGCGGGCGCGGCGCCGCTGCCCGCCGCGATGTCCCCGACGACGGTGAGGACGGCCGGGTAGGTGTCCGTGGCGTCGGCCACGTCGGCGATCCGGACCGCGTACCCGTCCATGGAGCTGTTGTCGAACGGCGGCAGGGCGGCGGGGACGGCGATGTCCTCCACCAGGACGCAGCCCTGGGCCTCCGGCAGTTGCAGGTCGATGGGCTCCAGCGGGTGGACCTTGGAGAGGATGTCGTCGAGGTGGTCGGCCACCGACCAGACGCGGTCCTGGTGGGTGATCTGGTCGGTGCTGCCGCTCAAAGCCCTACATCTCCTCGCTGACGTAACTGCGCAGCCAGGCCCGGAAGTCCGGTCCCAGGTCTTCACGTTCGCATGCCAGTCTGACAATGGCACGGAGGTAGTCGCCACGGTCACCGGTGTCATAGCGGCGCCCCTTGAAGACCACGCCGTGCACCGGGCCACCGAGGGAGGGGTCGGCGGCGAGCGTCTGGAGGGCGTCGGTGAGCTGGATCTCGCCGCCCCGGCCGGGCTCGGTCTTGCGCAGCACGTCGAAGACGGCGGGGTCCAGGACGTAGCGGCCGATGATGGCCAGGTTGCTGGGCGCGTCGGTCGCGGCCGGCTTCTCCACCAGGTCGGAGACCTGGACGACATCGTCGTCCCCGGTCGGCGCGGCGGCGGCGCAGCCGTACAGGTGGATCTGCGCCGGATCGACCTCCATCAGGGCGATGACGGAGCCGCCGTACTGCTCCTGCACCTCGACCATGCGCTGGAGCAGCGGGTCGCGGGGGTCGATCAGGTCGTCGCCGAGCAGGACGGCGAACGGCTGGTCGCCGACGTGCGGCGCGGCGCACAGGACGGCGTGGCCCAGGCCCTTGGGGTCGCCCTGGCGGACGTAGTGCATGGTGGCCAGGTCGCTGGACTCCTGGACCTTCGCCAGCCGCTCCTCGTCCCCCTTGAGGACGAGCGCCTGCTCCAGCTCGTAGTTGCGGTCGAAGTGGTCTTCCAGGGGCCGCTTGTTCCGACCGGTGATCATGAGGACATCGGAGAGGCCGGCCGTGACCGCCTCCTCCACCACGTACTGGATGGCGGGCTTGTCGACGACCGGCAGCATCTCCTTGGGCGTGGCTTTGGTGGCCGGCAGGAAGCGGGTGCCCAGGCCGGCTGCCGGGATGACAGCCTTGCTGATCCGAGTACGCGAGTGAGTCATGCCGGAAACCATAACCGCCCCTTCCGGGCATCGAACGCGGGACCTTCGACGATCAGGAAACGGTCCGCGGGGATCAGGAGTGCCAACCAGATGGACGACCACGGACAGTCGGGCGCACGGATGCCGGGAATCCCGGTCACCGCACCGGACGCCGGCAAGAGCGCGCTGCGGCGCCGGCTGCTGGCCGCGCGGGCCGCGCTGACCGGTGACGAGGTGGCGGCGGCGGGCGAGGCGCTGGCCACGCGGGCGACCGCGCTGCCGGACCTGGCGGGCGCGCGGACGGTCGCGGCCTACGTGTCCATAGGGCGCGAGCCCTCGACGCGGACCCTGTTGGAGCGCCTGCGCGCCACAGGGACGCGCGTCCTGCTGCCCGTCCTGCGCCCCGACAACGACCTGGACTGGGCCGCCTACGAGGGCCCCGACGCGCTGGTACGGGCCGGCCGCGGCCTGCTGGAGCCCTCCGGGCCCCGGCTGGGCCGCGCGGCCGTCACCGGGGCGGACGCGGTGCTGCTGCCCGGCCTGGCGGTCGACCGGCGCGGCCTGCGGCTGGGGCGCGGCGGCGGTTCCTACGACCGCGTCCTGGCCCGTCTGGAGGCCGCGGAAGCCCGTCCGGCGCTGGTGGTGCTGCTGTACGACGACGAGGTGGTGGACGAGGTCCCGGCCGAACCGCACGACCGCCCGGTGCGGGCGGCGGTGACGCCGTCGGGGGTGCGGAGGTTCGGGGGCGTGGAGGAGGTCGAGGGATAGGGGCGGACGCCGTCGTCGCGTCGTTCCCTGAGGCGTGACGCGTCTTCGTACGCCGACGGGCCCGCGCGTCGCCAGGACGTACGCCGACGGAACCGGGCCTCCTCAAGGCGCACGCCACCGGATCCGCGCACCCTCAGGACGCACGCCAATGGGCCCGCCCTGAAGAGACACGCGCCAACGCGCCCGCCCTGAAGAGACGCACGCCGACGGGCGCCCTCCCTCAGGACGCACCACAACAGGCCCACCCCCAGAACACACGCCAACGGGCCCGCACCTCCCGTTCCCAGGAGATGCGGGCCCGTCACCATCCGGCGTGTGCGGGGATCACGGCGACAGCGTCAGCGTGTCCTTTCCGGCGGCCTTGACGGCCTTCTGACTGAAGGACCACGGCAGCAGTTCGCCCTTGGCCCACTTGTCCGTCTGGTCGTCGTAGTGCGCGCTGTAGGCGTGGCCCGACGCGCCCGTGAGGTTGATCCACCGGGACTTGTCCAGGTCGGCGAGGTTGACGACCATCCGCATGGAGGGGACCCAGGTGACCTGGTAGCCGCCGGCCGCGTTCCAGCCGGTGGCGTCCACGGCCGCCTCGCCGCCGCCGAGGTTCCACGGGCCGCGGTTGAACAGGCCCTGGAGGATGCCGGGGCCCTCCTTACCCAGCGTCTGGTTCTTCAGGTACATCTGGTGCAGGCGGCCCCAGCTCCAGGTGTCGATGTTCTTGCCCAGCTTGCTGGTCAGCTCGTAGCGGGCGTCCTTCATGGCGTGTGCCAGGAGCTGGTCGCGGTTCTTGTCGCCGGGGCGGCCGGGCCGGTCCTCGGTGGTCCACCACTCGTTCTTCGGGTCCTTCAGGATCTTCCGCACGACCTCGAACCAGCGGTCGCCGCCGTTGGGCTCCGCGGAGTCGGGGGCCCGCTCGCCGCACTCGCGGACCAGCTTGTTCCGGTCGTCCACCGGGCCGGAGTCGTTCGCCGGGCGGACGGCCAGGCACTGGCCCTCGACGCGCAGCTCCTTGGGCATCTTGTTGCCGAAGGCGAGCTTGAGGGTGTTGCGCCAGACGCCGTTGAAGTAGGCCGCGGCGGCGGAGTCGGGCTCCTGGGTGTAGTCCCAGCCCTCCAGGAGGCGCTGCGCCTCGCGGACGTAGGGGTCCTTGATGTCGATCTTCAGCAGGTACGGGGTCAGCAGCTTGGCGATCTCACTGCTGTTGTCGAGCTGCATGGACGCCATGTCGTCCGTCGAGATCTTGCCGCCGTCCTTGATCTTCGACTGGATGAGGTCGTTGATCCGCTGGCTGCGGGCGCCGTAGCCCCAGTCCTTGGTCAGCAGGTAGGGGTACTTGTCCTGGTCGATGACGGCCTGGTTGGCGGTGACGATGTAGCCGCGCGCCGGGTCCAGCTCCCAGGGGAGCTCGGACTGCGGGATGTAGTCCTTCCACTGGTAGCGCTTGTCCCAGCCGGGGACGGGATAGGTGCCGTCGGAGGGGACGGTGAGCGTGCCCTGCCTGACGGTGGTGTCGGTCGCGGTGTTGGCGTTGGGCAGGCCGCCGGTCCCGTTGGCCCCAGTGGTGCCGTTGAGGCCGCTGGTGCCGCCGGTGCCGTTGAGGCCGCTGCTGCCGTTCGTACCGCCCGTGCCGTTGAGGCCACCGGTGCCGTTCGCGCCACCCGTGCCGTTCGTGCCACCGGCCCCGTTCGTACCCCCCGTGCCGTTGGTGCTCCCCGTGCCGTTGCCGCCCGTCCCGGCGCCCTCGCCGCGGATCGGGATGCGGCCCGGGGCCTGGTAGCCGATGTGGCCCTTGGTGTCGGCGTAGATCAGGTTCTGCGAGGGCACCTCGAAGTGCGCGGCGGCCTTGCGGAACTCGGAGAAGTCCTTGGCCCGGTTCAGCTCGAAGACCGCGTCCATGGACTTGCCCGGGTCCAGCGCGGTCCAGCGCAGCGAGATCCCGTAGCCGTCGCCGCGGTCCGGCGCGGAGTTGCCGACCGGCGCCTCCTTGCCCACCTTGGACAGCTCGTCGTTGCGGTCGGAGACCAGCGGGCCGTTGTTGGTGGCGCGCACGGTGATCTCGCGGCTCGGGCCGCCGGCGACCTTGATGGTCTCCTTGCGGGTCTTGAACGGGTGCATCCGCCCGTCGAAGAGGTATCCGTCGGCGGTGATCTTCTCCAGGTACAGGTCGGTGACGTCCGCGCCCAGGTTGGTCATGCCCCAGGAGATGTCCTGGTTGTGACCGATGATCACGCCGGGCATGCCGGAGAAGGTGAAGCCCGCCACGTCGTAGTTGCACTTGGCGCTGGTGGTGCGGCAGTGCAGGCCCATCTGGTACCAGAGCGAGGGCATCTGGGGCGCCAGGTGCGGGTCGTTGGCCAGCAGCGGCTTGCCGGTGGTGGTGTGGTCACCGGAGACGACCCAGGAGTTGGAGCCGATGCCGTTGCCGTTGGGGCCGAGCAGCGCCGGGATCTCGTCCAGCGTCTTGGACAGTGCGGTCAGCTGGGACTGCAATCCGCGGCCGGCGGAGGAGAGGTTCCCGGTGGCCGGGTTGCTTCCCGTCGACGTCGCCTTGGGATCGAATTCCTTCGTGAGCTGGTTGACCTTGCCGCCCTCGACGATCGGCTTGTTCCGCTTGTACGGGTACTCGGGGTAGAGCTGCGCGATCTGCTCGGGCGTGAACCGGCTCGTCATCAGGGAGCGGTCGATCTCGTCCTGAAGGTTGCCGCGCAGGTCCCAGGCCATGGCCTTCAGCCAGGCGACCGAGTCGACCGGCGTCCACTTCTCGGGCTTGTAGTCGTTCTGGAAGTCCAGCGCGGCGTACTCCAGGGAGAGCGCGGCGCCCTCGTGCTCCTTCAGGTACGCGTTGACACCGTCCGCATACGCCTGGAGGTACTTCTTGGTGCTCGGCGCGAGCTTGGTGTCGTACTCCCGCTGCGCCACCTCGCGCCAGCCGAGCGTGCGCAGGAAGGCGTCGGTGTCGACCTGGCTCTTGCCGAACATCTCCGAGAGGCGGCCGGACGTCATGTGGCGCCGCACGTCCATCTCCCAGAAGCGGTCCTGGGCCTGGACGAAGCCCTGGGCGCGGAAGAGGTCCTCGTCGGTGTCGGCGTAGATCTGCGGGACCCCGTTGCCGTCGCGCACGACCTCGACCGGGTTCGTCAGACCGGGCAGCTTCAGGGAGCCGGTGGTCTGCGGGTACGACGCGCGGACGGTGCTGACGCCCCAGTAGGAGCCATAGCCGATGCCCGCCACGAGCAGGAGCACGATCGCGGTCGCTGCGAGGCGGCCACGCCGCCCTTTCTTCTTCTTTTTCGGTGCGGGGCCGGACTTGTTGGCGGGCATCTCTGTCCTTCGAGGGGCAGGGTGGGAGTGCTGGAGCAACCATAGGCGCACCGCCGCGGGCACTACTACGCGGTGTCGTGGGGGCACGGGGGACCGTCAAGTAATGGTAAATTGTTAGTCTCAGTAACTAGATACGGTAAGGATTAACGCCCGGACCCACACGAGGAAGGACCAGCTCCTGACTGTCGACCGCCTCAACGAACTCCTGCTGATCTGCTCGCTCGTCCTGCTCGTCGCGGTGGCGGCGGTACGCGTCTCCTCCCGCAGCGGGCTGCCCAGCCTTCTCATCTACCTGGGCATAGGCATCGCCATAGGGCAGGACGGGCTCGGCGGCGTCGTCTTCGACAACGCCGGGCTGACGCAGATCCTCGGCTACGCCGCGCTCGTCGTGATACTCGCCGAGGGCGGCCTCGGCACGAAGTGGAAGGAGATCAAACCGGCGCTGCCCCGAGCCGCGCTGCTCTCGACACTCGGCGTCGCGGTGAGCGTGGGGGTCACCGCGGCGGGTGCGCACTACCTCGTGGGTCTGGAGTGGCGCCAGGCGCTGCTGGTCGGCGCGGTGGTCTCGTCCACCGACGCGGCGGCGGTCTTCTCGGTGCTGCGCAGCGTCCCGCTGCCGAACCGGCTGACCGGTGTCCTGGAGGCCGAGTCCGGCTTCAACGACGCCCCCGTGGTCATCCTCGTCGTCGCGTTCTCCACGGCGGGACCGGTCGACCACTGGTACGTCCTGATCGGCGAGATCGCCCTGGAGCTGGCGATCGGCGCCGCCATCGGCCTGGCACTGGGGTGGCTCGGCGCGTTCGCGATGCGCCACGTCGCCCTGCCCGCCTCCGGCCTGTACCCGATCGCCGTCATGGCCATCGCCGTCTCCGCGTACGCGGCCGGCGCGATGGCGCACGGCTCCGGCTTCCTCGCCGTCTACCTGGCGGCGCTGATCCTGGGGAACAGCAAACTGCCGCACGCCGCGGCCACCCGCGGGTTCGCCGAGGGACTGGGCTGGATCGGCCAGATCGGCATGTTCGTCCTGCTGGGCCTGCTCGTCACGCCGCACAACCTGGGTGACGACATCTGGCCCGCGCTGATCATCGGCCTCGTGCTGACCGTCGTCGCCCGACCCGCCTCGGTCTTCCTGGGGCTGCTGCCCTTCCGGGTGCCCTGGCGGGAGAAGACGCTGCTGTCCTGGGCCGGGCTGCGCGGCGCCGTACCGATCGTGCTCGCCACCATCCCGATGGTGGGCCAGGTGCCCGGGAGCGAGCGGGTCTTCAACATCGTCTTCGTGCTGGTGGTCGTCTACACCCTCATCCAGGGGCCGACGCTGCCCTGGCTGGCCCGGCGCCTGCGGCTGGGCGAGGGCGAGGAGGCGGCCGACCTCGGCATCGAGTCCGCGCCCCTGGAGCGGCTGCGCGGCCACCTGCTGTCCACGTCGATAGGGCCGTCGTCCCGCATGCACGGCGTGGAGATCGGCGAGCTGCGGATGCCGGCCGGATCGGCGGTCACCCTCGTCGTACGGGACGGCAAGAGCTTCGTACCGGCCCCGACGACCGTGCTGCGGCGCGGCGACGACCTGCTCGTCGTCGCCACCGACCCGGTGCGCGAGGCCGCGGAGCGCCGCCTCCAGGCCGTCTCCGAGGGCGGCAAGCTGGCCGGCTGGCTCCATCCGCGGCCGGGCCCGGAGGGCCGGGACGGCGGACGGACCGGTGGCCGGCGGGCCCGTGCGGGGCGGCGCCCCGGCGGGACGGCGGGCGGACGCGGCCGGGAGCGCTCCGAGGGGGGCGGTCCGGGGGTCGGCGGTCCTGCTGCGGGGGGCGTTACTGCGCTGGGGAGCGCTTCGAAGGGCAGCCCTTCGGAGGGGAGCGTTGCACCGGGAGGTGTTTCGGGGGGCAGTGGCTCGGGGCGTGCGGCGCCGGGGGGAGGCATGGGGACCGGGTCGCGCTCGGCATCCGGGCCGCGCGCGGAGCGCGGTGTACGTGCGGAGCCCGGCTCGCGTACGGAACCCGGCTCGCGCTCGGAATCCGGCCAGGCCGCGCCGCTTCCTCGGCGGAGCGGGGTGCCGTCGCTGGGCAAGCGCAAGGATGACCAGACTGCGGACGAACGGGTCAATCGCGGTCAAAGGGTCGAATAGTTGAATATTCGAGTAGAGGTGGGCGGCTCCATCCGGTGCGGATCGATCGGCTGACGGACCAGATCGATCGGCCGGCCGAGCCGCCCACCGACCTTTCCGGCCCTTCCGGCCCTTCCGGCCCTTCCGGCCCTTCCGGCCTTGCGGCCTTCCAGTCCTTCCGCCCCTGCCCGCTCGACAGCTCTTCCGCAGCCCTCTCGCGGCTTTCCGTCACCTCGGCACCCGCGCCGGACACCCGCCCAGCCCCCCGCTGACCTGCGCGGACGGAGCGAAGAGCGGCGATGGCCGACCCCGGTGCTTCGCACAGATGTGCCTGTACTATGAACGGGCACATCATTGAACCAACTCTGCCTGACGCAGAGCTGGCGCGACCGCTCGGCGGCCGCGGCATCCGGCCCCACGCAGCCACTTCCCGGCTTTGGTGCGGACCACGCGGTATCACTCGGTCCTGCGCGAGAGGACAGCTCTCGGCGCGCTCACCGCCCCTTGCCGCGGAGCGCGCTACCAGGCGGGAAGAAAGGCTCGGCCGTGGCATCCGCGGTCAAGGACACCCGTCCCGGTTACGGACAATTGCTGCGCACACCCGGTGCGTGGACGTTCCTTCTGCCCGGCTTCCTGGCCCGGCAGCCCTTCGCGATGCTGACCATTGGCATCGTCCTGCTCGTCGAACACACCTCCGGCTCGTACGGCACAGCCGGCATCGTCTCGGCGGTCACCGGCGTCTCGATGGCCCTGTTCGCCCCGCAGACCGGCAAGCTCGCCGACCGCTTCGGGCAGCGCGCCGTCCTCGTCCCCGGGGTGCTGGTGCACGCCATCTCCGTCACCGCGCTGATCACGCTCGCGCTGGCGCACGCGCCCCTGTGGGCGCTGCTGCTGGTCGCCGTGCCCAGTGGTGTGTCGACGCCGCAGGTCGGCCCCATGGTGCGGGCCCGGTGGGCGGCGCGGCTGGGCGGTACGCCCCTGATGCCGACGGCCGCGGCGTTCGAGTCGGTGACGGACGAGTTCACCTTCGTCATCGGCCCGGTCCTGGCGACCGCCCTGTGCACGAGCATCCACCCGGCCGCCGGACTGATCACCGAGGCCGCGCTGACGCTGATCGGCGGCCTGCTCTTCGCCGCGCAGCGGCGCAGCCAGCCGCCGGTGGAGGCCGTGAAGGCCAACGGCGGGGCGCGGACCTCGGCCCTGTCCGTCTCCGGCGTGCGGGTGCTGATCGTGGGCTTCCTCGGAATCGGCATGGTCTTCGGCGGCATGCAGGTCTCCCTGACGGCCTTCACCCAGGAGATCGGGCAGCCGGGAATCAACGGCATCCTGTACGGCGTCTTCGCGTGCGGAAACATGCTCTCGGGCATCGTCTGCGGCGCCATCGCCTGGAAGGTCGGCCCGCGGCGCCGGCTGCTGGTCGGCTACGCCGCGCTGGCGCTGGCCACCACTCCCCTGTGGGCCGCGACCGCGGTGCCGGTGCTGGGTGGCGTCGGCCTGCTGGTCGGCCTGTGCATCGCTCCGGCCCTGATCACCGGCTACACGCTGGTGGAGTCCCTGGTGCCGGCCTCGGCCCGGACCGAGGCGTTCACCTGGCTCACCGGGGCCGTCGCCCTGGGCCAGGCCGCCGCGTCGGCCACGGCCGGACGGCTGACGGACGCGTTCGGTCCGAGCTCCGGTTTCCTGGTGCCGCTGGGCGCCACGGCGCTGGCGCTGGTGGTGCTGCTGATGCTGCGGGGACGGCTGGTGCCGCACTCCGCGAGCCTGGTGGTGGACACCGCCTCCCAGGGCGAGCCGGAGCGTGGGGTCGGTCACCGTACTCCCGTCGCGGTGGACTGACGGGCCGGAATACTGCACTATGGAGCATCGTTAGCACTCATTGAGTGAGAGTGCCAGGAGGAAGACAGTGCCGACCTACCAGTACCAGTGCACCGAGTGCGGCGAGGGCCTTGAGGCGGTGCAGAAGTTCACCGACGACGCGCTCACCGAGTGCCCGAGCTGCCACGGACGCCTGAAGAAGGTGTTCTCCGCGGTCGGCATCGTCTTCAAGGGCTCCGGGTTCTACCGCAACGACAGCCGCGGCTCGTCGTCCAGCAGCACCCCCGCCTCCAGCTCCTCGTCGTCGTCCTCGGGCTCGTCCTCGTCGACGTCCACCGGGAGCTCGGAGAAGAAGTCGAGCAGCAGCACGGCGTCGAGCACCACCGCGAGCAGCGGTACGGCCGCCTGATTCCAGCTTTACCGGCGTTCCGATGCCGGGCCCCGAGGACCCCGCCGTTGCCGACGGCGGGGTCCTCGGCGTTGTCGGTGGAGACGTGTCCCGTGTTGTGGGCGGTGGCGCGTCCGGTGTTGTGGGCGGCGGGTTCTTCGGGCTCGGTGACGGCAAGGGGTCGTGCTGCGCACGGCCGCGACCGGTCCGCCGTGGAGTGCGGCCGTTAGTGTGATCGCCATGACTGACGCGGAAATCGGCGTGATCGGCGGGTCCGGGTTCTACTCCTTCCTTGAGGACGTGACGGAAGTCACGGTGGAGACCCCCTATGGCAGCCCCAGTGATTCCCTCTTCCTCGGCGAGGTGGCCGGCCGTCGGGTGGCCTTCCTGCCCCGGCACGGACGCAAGCACCACCTGCCCCCGCACCGCATCAACTACCGGGCCAACCTGTGGGCGTTGCGCTCGCTCGGCGTCCGGCAGGTGCTCGCACCGTGCGCGGTGGGCGGTCTGCGCCCCGAATACGGGCCGGGGACCCTGCTGGTGCCGGACCAGCTCGTGGACCGCACCAAGTCCCGCATACAGACCTACTTCGACGGGGAGCCGGTGCCGCGGCCCGGTTCCACGACCGGGGAGGTCAGCGTTCCGAACGTGGTGCACCTGACGTTCGCCGACCCGTACTGCCCCGAAGGGCGGAAGGTGGCGGTGGCCGCCGCGCGGGGCCGCGACTGGGAGCCGGTGGACGGCGGAACGCTCGTCGTCATCGAGGGTCCCCGCTTC
This sequence comes from Streptomyces sp. NPDC003077, assembly GCF_040611095.1. Classification (NCBI taxonomy): domain Bacteria; kingdom Bacillati; phylum Actinomycetota; class Actinomycetes; order Kitasatosporales; family Streptomycetaceae; genus Streptomyces; species Streptomyces sp. NPDC003077. Next base: position 144,054 of record NZ_JBEXNM010000001.1, on the reverse strand, counting down.
TCGACTCGCGCGGAGTCGCGGTGGCACGCGGCGCAAGGCTGGTCCGTGGTCGGCATGACCGGGCACCCCGAAGCGGTGCTGGCCCGCGAACTGGGCCTGTGCTACACCTCGCTGGCGCTGGTCACCGACCTCGACGCGGGCACCGAGACCGGCGAGGGCGTCTCGCACGAGGAAGTGCTCCAGGTCTTCGGCCAGAACCTGAGCCGGCTGCGCGAGGTCCTCTTCGACGCGGTCGCGGGCCTCCCGAAGACGGAGACCCGGGACTGCCTGTGCACCCACGCACACGATGGGTGGGAGCTGGGGATCTCGCTGCCGTAGGGGGTGGGGGGGCTCGCTGCCGGAGGGGTTGGGGTAGCTCGCCGCCGCAGGCCGAGGTTGGCATGGCTCGCTGCTGTAGGCAGAGGTTGGCCTAGATCTCTGTCATGGCGGGGCTTGGGTGTTTCGCTGTCGCAGGGGGTGTTTCGCTGCGGTAAGCCGGATCCGCTTATCTCAGCGGGACAAGCCAGCCCCCAGCACACCGACGGGTGAGGAAGTTATCCACAACCAGTGGGTAACGCACAGGCCGGAGCGGGCCGGCCGCGGGATCGGGCACGGTGGGAACCGTCCGAAGCACCTTCCGCTTCCGCACCGTCAGGCGGTGATCCCCATGACTCGCAGCACGTTCGCCGAACGTCCCGCCCTCCTGGCCGGCGCCACCGGGGGCCCGCGCCTGTCCGACCCCCCGTCGTACGAGGTCCCGGGCTTCTCCCCGCTACGGGCCCGCCGCGGCCGTCACCGGCTGCGGCGGGCCGTACGGCGGCGGCGTCACGCGATGGCGGCGGGGCTGGTGGTGACGGCCGCCGCACTGGCCGCCGGGGCGCCACGCGGCGCGGAGCGCGCGGCGAGCACGATCGCCTGCCCGCTGCCGAATTCCGCACCACTGGCGGACACGGACCCGGCGACGTCCGGGCCGGCGGCCCCGGAGGTGAGCTAGCCATGCGCGAGACCACCACCCGCCCGGCTGGAAAACCCTCCACGGTTCCGCCCGCCGAAGCCCATCCCGCTACCCGGAATTCCCCCGCGCATTCCCCTCTCCCCACCGCCTCCCATGTGGCAATCCGCACTGGCGCACTGGCCCCTCACTGGTCCGTGTCAGCCGATTGGACATCGGCCGCCCGCACTGACGACAGTTTTGGTGCGATTGATAGCACTGTCGTCAAAGAGCGTGGAAAGAGGCTTGCAGGTGAGCAAGGAAACGGGCGTCCTCGCGGGATTCAGGGAATTCCTGATGCGCGGCAACGTGATCGAACTCGCGGTGGCGGTGGTCGTCGGAGCGGCGTTCACCAATATCGTCAATGCCGTGGTCAAGGGCGTCATCAACCCGATCGTCGGCGCCCTCGGCTCACAGAACCTGGACCACTACAAGGCATGTCTCACGACCTGCCCGATCAACCCGAAAACGGGCGAGTACACCGACGGGATCTACATCCTGTGGGGCTCGGTGCTCAGCGCGGCGCTCACGTTCCTGATCACCGCGGCCGTCGTGTACTTCCTCATGATCCTGCCGATGAACAAGTGGAAGGCGCGCCAGCAGGCCAAGAAGGCCCTGTTGGAAACGGCCGCGGAACCGACCGTGGAACCGACCGAGCTGGAATTGCTGACCCAGATCCGCGACGCCTTGGTCGCCCAGCGCGGCGCCTCGGCCGCGGAGCGGAACTCCAGCGCGCCGGCCCCGAAGGCATCCGGGCCACGCCCGTAGCGCGGACCGGTTCGGCACAGGGGGCGGCTGGTACCGGTGCCGGGCCCATGGCGGCGGCGCCGGACGCGTCGGATGTCAGTGCCCTGTGCAGTACGCCGACCGGCGTCCGGGCCAGGCCCGACGCGGCTGTCAGATGTGGTGCGGCGGCTTCTCGTCCAGGAACCGCGCCAGGTCAGCGGCACTGTCGCCGCTGCTCGACGGACGCTCGCCCCAGCCGCGGTCCGTGTCGTCGGAGGACTGCTGGTCCAGCGGATCGTCAAAGATCAGCGCGGCGGGCTTCGGAGCGGGGCGCGGCGTGGGCGCGGTTTCGGGCCCGGATTCGGAAATGGTGCTCACTCCCTCAGAGTACGGCGGACCCGGTGCGACCGGCCGCCGGGCCGGAGCCCGTCGGCCGGTGCCGCTTCGGAGCTGGACGGTTCCACTTCGGGGCTGGACGGTTCCACTTCGGGGCTGGACGGTTCCACTTCGGGGCTGGACGGTTCTACTTCGGGGCTGGCCACTGCCTCTTCGGGCCTGGACGATGCCGTTTCCGGGGCGGTCGGCTTCTGGCCCACCCCCGCTGTGCCGCACGGCCACCACAGAACGCGCGTCCCGCCGGACGCACCGGCCGCGACAGGAACGAGCGGGGGATGCGACAGCTCGATCACCTGCGAGCAGGAGTGCCCGGCGGCGCGGTGATACCGGGCGGCGGGCGCGACGGGGCCGCTTATGGAGCCGCGGTCCGCCCGGTCGGGGCTCAGGTCCCGGTGACGCCGTCGATGCGCTCCCTGAGCAGGTCCGCGTGGCCGTTGTGGCGGGCGTACTCCTCGATCATGTGGATCAGGATCCAGCGCAGCGAGACCTCGGGAGCCCCGAGCGCCGCGGCGTTCTCCTCCGAGAGCCGGCCGGTGTCGTCCAGCGAGGCGGTGGCGATCAGTTCTCGGCCCCGGGCGATCTCCGCGCGCCACGTGGTCAGCGCCTCCTCGATACCGCGCTCCGAGACGAGCCCGAACCCGAAGTCCTGCGCTTCCTTGTCCACCGTCGGCACATCCAGTCCGGCGAAAACCCGCTGGAACCAGTTGCGTTCGACCTCGGCCATGTGCTGGACCAGCCCCAGCAACGTCATCGACGACGGCTCGACGGAGGTGAGGCGGATCTGTTGATCATCAAGTCCCCGGCATTTGAGGGCCAGCGTGGCTCGGTGGAACTCCAGCCAGCTCTCCAGCATCGAGCGTTCATCGGCGCGCGGGAGCGGTATGGGACGTCCATCTGGTGTCGTAGCCATGCTCGTCACCCTCACACAGGGCACTGACAAGCGGTAGGTGGGCGGTAGCGCGTAGGAAAGGAACAGGAAATGCGCCTGGGACCGCGGTCGAGCGATTGACGCCAAGACCACCACGAGTGACTTAACGGTCGCGCTTGTCGATCGCCCACAGCCCGAGCACGACGAGGAAGGAGAGGACCAGAAAGGCCGTGCACCACCAGGCCGTGTCGGTGTGGCCCTGCATCCAGGCGTTCACTTCGACGGTCAACGCCCAGAGCTGGCCGATGACCACGGACATCACCAGAGCCAGTCGTGCGGACAGCTTCGCGGAACGCTCCGGCTCGTGATCGGCACCCGCGCCCGGCCCCGGACCGGTGCTGCGGACCCGCGGATCGGCGTAACCGCTGGTCGCACGGATCTGCGGGTAGCGCTCGGCCACCGGCCGGTTCAACCGAGGCTCGACGCTGCCGGGGTGGTAGGGGGGCGGTGGTGGAGGAGGAGGAGGAGGGGAGTGGGGCGGGGTGGGGGGTGGGGGGGAGGGGGGTGGGCCCCCCGGGACACCCAGGTTCTCCGGGCTCTCCGGCCCCTCCGGCCCCTCCGGCCCCTCCGGGAAACCCGAACCCTCTGAACTCCCCTGGCCCTCCGATCCCCCCGACTCCCCCGCACCCCTCAAGCCCTCCCGGTCACTCCGCTCCTCCCGATACCCAGCCCCCTCCGGCTCCTTCGCTCCCTCAGCCACGGCTGCTCGTGCCCTCCGCCGTGCGTCGGCGTTCCAAAGCGTCTTCCGTGACCTCGTCGTCGCCGTGTCCGGGCTCGGCTCCCGGGCAACCGACTTCCTCGGCGATCTTCGGGTCGTCGGCGAGGAGTTGGCGGCACATGCCCTCTTCCTCGCTTTCGCCCGAGCGGGCGGTGCCGATGGCCCAGATGCTGCCGTCATCCCGTTCGTAGAGGATCACCTTGGGCAGCCCGCGCGGCGGTGGGCCGCCGGCGACCTCGCCGGTGCGGGCGTCGAAGGCGCCCTCGTGGCACGGGCAGTACAGCTCCCCTTCCATGCCGCGGTCGCGCCGCCACAGCACGGCGCAGGCGAGATGGGTGCAGACGGCGGAGTAACCGACCAGGGAACCGTCCGAGAGGCGGATCGCCACCGCCCGGTCCTCGGCTCCCGGGTAGCGGAAGGCGACGGAACGGCCGGCGGGGATGTGGGCGGCGACGCGTTTGGGCGGCGCGGAGCCCTCGCCGTGGCGGGGCAGCACGCCCGCCGCGACCGCGAGTCCGCTCACCGCCAGTCCCCCGGAGACCGTCGTCACGATGCGCAGGTAGTCACGGCGGGTGGTCAGCGAGTCGGCGGCGAGGCGGTCGTGTAGGGCGGCCTCGTCCTGGAGGGCCCGTTGTTCGCGTGCCTCTTCGAGTTCCTTCCGGAGGGCGGTTCCCTCCGCCCATCGCTCCGGTGACGCGGTCGAACCGGTCGGTGTCCGGTCCGGTGGCGCTCCGCCACCGGCCTGCCCCGTCGTACTCACCGCGCGCCGCCCTTCTCCGACGACTTGCCACCGCCGCCCGCACGAGACTCACCTCTCGTAGGAACAACCCCGGCCCCAGGAGACGCCCCGCCTGCCGCCAACGCCCCGCCCCCGGAAGGCCCCCCGTTCACCCCCACGATCGGCAGCCCCCCAGGCACCGGCCACCGGACCTTCTCGGCCGGCACCACCATCGCGACCCCCGTCTCCACGACCGCGTCGCCGAAGGTGAACGAGTCGGCGACCTCCACCCCCGGCCGTTCGGCCCGCAGTTCCTCGTACGTGCCGTAGAAGAGGGCGCCGGTCGGGCAGACCGTCGCGCACATGGGGGCGAGGCCGTGAGCGGTGCGGTCGTAGCAGAGGTTGCACTTGTATTGGAGCTTCGCTTCGAGGTCGATCTTCGGTACGCCGAAGGGGCAGGCGTTGACGCAGTTCGCGCAGCCGATGCAGCGCGTGGTGTCGGCCTCCTGCACGACGCCGTCCGGGGTGACGAGGATGGCTTCGGCCGGGCAGACCTCGGCGCACGGGGCGACGGGGTCCGAGCAGTGCATGCAGACGGTGGGGAGGGAGGCGACCGAGCCGCCCTCGTCCGGGTAGTCGAGGTGGATCAGTGACTTGCCGCGGTGCGAGTCGCATTCACGGCAGCCGGCGACGCATGCCTGGCAGCCGATGCACCGCCCCGGGTCGATGAAGATCGTCCGGCCCATCATGCGCAACCACCTGCCTCACCCGTCACTTGAGAACCGCCTCACCTTCACTTAGGAACCGTCTCGTCTGTCACTTGAGAACCGCCTCCCCGTCACTTGGGAACCGCCCCACCTGTCACTTGAGAACCATCTCGTCTGTCACTTGAGAACCGCCCCACCTGTCACTCGAAGCCGCCCCGCCTGTGCTCCGAACCGCCGAACCCGCCCCCTCCCCGCACCACCGGCGGCCCCGGCACCTCATCCGCCTCCCCCGCGGCCTCCACACGAGCCGCGCACACCTTGTACTCAGGGATCTTGGAACGGGGATCCAGCGCGTCGATCGTCAGCTCGTTGGCGGCCGTCGGGACCGGCCAGTGGTACGGCACGAAGACGGTGTCCGGCCTGATGGACTCCAGCACCAGCGCGGGGAAGACCGCGCTGCCGCGCCGGGTCACCACCCGCACCGGCTCCCCCGTGCGAAAACCGTGCGCCGGGTGCAACTCAACCCACGGCCGCGGCGTCTGTTCGACCAGGCCGCCCAGCCGCCGCGTCTGGTTGCCGGACAGGAAGTGGGCGACGGTGCGGCCGGTGGTGAGGGAGAGCGGGAACTGGTCCGAATAAGGGTCCGCGGGCGGGCGCCATTCGACCGCTTGGAGATGCGCCTTGCCGTCGGGGTGGTACGTCCGGCCGTCCTCGAAGAGCCGGGGCGTGCCGGGGTGGTCCGGGGCGGGGCAGGGCCAGGCGAGGCCGCCGGTTTCCTCCAGCCGCTCGTAGGTGATGCCGGAGTAGTCGATGACGGTGCCGGCGGTGGCGGCCCGCAGTTCGTCGAAGACCTCGCGCGAGCCGTCGAAGGCGAACTTGTCGCCCACTCCGAGTCGCCGGGCCAGTTCGCACAGCACCCAGGTGTCCGTCCGCACGCCGGGCGGTGGTTCCTGTGCCTTGTTGTGTTTGACGACGCGGGCCTCGGCGTTGGCCATGACGCCCTCGTCCTCGGCCCAGACGGTGACCGGGAGGACGACGTGCGCGTTCGCGGCGGTCTCGGAGAGGAAGAAGTCCAGTTGCACGTGAAAATCGAGGGAATCGTAGCCTTCCCTGACGGCGCGGAGGTCGGGGAGCGAGACGAAGGGGTTGTTGCAGATTCCGAGGAGTCCGCGGAGTTCGCCGCGACGCATTTGGTGGACCATTTCCACCATCGACGTTCCGGCGGTGGGCAGTTCCGATTCAGCGACGCCCCAGATGCGGCAGATCTGCCGCCGGTGTTCGGGGTCGAGGATGGAGCGTCCCCCGGGGAGAAGGTCGGACTTCTGGCCGTGTTCCCGGCCGCCCTGCCCGTTGCCCTGGCCGGTCAGCGTGCCGTAACCGGCGCCGGGACGGCCGAGATTGCCGGTGGCCACGCACAGGTTGATGATCGACAGACAGTTGTCGACGCCCTGGCTGTGGTGCTCGATGCCCCGCGCGTGCCAGGCCATCGCCCGCTGAGCGCCGCCGAACCACCGCGCGGTCAGCTCGATCTCCGCCACGGACACCCCGCAGATCTCCGCCGCCCGCTCCGGCGGATAGTCCCGTACGGTCCGCTCGACCTCGTTCCAGCCGGTCGCGTGCGCGGCAAGATACGCGTCGTCCGTCAGCCCCTCCCGGATGACGACGTGCAGGACGGCGTTGAAGAACGCCGCGTCCGTACCGGGCCGCACTCGGACGTGCAGGTCGGCCGTGCGCGCGACGGGCGTCTCGCGCGGGTCGACGACGATCACTTTGGCGCCGCGGTCCCGCCCCGCCCAGACGTACTGCGTCATGACGGGGAAGCACTCGCCGACGTTCGCGCCCGCGAACAGCAGGCAGTCGCTGAGGAGCATGTCGGAGAACGGGTTGCCCGCCCGGTCGATGCCGAACGCCAGCTTGTTGGCGGTGGCGGCGCTGACCATGCACAGCCGCCCGTTGTAGTCGACGTGCCGCGTCTTGAGGGCGACCCGCGCGAACTTCCCCACCAGGTACGTCTTCTCCGTGAACAGGGACGCGCCACCGAGCACCCCGAAGGCGTCAGCCCCGTACGCCTGCTGGACGCGCCGGATCTCCTCGACGATCAGGTCCAGCGCCTCCTCCCAGCTCGCCTCGCGGAACGGCTCGTCACGGGTTCTGCGGACGAGCGGTGCGGTGAGCCGGTCGGGGTGGTTGACCTGCTGGTACGCGTTGATGCCCTTGGGGCACAGCCGCATCCGGTTGATGTCGTGGTTGCGCGGCTCCAGCCCGAAGACCTTGCCCCGGCGGTCGACCCGCAGGTACATGCCGCACTGCACGCCGCAGAAGCAGCAGTGGGTGGGGACGAGCCGCTCGCCGGCCTGGTCGGCGCGCCAGCCGTCGGCGGAGACGCCGCCCGCGCTGCGGAAGTCGCCGGTCCCGGGCGGGGCGATGGCGGGTTCGACGGGGGGCCTCATCGCGCCATCCCGAACGAAGTGCACGCCAGCCGCCATCTACGCGTCCCCCGGCGCTCGCACATCACCCGACACCTACGTGTCCCCCGACGCGCACACATCACCCGCAACCCGCGCATCTCTCGGCACACGCGCGTCACCGCGCCCCCGCAGGCCACCCACCCCCTCACCGATACCCCCGCTTCACCCGCGACAGGTAAGCCCCGCCGCGCAGGACACGTTTGCAACGCGGGCACCACTCCGCCCAGGCGTCGAAGCCGAGGTCCAGGTCCCGCATGGTGCCGCGCAGGTTCTCCACGTACGGGCCGGTGTCGATCGGCGCTCCGCAGCGGCGGCAGGGGAAGGCGTCCCCCCGACCGGTGTACTTGAACAGGCGCATGCCGACCGCCGCCGGACGCTGCACGATGTGGAAGAACTTCCCGAACGGGACGTACACCAGCGTGAAGATCACCGACACCATGTGCAGCACCGCCAGGAACTCGTACCCCCCACCGCGCAGGAAGACCGCCGAGAAGGTCAGCAGCAGTCCGGTGACGGAGACGACGATCAACGCGACCAGCGGTACGAGGTCGTAGGCGAACCGCTGCCCGGTGATCGCGCCCCGGTCGCGCATCCGCCGCCACAGGAAGTACGCCGCCCCCGGGATCACCAGCACCGCCGCCAGGTCCAGCCCGTGGTACATCACCCACCCGAGGAAGCCCGCCGAGTCGAACCCGAACACCTTCAGGCCCCACAGCCGCACCTCGTACCCGGGCCCTGATCCGCTGGCCGAAGTGAACGTGAACCATCCCCAGGTGAGCGGAAACGTGATCAGAACGGCCAGCAAGCAGCCCCAAAAGATCAGTTGGTGTGCGACCCAGCGGGCGTGCGAGCGCGCGCCCAGGAACTTCTGGAAGCCGAGATACGTGGCGGCCATGCGGGGCAACGCGGTCGGCGCCTTACGGAAGTTCTCCCGGGAGAACAGACTGCGCCACCCCTGCACGAACAGCCGCCAGGACGCCGGGGTCCTCACCCACGCCGCATAGCGGTAGCCCACCCCGAAGGCGAGGAAGACGGTCGCGGCGGCATACGGAATGAGCGCCGAGTCGAAATTCCGCAGCCCCCGGCTTCCGAGAACGATGGCCAGGATCAGCAGCACCGCCACGACGAACGCCACCGCCGATGGCCCCACCGCCGGCGGCCTCGTACGTGTCACGCCCCGGGTGCGTGGCGTCTCGGGCGCGGGGATCGGAGCGGAGGGCGACGCGGCAGGCAGGACATCTGCGGGCAGGGCATCTGCGGGCAAGGCGTCCGTAGGCAAGGCGTCTGCTGGCTCGGGCACGGGGCCACCGTAGGGCTTCCGTACGGATAAGCCCGGCTTTGTCCCTCTACTGGGCGAAGGGCAGCTCGCGCCGGACGAAGGCATGCCTACGCCGAACGAAAGAGAGCCCACCCCGACCGAAAGGACGCCCGCACTGGACGAAAGGGAGCCTGCGGTGAACGAAAGGGGACCTGCGGTGAACGAAGGAGAGTCCGCGCCGAACGAAAGAGAGTCCGCGCCCAACGACGGAGAGCCCGCGCCGGATGAAAGAGAGTCCGCGCCGATCGACGGAGACCCCGCGCCCCCGCCGCAGAAACGGTCCGCCTCACTCGGCTTCCAAGGCCTCGTGCCACCACTGATCCCGTCCCGGCGTCCAGCCCACCGGCCGGGCGGAACGGTTCACGACCAGCACGGCCCGCACCCCCGGCAGGTCGTCAGCCCCAGAACCCCCGGAGCCCCCAGGCCCCCCGGAACCCGCAGCCCATCGCGCCCCCGCCCGGTACTCCCGGGACCGCAGCGCCCGGTCCAGTACCGCCTTCACCGGACGCACCGCCCCGTCCCAGAACCCGGCGTCAGCGGTGATCACCACCCGCGCGCCCGCCTCCGCCACCCGCGACGCCAGTTCATGCGCGGGGGCGCCGACCGGCAACGTGGTGCGCACGGCATCCAGGTGCCCGCAGGCCAGCGTCACGATCACCGACTCGGGTACGAGCGGGAGGTGCACCGCCACCCGGTCACCGGCCCGCACCCCGAGGCGGGTCAGCGCGGCGGCGGCGCGGTCGGCCTGCCCCAGGAGCATGCCGTGGGTGAGTTCCTCAAGGCGTCCGGGTTCGCCCGCCCAACTGAGGGCGATGCGGGAGGCCGCAGGTTCCTGGGCGGTATCGACATGCTCTGAGATCACACGGCGCAACATACGGAGCAGCCTGGAGATCATCGATCAACATTTGCTCAACGTCCGCTGTACGGAGCCCCTTCCGGACCGCTCCCCGCCCCCACCCCGCGACGCTCCCGGCTCCTCGGACCGCGCCTAACTCGGCCCGTTCCCCCGCCCGTTGGCACCACTGTTCGCACGGCGCCGATCACTCTTCCCCTTCGCGGCCCCCGTCATCCCCACTTCCGCGACCTTCACCCGTCCGACACAACCGCCGTGAGATGCCCGCTGTACCCCGCACGGGTCAGTTCCGCTCGCGTCGTCCGGCCCGCACCGCCGCCAACGAGGCACCCGACGCCCGAAACCCGAGCTTCGGGCGTCGAGCGTCGGGCCGGACCTCACCCCAGGACGCCGACGCCCCGGGACGCCACGACCACCCGCCAGAAACCCCCGCCGACCCCACTCAACTACCCGCCCGACACCCGAGCTTCGGGGTTCGGGTGTCGAGATTCGAGCCCCTTGTCTGTGGAAGGGGTGGGTGGGCAACCACCCACCCACCCGCCCTCCCCCAACCCGTTCGGGCGACAATCCGTGACCGAGTTGCGCCGCTGCGTAACGCGCCCCTAGCGTTCCCAGCGGCATAAAGCGACCCCGGTGATGTCCTCAACATCCACCGGGGTCTGGCCACCAAGATCCAACCCTTACAGAAAAGAAAATCCCGTGGCTTACTTCGACCTTAGCGCCGCCCCCTGCGCCCCCGCACATCCCCGCGCCGCCCCCGGCTTCGGAAAGCGCTCCGCCCCAGGTCAAGCCCCTTCCCGACGTGGCGACTTCGCCCATCTGCCGGAGCGCGAGGCGTATCTCGCGCACTACATCGACCGGCTCCCGGACGGTTCGCGCATCGACGTCAAAACCCTCGCCGCCGTCCAGCCCCGCTACGGCCAGCAGGCCGTCCGCACCGCCCTGACGCGGCTCGACGCCGACGGCCACCTACGACGCAAGCGCGAACTGGTCGCGGAAGGGCGCACCCAGTGGGTCTTCCGCACCTACTTCTCGCGCACGGCGCGCACGCAGCAGTGGTGGGACGGCTTCCTGACGGGGGACACAGCCGACGCCCCCACCCCCACGCCACTCGCTGACGACGTCCCCTCCGCACCACTCCCCACCGCCGAAACACCGGCCCCGGAGCCCCCTCCCCCCGACCCCGCCACACCCACCGAGCACGAGCCGCCAGAGCCCGAGCCGGAGCACAAGCCCGAGCCGGAACCGGGACCGGGGCCAGGGCCAGGGCCAGGGCCAGGGCCAGGGCCTCGTCCGCGAGGTCGTGCGGGACGTTCGGAGGCGTACGAGGCGCTGGCCGCACTCGGCACCGCCGATCCCCGCATGATCCTCTCGGCCACCGAATGCGCCCAGTTGGAGGCCCTGGCCGGGCAGTGGCTGGCGCGCGGCCTCACCCGTCCGCAGCTCACCACGGCGCTGACCGCCGGGCTGCCCGCCCAGGTCCACTCCCCCGGCGCCATCGCCCGCCGCCGCCTGACCGACAAGCTCCCGCCCGCACCCGCCCCGGCTCCCCGTCCCCAGCAGGACGCGGCCGGCCCGGCCGCTCCCGATCCCCTGACCGAGTGCGCCGCGTGCCGCGACCCCGCCCGCCTCTCCACCCTCGTCGACGGCCGCTGCCGCACCTGCCGGAACACAGACCCCACCGGCACAGAAGGCACAGACAGTGCACACAGCACAGGCAGCGCGCACAGCACAGGCAGCGCGCACAGCACGAACAGCACAGACAGCACTGACGGGACGACGGCCACCTCTGTCAGCGAACCCAACGCAGACGCGACAGGGCCCGGCACAGAACCCGCAGGCGCCCCGGAAACCGGCGGCACCGGCCCCCAACTCGCCGACTTCCACTCCCTCGCCCAGGAAGTCCGCCGCCGCAGCGACAACCTGCGCGACATCGTCCGGGCCAACGCGCACCCCCGCCCCCGCCCACCGGCCCACGGGCGCGCCACCGACCGGGCGCGTGCTGTCGGCCGCACTCCCGCCACCGACCGTACGCACGCCGCCACGGAAGCCGCACCGCCTCAGGTGGACGATCCCCAGCCAGGCCGCCTGTGACGGCCCTGCCCTCGGAGCCCCGTCCTCTCAGGCCGTGACCCGACGGACGAAGGCCAAGGAGTGGCTGAAGATCTCCTCGACCCGCGCTTCGGGCAGCCCGTACCAGCCGTGGTCGGCGCCCGCCACCCGCCGCAGCTCGACCGGCGCCCCGGCCTTCTCCAGCGCCTCGGCCAGGGCTTCGCTGTGGGAGCAGGGCACCATCGAGTCCTCGTCGCCGTGCATGAGCAGGAACGGGGGCGCGTCGGCGTGGGCTTGGGCGACGGGGCTTGCCGCGCGGGCGCGTTCCGGGACGGCCGCCGGGGCCGCGCCGAGCATCAGGGCCTCGAAGGACGCGGGGTCTTCCGGGGTGAAGTGCCCGCGCGCGGTGGTCAGGTCGCTCGGCGCGTACCAGGTGACGACGCCGAGCGGCGACGGCGTGGCGGGCGTCAGGGCGCCGAGCGGCGACGGCGTAGAGGTAGAGGGCGTCAGGGCGAGGAGCGAGGCGAGGTGCCCGCCTGCGGACTCGCCCCACACCACCGTCCGCCCGGTGTCGATGCCGAGTTCCGCCGACCGCAGGGTGAGCCAGCGCAGCGCGGCCCGCAGGTCGTCGAGCGGGGCGGGGAAGGTGGCCTCGCCGCTGAGCCGGTAGTCGACACCGGCCACCGCGAAACCGGCCGCGGCGAGGCGCGCGAACGGCCCCGGGTTCCAGGAGCGCGTGCCCAGCCCCATGTCGTTGCGCCGCCCCCTGCGCCAGGCACCACCGTGTACGAAGAGCACCAGTGGAACGGGCTCCGGCTGGTGCGGCTGGTCGGCGTTCGGCAGCCACAGGTCCAGTTCCAGCGGACGGCCGCCCTCGACGAGGCCGTACGGGACGCCGCGCAGTTCGCGTACACCGGGTTCTCTGGGCGCGGCGGGCGGGAGCGGGGCGTGGTCGGGGTGGGGCGCGCCGATCACGTCCCGCACCGAGGGCTCGGGCGCCGTCATCGGGTCTCCCACTGGTGGTCGGGGAGGAACCGCACGTCGTAGCGCTCGGGGACGCTCGCGAACGTGTGGGGTTCCGGAACGACGGGCTCGGTGGGCAGGCCCATCCGCTCGGTGGGCGCGCCGAGGTTCTCGAAGAACCGCTCGAAGGTGCCGCCGGGCCCGGCCGCGACGCCGACGACCTGGCTGTGGTGCCGCTCCATGCGGTAGGCGTGCCGGCAGTTCTTGGGTACGAAGCCGAAGTCGCCGGGGGTGAGCAGTTTCTCCCGCTGCTCGCCCTCGGTGTCCTCGACGAACAGCCGGACCGCGCCGGCGGTGACGTAGAAGACCTCGTGGGTGTCGGTGTGCAGGTGGGCCGGGATGGTGTCGCCCTTGGGGCCCTCGACCGTAAAGAAGTTGAACGTGTTCTCGGTCTGCTCGCCGCCCGCGTAGACGGTGATCAGGTCGCCGAACAGGTGGGCCCGGTCCCCCTCGCCCTTCTCTATGAAGTAGGGCTTGCCCGGCTCGGCGGGAATGCGTGAAGCCCGCCGGTAGCGGGTGGCGTACTCGATGGTCATGCGTCCTCCTCGGATCGACCTCCGCCACGAATGTCAGGTAGCCTGACATGCCAGGATGCCGACGAGCAAGCCGCGGCAACGGCCCCGATCCGACGAGCAAGCCGCACGGCCGCGAGCCCGTCCCCGCCGAGCCCGTCACCACCGCGAGCCCGATCCCCCCACCAAGCCGGAACCGCAAGCCCACCCCCACCAAGGCCAGAACCGCGACCCCGTCCCCACCACGACCCCGTCCCCACCGCGGACTCGCCTCCGCCAAGCAAGCCACCGCCGCCGCCGCGCGACCGGACCGTCGAGCAAGCCACCGCCGCGAACCCGTCCCCACCGCCCCCACCGCCTCTCGTGAGGAACCCATGCGACCCACCCGTCACAACCTCCCTCAGCTGCTCGCGGGCGCCCGTCGCTGGTTCGAGGACGGCCTGCTCGCGGCCCTGGAGGCGGCCGGGGCCACGCCGGTGTCCCCGACACAGGCCCAGCTCTTCGCCGTACTGGACGACCAGGGCACCACCGTCTCCGAGCTGGCCCGCCGCATGGGCGTCACCCGGCAGACCGCGCACCAGGCCGTACACGGCCTGGTCGCCGCCGGCCTGCTCGAACAGGCCCCCGACCCCACCTCCGCCCGGAAGCGGCTGATCCGGCGCACCCGGGAAGGGCAACGCGCGCACCGCCAGGCCGCCGCCATCTTGGAGCGACTGGAGGAACAGCTCGCCGAGCGGATCGGCCGGGAGGCGGTGGACGCCTTGCGGACGGCGCTGGAGACGCCATGGGGCCGCCCGCCTTCCCCGTCGCCCGCCCCCTCCACAGCCCCGTGCGCTCAAGAACCGGGCTCCGCTGCCCCGCGTGCTCGGGAGTCGGGCTCCGCTGCCCCGCGTGCTCGGGAGTCGGGCTCCGCTGCCCCGTGTGCTCGGGAATTGGGCTCCGTCGGTCCGCCCGCGAGGGAATCGGGCTCCGTCGCCCCGTCCGCTCGGGAACCGCTCCCCGGAGCCCCGTCCGCTCACGAATCAGGGCCGAAACCGCTTGCCCTCTAGGGGGAGTTGGATCTCGCCATTCCGCCTGTGGCCCTGGTGACAAGGTGTGTCCAGAGTGACACGGTTGGTCGAACGGCAGGCCCCGGAACGACTCCCCGGGGCCTTCCCGGCATGGCCAAGTCGCTTTCAGGAGGAAGACCTTGGAACCCACCGGCACCACGGCCCCCACCAGCTCCACCCCGAGCACGCCGTCCGAGGAATCCCACGCCCATGTGGCCCTCGTCTACGACGTCATCGTGGGACACCTCGCCTCTGCCGCGATCCGCACCGCCGCCTCCCTGCGCGTCGCCGACCACCTCGCGGACGGCCCGCTGGCCATCGAGGAGCTGGCCCGCCGGACGGACACGGACGCCCTCTCCCTGCGCCGGGTGCTGCGTTTCCTGGCCGCCCGCGGCATCTTCCACGAGAGCGAGCCGGGTTCGTACGCCCTGACGCCCCCGGCCGAGCTGCTGCGGTCCGACGTTCCCGGCTCGCTGCGGGACGGCGCGCTGCTGCTGGCGCACGAACTCTTCCGCAAGCCGTCGGCCGACCTTGAGGAGACGGTGCGCACCGGCCGCCCCGCCTTCGACCGCGTCTTCGGCATGCCGTTCTTCACCTATCTCCAGGAACACCCCGACCTCAGCGACCTGTTCGACGCCGGCATGGAGTCGTTCGCCGGGGCGATGGACGACGCGGTGGCGGACGTGTACGAGTTCCCGGCGAGCGGCACGATCGTGGACGTCGGCGGCGGTCGCGGCGGCCTCCTGCGCACCATCCTGCTGCGCAATCCCGGTCTCTCCGGCGTCCTTTTCGATCAGCAGTCGACGGTGGATCAGCACATTCTCGATCACCCGGAACTCGCGGGCCGCTGGCGCGTCGAGGGCGGCGACTTCTTCTCGGCCGTCCCGGCGGGAGGCGACATCTACGTCATCAAGCACACCCTGCACAACTGGGACGACGAGCACTGTCTGCGCATCCTGCGGGCGTGTCGCGCCGCCATGGAGCCCGGCAAGCGGCTGCTCGTCGTGGACGCCATCATCCCGCCGGGCGACGACCCGGCTCCCGGCAAGAACGTGGACGTCACGATGCTCACGGTGCTGACCGGACGGGAGCGGACGGCGGAGGAGTTCGAGGGACTGTTCCGGGACTCGGGCTTCGAGTTCGTCCGCTCCCTGCCGACGGCCACGTGGACGTCGGTCACCGAGGCCATCGCCAAGTAACGCCTACGGCTTGACGCTCCTGCGTTCCCACGCTCCCGCGTTCCCGCGCTCCCGACGTGACGCGTCCGTGCACCTGACACATCCATGCCTCTGACGCGTCCGCGCACCTGGCACATCCGTGCCTCTGATACATCCGTGCACCTGATGCGGCGGCGGATCGCTCCCCGGCGGCCTTCGTGACCAGCTACGCGGCCACCCGCAAGACGCCCCGAGACGACGTCCGCCGCCGCTCGCCACACACGCAACATGAGCAGCACACGCCACGTACACACCCACATAAGGTGTGGACATGACGACGACGGCGTACGCGGCGCTCCTACGCGGCATCAACGTGAGCGGCCACAAGAAGGTACCGATGGCCGAACTCCGCACCCTGCTCACCGGACTCGGCCTCGGCGACGTGCGCACGCACCTTCAGAGCGGCAACGCCGTCTTCACCACCGCGCCGGACGACGAGGACGCGCTCGCGGCCCGACTGCGACAGGCCATCGCGGAGCACTTCGGCTTCACCGTCGACGTACTGGTGCGCGATCACGCGTACCTGAAGGCCACGGCGGACGCCTGCCCGTTCCCGGCGGCCTCGCTCGAAGGCCGGCAACTGCACCTCATGTACTTCTCCGCGCCGGTCACGGCCTCCCGGTACGCGTCCATCGACGCGGTGGCGCACGCGCCCGAGGAGTTCCGGCTGGGCGACCGGGCGTTGTACCTGTATACGCCGGACGGGCTGGGACGCTCCAAGCTCGCCGAGGTCCTGACGCGGATATCGCCGGGCGAGGGCGTCATCGCCACGACCCGCAATTGGAACACCGTGCGCAAGTTGGTGGAGTTGACCAGCGCCTGATCCACACCGGGCGATCCACCGTGCGCAGGCGGGGGAACTCGTCACTGTGCGCCCAGGAGGACACTCACGCGCGCCCATAAGGACGCCGATGCGTGCCCAGGAGGACGTCGACGCGTACGCATCAGGACGCCGATGCGCGCCTAGGAGGACATCGGCGCGTACGCATCAGGACGCCAATGCGCGCCGATAAGGACGCTGGCGCGTGCCCGAAAGGACGTTGGTGCGCACCCATAAGACCGTCGGCGCGTGCCCAAAAGGACGTTGGGGCGCATACAGAGCTCGTCGGCGCGTGCACGGAGAGTGCCGACGCACGCGCGGTCGGCCGTTCGCACGCGCCCGGCCGCTCGTCCACGCGCACCGAGGTCGTCACCGTGCGCCGGTGGACCCCGGCGTACGCGGACGGGCTCTGCACGTCCGGTGCGACTGGCAAGCCGCCCGGTGCCGCCTGAACCGCCGGGACTAAAGTCCTGTGCCGCCGGGACGTTGGCCGCGCCGCACGGAATTCCGAGGTCAGTGCCGGACCGAACGGTGGACACGGTAGTGTGAGATTGCCCGTTTTATGCCCGCGAGGCAGCTCAAACGGTGGTCGCTCGACGCCGACCGACCCGACGGACACCCGCCGCCGGACCAGCCGACGGCCGACCCGTCGGACGAGCCGACCGAGCCGACCGACCCGACGGACGAGGAGACGCCACGACATGGCCGCCCGCCACGCTGATGCCACTGCCCGTAACCGCATGCGTCTGTCGCTGCGCAGCAAGACCGTCGGCGGACTCGCGCTGATGACGCTGGTGGGCACGGCGCTGTGGGCGTGGC
This sequence comes from Streptomyces sp. NPDC003077, assembly GCF_040611095.1. Taxonomy (NCBI): domain Bacteria; kingdom Bacillati; phylum Actinomycetota; class Actinomycetes; order Kitasatosporales; family Streptomycetaceae; genus Streptomyces; species Streptomyces sp. NPDC003077. The sequence goes on along the minus strand of NZ_JBEXNM010000001.1, from coordinate 126,760 downwards.
CGGCGGCCGGCACGGACCAGGACGCGCCGCAGGCGAAGGACGCCCCACCAGGAGCCTCCGCCCCCGACACGCCCAACGCGCCCATCGCCCAGACGCACACCCGGGCCGCCCGCGCCATCCCGGGGCTCAGCACGGAGTACCGGCGGCAGATACCCGCGGATTCCCGTCAGGTGCTCGTCGTCACGGGCCAGGGTCCCGACTCCCACGACTCCACGGTCGTCCTCTACACCCGCGCCGAGGGCTCCCAGGACTGGCAGCCGGGCGCCACCTGGCCCGCCCACAACGCCGCCCGGGGCTGGACGAAGGATCACCACTACGGCGACCTGCGCTCCCCCGAAGGCGTCTTCACGCTCACCGACGCGGGGGGCAAGCTGCCCGCCCCCGAGGGCACGAAGCTCTCGTACGACCGCAACGACCACTTCGTGGCGCGCGGCACCGGCATCGAGGGGGAGCCCCTCGGCCCGGCGTTCGACTACGTCATCGCGATCGACTACAACCGCGTACCGGGCTCCTCCCCCCTGGACCCGCGGCGCCCCGAGGGTGAGGCCAAGGGCGGCGGCGTCTGGCTGCACGTCGACCACGACGGCCCCACCCAAGGGTGCGTGAGCCTCAAGCCGGAGGCGATGCGGGAACTGCTGCGGACCTTGGACCCGGCCCAGCACCCGGTGATCGTCATGGGCCCGATGGGCCGCTGAGACGACCGGACGGGACAGCCGGACGGGACGGCCGGGGCCAGCCGGACGGGACAGCCGGACCAGGCAACCCGTTGAGTCGGCCCGCTGTGTCGGCCCGGAAGTCGGCCTGCTGGAATGGCCCGATGACGCGACAGACCACCCCTCGTACCGGCCCGCTGGACGCCCTGACCGACGTGGCGGGGGTGCGCGTCGGGCACGCGCAGCGGACGGACGGCGGGTATCTCACCGGCACGACCGTCGTCCTCGCCCCTGAGGGCGGGGCGATCGCGGCCGTCGACGTCCGGGGTGGCGGGCCGGGCACCCGCGAGACCGACGCCCTGGACCCGCGCAACCTCGTCCAGCGGGTGGAGGCCGTCGTTCTGACGGGCGGCAGCGCCTTCGGGCTGGACGCCGCGTCGGGCGTCATGGCCTGGCTGGAGGACGAGGGCCGCGGCTTCCGCGTCGGGCCGGACCCGGCGCAGGTGGTGCCCGTCGTTCCGGCGGCGGCGCTCTTCGACCTCGGCCGCGGCGGCGACTGGCGGGCCCGCCCGGACGCCGCCCTGGGCCGCGCGGCGGTCGCCGACGCGGCACGCTCGCCGGGCGGCTCCCCTGTGGCCCAGGGGAACGTCGGCGCCGGTACGGGAGCGGTGGCGGGTGGCCTGAAAGGCGGCATCGGTACGGCGAGCATCGTGCTGCCCTCGGGGGTGACGGTCGCCGCCCTGGCCGCCGTCAACGCGGTGGGCTCGGTCTTCGATCCCCGTACGGGAGCCCTGTACGGGGAGGAGGTGGCAGTTTCCGCCCTTCCTTACGCGCCGCCTTACGGAGACACGGTCTCCGACGTCTCCTATGGGGCGGATCGCCCCTCCTATGACGCGGATCGTCCCTCCTATCAGGCGGACCGCAAGATTCCTGCCACCCGGCCTCTGCCGTCCCCCGCCCTCCACGATGCCGCCCAGCGGCGCCTTACCGCCGCCCGGGAGGAGTCGAAGCGGCGCAACGCCGCCTCCGTCCGGCCGCCGCTGAACACCACCCTCGCCGTGGTCGCGACCGACGCCACCCTCACCCGCGCCCAAGCCCAGAAACTCGCGGGCACCGCGCACGACGGGCTGGCCCGCGCCGTCCGCCCCGTCCACCTGCTCTCGGACGGCGACACGGTGTTCACGCTGGCCACCTGCGCCCGCCCGCTCGTCGCGGAGCAGCCGGCCGGTGCCGCGGCGTTCGGCGTGCACGCGGAGGCCGGTGTGCTGAACGACATCCTGGCGGCCGGAGCGGACGTCCTGACCCGCGCGGTCGTCAAGGCCGCCCTGGCGGCGGAGAGCGTGGACGGGCCGGGTGGCGTGTTCCCGGCGTACCGGGATCTGTACGAGCGACCCGCATAAGGGTGCTGACCGAGCGTCAGGATTGTCGTGCGGTGCCCAATCGGCGCCTCTGAGGAACAGGCCGTTCGACCACCGTCCCTCAGGGCGCGGCGCGCGCCTCCCTGAAGAACGGCGAACGCCCCTGAAGGAGCGCCGCGCACAGAGATCGGCCCACGCCCCACGAACGTCCAACGGCACCATGTCGCCCCAAGGCGCCCGATGGTAAAACGGCACGTATGTCCGCGTCCCCTCCGCCGCCCACCCTCGTCCAGCCGAACCAGCCGAACAGGCCGAACCGGTCCGGCCAACCGCCCGCGCAGCCGTCGCCCCGGCGCCGCCGACTGTGGTGGCACCGGCTGATCCTGGGGCTCTGGCACCGGCCGGTGGAGGTGCTGGACGAGGCGCGGGACCGGGGCGCGTGGAGCGCGGCGGTGATGTTGTGCGTCGTCAGCGGCGCCCTCGGGGCGCTGACGGCGCGGGACATTCAGGCGCAGTGGGCGGTGGCCCAGCGCCCGGCGCTGGCGCTGGCGGGCCTGGCGATCGCCGGCGTGCTGATCGCCAGCCTGGTTCTCGGCGCGGTGACGCAGGCCATCGCCCGCATTCTGGGGGGCAACGGCAGGTTCTCGCCGACGGTCAGCCTGTTCATCGTCGTGTTCTGGGTGACGGATCTGCCGCGGCTGGCCATCGCCACGTGGCTTCCGACGGATTCGACGCTCGTCCAGGCCGCGACGTGGGCGACGTGGGGCTTCGGTTACGCGCTGGCCATCCTGCTCGTACGGGGCCAGCACCACCTGCCGACGCACAAGGCCGCCGCGGCGGTGACGATCCAGATGCTGGCCGCGCTGACGCTGCTGAGGCTGGGTCCGGCCCACTGAGCCGAGACCGCCCGCAGGGCCGAGACCGCTCGCAGGGCCCCGCCCGTTGAGCCGAGACCGCCCGCCGAGCCGCCCCTTGAGCCGAAGTCACCTGCGGCTCCGCGCCGTCCGCCCGGTCCGGTCGCGGGCATCTGTCCGCCAGCCCGTGCAGCCGAAGCCACCCGCCACGCCCCGCCCGTTGAGCCGAAGTCACCCGCAGCTCGCGTGCCGTCCGCCCGGTCCGGTCGTGGGCGCCCGTCCACCGGACCGCGCCGCCGTTGACCCACCCCGGCCCGATGGCGAGCGTCCGCCCGTCCGCCAGGCCACGCCGCCGTTGATCCGCCCCGGCCGCCGGCGTCCGTTCGTCGGGCCGCTCAGCCGCGCCCGGTGAGCTGCCGTACGAGCCGGGCGAAGGCCTCGCGCTCGGCGGCGGTCAGTTCCACGCACTCCGACGGCGGTCCCGCGGGCCCCGCCTGGCGCGGCACCGAGCGCAGCAGCCGCTGCGAGCCGCGCCACACCGTCAGCTCGAAGCGATCCCGCCGGAGCACCCGGACCAGGCCGACGAACCAGGCGACGGTGGCGACGGCGAGGATGCCGAGACCGATGTGCTGGAGGGTCGTGGCAGAGGGGATCATGCGGTCCTCCAGACGGAGCGTTGGCGCCGACGGCTGATTGGTACGGACGAAGCAGCCTCAGTAGACACCACACTGCCCGGTTTCGGACAGAGGCCCGAGTGAACCTCGTCCCGGGGCCCGGAGGAACCGAGCCCCGGCGGAACCGCATTCCGACCCCCGGAGGAACCGCGTCCCGAGACCCGGGTGGACCGCGTCCCGAGAAGGGGAGCGACAGGGCGTTTGCGGCGGGCGCGGATCCCCACGCCCGCCACGGTGTTCTGACACGGTGTTCTGTCGCGATGTTCTGACGCGGTGTCCGAGATCGGTCGGCCTCAGCCGGAGATCTGCTTACGCGGGCTGCTGCCGCCCGAGATCTCGATCTTGCGCGGCTTGGCCTGCTCGGCCACCGGGATGCGCAGCGTGAGCACCCCGTTCTCGTACGAGGCGTCGATGCGCTCGGTGTCGAGCGTGTCTCCGAGGAAGAGCTGCCGGCTGTACTTGCCGGTGGGGCGCTCGGCCGCGATCAGTTCGGCGCCCTCGGGGGCGGAGGAATGGCGCTCGGCACGGACGGTCAGCACGTTGCGCTCGACGTCGAGGTCGATGCTCTCCGGCTCGGCGCCGGGGATGTCGAAGTGGACCACGAAGACGTCGCCCGAGCGATAGGCGTCCATCTGCATCGCCGCCGGACGGGCGGCCGTGCCGAACATCTGCTGCGCGAGGCGGTCGAACTCCCGGAACGGGTCGGTACGCATGAGCATCACCGGTCATCTCCTTCCGCTGGGCACTGGGTGCGATGCTCCTCGGCTTCTGGTATAGCGCGACGAAAGAAAGTTGACAAGCCCCGACTCACTTTGTCCGGCCAGGGCCGAAGACGCAGGTGAGGTGGGGCGTTGGGGGAGCAGGTGCGCGTCGCCCAAGGAGCGGACGCGCCCCAACGGGCCGATTCCGCGCCCTTCCCTCCGCCGAAGATCGTCCACGAGCATGACAACCACACCTCCTTCCGCCGACCGCTCTGTCCCCGCCCCGCCCCTCACCACCAGGGAGCACGTCCCCCGCCCTCACCACCAGGAAGCACGCCCCCCGCCCCACCACCGCGAGGAGCCCACCCGTGCCGCAGCCACCCCTCCCCCACCAGCCGGAAGACCTGCCGGAAGACCAGCCGGAAGGCCACCCCGAACCCCACCCCCACACGCCCACCACCCCTCACCCTCTCGAAGCCCCCCTCAAAGCCCCCCTCAAAGGCCCCCTCGACGGTCTCCTCGTCGCCGACTTCAGCCGGGTGCTGGCCGGTCCGCTGGCCGCCGTCACGCTCGCCGACCTCGGGGCCGACGTGGTCAAGGTCGAGCGGCCGGGCGGCGGGGACGACACCCGAGCCTGGGGGCCGCCGTTCGCCAAGGACGGGACGGCCACCTACTTCGACGCCGCGAACCGGAACAAGCGCGGCCTCGCCCTGGACCTGGCCGACCCGGACGACGCCGCTGCGGCGCGCGAGCTGGCCCGGCGCGCGGACATCCTGATCGAGAACTTCCGCCCCGGCGCCGCCGCCAAGTACGGCCTCGACCCCGGCGCGACCCTCGCCGCCAACCCGGGACTCGTCCACTGCTCCATCACCGGCTTCGGCACCGCCACCGAGGAGGCGCGCCGCCTGCCCGGTTACGACTTCGTCGTCCAGGCGGCCGGCGGCCTGATGAGCGTCACCGGGGAGGCCGACGGCCCGCCGCTGAAGGCGGGCGTCGCGCTCGTCGACGTCCTGACCGCGAAGGACGCGACCACCGGCATCCTGGCCGCCCTGCGGCACCGCGACCGCACCGGACAGGGGCAGCACGTCGAGGTCAACCTGCTCTCCTCGCTGCTCGGCTCGCTCGTCAACCAGCTCTCGGGCCGGCTGGCCACCGGCCGCGACCCGGTCCCGATGGGCAACCGCCACCCCAGCATCGCCCCCTACGAGACGCTGGCCTGCCGGGACGGGCAGCCGCTGGCGGTGGCCGTCGGCAACGACCGGCAGTTCCGGGCGTTCGTGGGCGTGCTGGGCGCGCCGGAACTGGCGGACGACGAACGGTTCGCCCGCAATCAGGACCGGGTGCGAAACCGGGACGAACTGGTCAAGGAGCTGGAGGCGCTGCTGGCCGCCGACACCCCGCGCGGCTGGTCCGAGCGGCTGGCCGCAGCCTCAGTGCCAGGTGGCCCGGTGAACACTCTGAGTGAAGCCGTAAAGTTGGCGGAGCGGCTGGGATTGGATCCGGTCGTGCCGGTCGGCGAGGGGCGCGTACCACAAGTGCGCGGTCCCCTGCGGCTGTCCGTGACACCGGTCGCCGAACCCGTCGCACCCCCGCGCCTGGACGAACACGGGGCGCTCTTGCGCGCCTGGCTGTCCGGCCCGGCGCACAGCCCCCTTCCACCCCTCGTGTGACCTTGGTCACAACAGCGTCCGACCGGCAACCAAATCAGGCCGTTAGGCGCTGTTCACCAGCACTGGCCCACAACACCCTTGTATGGAGCAGCTCGTGACAATGCCGGACAACATCGAGCCCGTTCGGTCCCGCAGCCAGCGCCGGCTGCGACGCGGTCTTGCGGCGGCTTCGCTACTGGCCGCCGGCGCGCTCGTCCTGTCGGCCTGCGGCGGCGACGCCTCGGCCGGTGGCGCGGACAAGGGGAAGGGCGGCCAGGCCGGCGCGGACGCCGCCGCCGCGAAGGACGCGTCCGACGCGAAGATCACGGTCTCGGCGAAGGACGGCGCGACGGACGCCAGCATCAACGACACCGGCGTCAAGGTCACCGGCGGCAAGCTGACCAGCGTGACGATGACCCAGGCCGACAACGGCGCCGTCGTCAAGGGCTCCATAGCCGCCGACGGCACCTCGTGGAAGCCGGACGCCCAGCTGGAGCGCGGCACGAAGTACAAGATCGTGGCGAACGCCAAGGACGACAAGAACCGCGCGGCCACCGAGAACGCCTCGTTCAGCACCGTTTCCTCGGCGAACAGCTTCATCGGCACCTACACGCCCGACAACGGCACCACGGTCGGCGTCGGCATGCCGGTCTCCTTCACCTTCGACAAGCCGATCACCAAGAAGAAGGACGTCCAGTCCCACATCACCGTGACCTCCAGCAGCGGTCAGAAGGTGGTGGGCCACTGGTTCCACGGCCAGCGCCTGGACTTCCGGCCCGAGGACTACTGGAAGGCCGGCTCGAAGGTCACCATGAAGATCGACCTGGACGGCGTGGAGGGCGCCAACGGCGTCTTCGGCGTCCAGTCCAAGACGGTCACCTTCACCATCGGGCGCGCCCAGGTGTCCACGGTGGACATGAACACCCAGATGATGACCGTCGAGCGGGACGGCAAGGTCCTCAAGAAGATACCGATTTCCGGCGGTAGCGCACAGAACCCGACTTACAACGGCAAGATGGTCATTTCGGAGAAGTTCATCCAGACCCGGATGAACGGCTCCACGGTCGGCTTCGGCGGCGAGTACGACATCAAGGACGTTCCGCACGCGATGCGGCTGTCCACCTCCGGCACCTTCATCCACGGCAACTACTGGGGCAGCCCCTCGATCTACGGCCGGGTGGGCACCAGCCACGGCTGCGTCGGCCTCCAGGACGTCAAGGGCGCCCAGGGCGACACCCCCGGCAAGTGGTTCTACGACAACTCGCTCATCGGCGACGTGGTCTGGGTGAAGAACTCCGCCGACAAGACCATCGCCCCGGACAACGGCCTCAACGGCTGGAACATGTCCTGGGACAAGTGGCAGGCGGGCAGCGCGGTCTGAGTGTCCTGTGGGGGGCCGGGCGCGCGCATGGCGTGGCCCGGGCCCGGGGCTTCGGCCTTCGGCCGGGGCTTCAGCCTTCGACTGTCGGGTCCGAGCCCGGGGGCTTCAGCCTTCGGCCTTCGGCTGTCGGGCCCGAAGGCGGTCTCCCGTCGGGGTCGGGGCACGCTCTCGCGGCGTGACCCGGCCCCGTCGGCCTTCGGTCTCCAGCCGGGGGCCGGGCGCACCCTCGTGGCGTGACCCGGCCCCCGGCTCTTTGCCGAGCGCGCACCCGGGGCCTCAGCCCTGAGCCGGTGTGGACGGCACAGCCGCCGACGCGGACGGCACGGTCGGTGGAGACGGCACAGCCGGTATGGAAGCCGCAGCCCGTGTGGACGACACTGCCGAAGCGGACGGCACGGCCACCCCGGGCCCGAACCGGCGGCGGTACGCCGAGGGTGCGAGCCCCGTCTCGCGGCGCAGCACGGCGCGCAGGTTGGCCGCGGTGCCCAGCCCACTGCTCCGCGCCACCACCTCGAAGCGCGCCTCGCCCCGCTCGATCAGACGGCACGCCAAGGAGACGCGTTCCCGGGTGAGCCACGCCAGTGGGGTCGTGCCCATCTGCGCCCGGAAGCGACGGTGCAGCGTCGCCGGGCTGACCGCGGCGCGCTCGGCCAGGTCGGACACCGTCAGCGGCTCGTGCAGCCGCTCCTGCGCCCAGGCCAGGACGGGCGCCAGGGACTCGTCCGGAATGTCGGGCACCGGACGCTCGATGAACTGCCGCTGCCCACCGTCCCGGTGCGCGGCGAAGACCAGCCGTCGGCTGACGGCGTTGGCGATCTCCGCGCCGTGGTCCCGGTGGACGATGTAGAGCCCGAGGTCGAGCGCCGCCGCGCTGCCCGCCGCGGTGAGGATGTCCCCGTCGTCGACGAACAGCACATCCTCTTCGAGCCGGACGGCGGGGAAGCGGGCCCGGAAGGCGTCCGCCCACTGCCAGTGCGCGGTCGCCCGGCGCCCGTCGAGAACCCCGGCCTCGGCGAGGGTGAACGCGCCACTGCAGAACCCGACGAGCCGCGCCCCGCGCGCGTGCGCCCGCCGCAGGGCATCCAGCACGGCCGGGCGGCGCGGCACGTCCACGTCGGGCCGATTGGGGACGATCACGGTGTCCGCCGAGTCGGCCGCCTCCAGCCCGGCCACTCCCGTGAGGGTGAAGAAACCGTCCCGCATCACCGTGCGCGGCTCGGGCGAACAGAGGCGGAAGTCGTACAACAGCTCACGGCCGATCTCGGGACGGCGCAGGCCGAAGACCTCGCTCGCGCAGCCGAGCTCGAAGGGATTGGAGTTCTCGTCCACGATCACGACGACCCGATGGAGGCCCGCCGCAGAAACGGCGTGAGAGGAACCTTGCGACATATGCAATTCCTAGCACTCACGCCGACCGTGCCCGACGGCCGAGGATTCCCCACATGAACCACGACCCCATCGCCCTCAACGAAGCCCTGGCCTCCTTCGACGCCCTGTGGAGCCCCCGCATCGTCACCCGCGTCAACGACTACGACGTCCGCGTCGCCAAGGTCGAGGGCGAACACCTCTGGCACGCCCACGACGACACCGACGAGTTCTTCCTCGTCCTGGAGGGCGAACTGTTCATCTCCCTCCGCGAACCCACGGGCGAACGCACGGTCCACCTCCCCCGGGGCTCCGTCTTCACCGTCCCGCGTGGCACGGAGCACAAGCCCCACGCCCCCAAGGGCGCCGCGATCCTCATGTTCGAGCCGACGGGGACGCCGACGGTCGGTGATCGTCATGACGAGGTCCCGGAGCATGTGGACGCCACGACGGGGCATGCGCTGGATATGTGAGGGTTTGGGGCTTCGTCCGATGCCTTGACACGCAAGAGCCCCCGCCGGTCCTGGTCGACAGGGACGGCGGGGGCTGGGGAAGGGCTAAATCCGCCCTTCCTTCACTGCGTTGACGAATTCGGCGAACACGGTGGACGGGAATGCGAGCACCGGGCCATCCGGGCGCTTGCTGTCACGTACGGGAACGAGGTCGCCGGCGGCGGCTGTAGCAGGGGACCACTCCACACAGTTGCCGCCTCCGCCATTGCTGTAGCTGGACTTCACCCACACCGTGCGAGAGGGGTCAAGGCTGGTGCTCATGTGGCGATACCCTCCATAATTTGCTTGATAAACAACGCTGACTGCCGTGGGGAAAGGGCTGCCGCCCTCATCCGATCGTATGCCCGGTAACGACTCGCTACTTCCTTGTTCTCTTCGATCAGTTGCCCTGTATCGATGCTCTCCTCGTAGGCGACACATGTGCCGTCGTCCAGTGTCAGCAGTGTCAGCGCCCCGCCGAGAAAGGCGTGTTCCCCGTGAGCGAAGGGGATCACCTGAACCACACAGGCGGGGTTTTCCACGAGAGCTACCAGGCGTTCCAACTGCTCGCACATCCCACGGGGCCCGCCGATCGGCCGACGAAGTACCGCCTCGTCCAGGATCAAGTCCAGTTGAGGCGGCGGGTCGGCACCGAGAATCACCTGACGCTCCATCCGAAGGGCCACCTTCTCCTCTATGACCTCCGGCGGGGCCAAGGGATCGTGCGCGCGGAAGAGCGCACGGGCGTAATCCTCCGTCTGCACGAGACCAGGCACGACCTGCCCCGCGTACTCGGCAATCAGGCGGGCGCGGGGCTCCAGATCCATCCGTGGCCTGTATTGCGGTGGGTGCGCCTCCTGGTGCGCCAGGGCGTACAGCTCTGCGAAAAGCGTTCCCGTCTCGAAGAGTTCGTCAAGGTACGCGGGCAGCTCTTTGGGGATTGGCGTCTCTGCGTTTTCGACGCGGGACAACGTAGCCCGACTGAAGGGGACCTTGGTCGATAGGACGTCAAGGCTCCAGCCCTGCCCCTCACGGGTGACCCGCATCCTATGGCCGAAAAGGTGCCGATTCGAACGGGCGGGGGTTGTTGCGTTTCCAGGTCTGGCCACGGCTGCGTCTCCCGTTTTCTCACCTCAGGCGCGAGAGAATTTCGTGTTCTCATCCTAGGGCGGACGCGGCAACTTTGGTCACACACAACGATGTTGACCGGAGGGCCTAACCGGTATGACAAATGAACCACACGCGCACGAGCCCCATGGGGCCGACCTGGCTGATGAACTGCAAACGGCTCTTGCCGTTCGTGGATTTCCCATCACCGCACAGGCCGGAACTACTGAGCACGGACGCCCGGCCGTGATCATCACCCCCATCGGAACCGACACCATTCGCCGACTGCTAGCGGCGATCGGCCCTGTCCCCGCGCCCCCGTCCGCGCCCGTTGACAAGGAGCCGTTCGCGCACGCGGTACAGGCCATCACGGAGCTGCAAGCCGCCCTGTTCCGCGCGGGGATCGTGCTGCCCTCCGTGGCCATCGACTTCCCCGCCACCGCCTCCGGCTGCCCGCTCGTACGGCTCGGATCGGCCCGCGCGGACATCGTGCGCACCCTCGCCGTACTGATTACGAAGGGAGCCGAACGGCATGACCGACCGGACGCATGAGGGCGCGCCCGCAGTCGGAGAACTCGCGGTCGACACGACCACCGACCACAAAGGCAAGGTCGTCCGCCGCATCGGCTCCGTCGTGCTCATGGCCACGCTGGTGGGGGGCCGCGTGTGGCGTGCGGGTGCCGATCAGGTACGTCCCTTGACCCCGGTGGAAATCCGTGCGCATGTACGCGCCACGACGCACAGGGCCAGGCGGACGCGATGAACCGCGCGAGCCAACCCTCCGCGCAGAGGAGAAAGGAACACAGGATGAGCAACGGCGCCGATCACGTCAACGGGTACAACCTGTACGACAACGAAATCGTAAGTCCCGCTGACGAAAACGAACAGCCGGACGAGACCGTATCGGACAACGGCGATGACGAGGAAAAAGGATGAGTTGCCCTATGGCGATGAGCCTCCGAGCAACAAATTCATGATCGGCCTGTTGATCAAGTGGAATCTCCCGAACCGCGCGGGACCGTCGACTTGGTGCGGCAAGCATCCGAAGGAACGGACCCAACTGATCGCGCGTAAGGGCTGGGTCTGTCTCGACTGCGTACGAGAGAACAGCAACAAGCCGCACTGAGACTTCCGATACCGCCCCGTTCGTGTGTTACCCCCGTAACGCATGGGCGGGGTTGCGAAATACCCACGGGGTGTCCGGTCGTCCTGGGCATCATCACCGCCACCCGTGCGCGGGAAAAGGGACGCGAAAAGGGGTGGGGCCACGGGCCGGTGCCGTGCCCCCACCCCGCGGAGATCAGACCCCGGCCGGGACGGAATTCGCGTCCGTCTCTTCCTGGCGTACCGGCTCCGTTCGATCGGCGGTGCGCCCTCGCGTTCCCTTCAGCACGACCACCATCCCCGCCGTCACCACCGTCCCCGCCGCGATGGCCACCAGGTAGAGCAGCGGCTGACCGATCAAAGGAACGACGAAGATGCCGCCGTGCGGGGCTCGCAGGGTGCAGCCGAAGGTCATGGAGAGGGCGCCGGTGACGGCTCCGCCGGCCATGGCGGAGGGGATGACGCGGAGGGGGTCGGCGGCGGCGAAGGGGATGGCGCCCTCGCTGATGAAGGAGAAGCCCAGGACCCAGGCGGCCTTGCCGTTCTCGCGTTCCGTCTTGGTGAAGAGCCGGCCGCGGACCGTCGTCGCCAGGGCCATGGCCAGCGGCGGGACCATTCCGGCGGCCATCGCCGCGGCCATGACCTTCAGGCTGCCCTCGTTGGGGCTGGCCAGGCCGCCGACGGCGAACGCGTAGGCCACCTTGTTGAGCGGGCCGCCCAGGTCGAACGTCATCATGAGGCCGAGGACGATGCCCAGGACGACGGCGTTGGTGCCGGAGAGGCCGGAGAGCCAGTCGGTGAGGGCCTTTTGGAGGGCGGCGATCGGTTTGCCGACCACGAGGAACATGAGGAAGCCGACCACCGCGGACGACACCAGCGGGATCACCACGACCGGCATGATGCCGCGCAATGCGGCCGGGACGGCGATCCGTTGCACCGCGCCTGCCACGGCGCCCGCGAGGAGTCCCGCGACCAGGCCGCCGAGGAACCCGGCGTTGACGGTGAGCGCGATCGAGCCGCCCACGAATCCGGGGACGAGGCCGGGTCGGTCGGCCATCCCGTACGCGATGTAGCCGGCCAGTACGGGGACGAGGAAGCCGAAGGCGATGCTGCCGACCTGGAAGAGCAGGGCCGCCCAACTCGCGGACTCCGTCCAGAGGAAGTGCTCGGCGACGGAGGGCGCCTTGTCGACGCGGTAGCCGCCGATCGCGAAGGCGAGGGCGATGAGCAGGCCGCCGGCGGCGACGAACGGGACCATGTAGCTGACGCCCGTCATGAGCCAGGCGCGCAGGCGGGTGGCGAAGCCGTCGCCGGGTGCGGCGTCCTCGTCCATGGGGGCCGCGGTGGCGGAGGCGGTGGTGTCGCCGCGTTCGGCCTTGCGGCGGACCTCTGCGATGAGTTCGGCGGGGCGGTTGATGCCCGCCTTGACGCCCACGTCCACGGTGGGCTTCCCGGCGAACCGGGCGCGTTCCCGCACCTCGACGTCGTGCGCGAGGATCACGCCGTCGGCGGCGGCGATCACCTTCGGGTCCAGCCGTTTGAAACCGGCCGAGCCCTGGGTTTCGACGATCACCTCGACGCCCGCCGCGCGGCCCGCCTTCTCCAGTGCTTCGGCTGCCATATAGGTGTGCGCGATGCCGGTGGGGCAGGAGGTTACGGCGATGATGGTGAGGGGTGCTTCGTTGACGGTGGTCGGGGCCGTGGGGTTGTCGCTGTGCGAAGCCGGGGTGGTGGTGCCGTCTTGCCCGTCCGATGTGGTGGTGCCGTCCTGAGGGCCCGTCGCGGTGTCGTCGTTCCGCGGGTTCGGCGCCGTCTCGTCGCTCTCTGGGGGCGTCGCCTTCCCGACGCTTTCTGGAGGCGCTGCCGTCTCCTCGTTCCCTGGAGGCGTTGCCGCGTCGGCGCTTTCCGCAGGCGCTGCCGCGTCCTCTCCCCGTATGAGTGCCGCCGCGAGCTCCGGTGCGGTCGCCGAGCGCAGGGCGGAGGTGAAGGACTCGTCCATCAGGTGGCGGGCGAGGGCGGAGAGGATCGAGAGGTGGTCGGCATCGCCGCCGGTCGGGGCGGCGATCAGGAAGATCAGGTCGGCCGGGCCGTCCGCCGCGCCGAAGTCGATGCCCGGGGTGCTGCGTCCGAAGGCCAGCGTCGGCTCGGTGACGTGGGCGCTGCGGCAGTGCGGGATGCCGATGCCGCCGTCGAGGCCGGTCGGCATCTGGGCCTCGCGGGCGGCGACGTCGGCGAGGAAGCCCGCCAGGTCGGTGACGCGGCCGAGCGCGACCATCCGCTCGGCCAGCGACCTGACGGCCGCTTCCTTCGTCGTGGCGGACAGGTCGAGATCGACCAGTTCCGCGGTGATCAGCTCACTCATCGCGGGCTCCCTTGCTGAACCCGCCGGTGGCGGGTGACTGTCCGGTGATGGGTGGCCCGTCGGCCAGGGGTGTGCGGGGTGGGCCCTATGGCTTTCGGGTGCGTGGCCCTATGGCTTTGGGGTGCGTGGCCGTGAGGCTTATGGCCGTGGGGGCGGGGGCTGGTTGGCGCTTGTGGCGCGGCGAACCGGGCCGGTGGGGCGTGCGGCGGGCCCGTGGGTGGTCCGGTGTCGGGTCACGCGCCGGGTCGCGCGCCGGGAGGTCGTCACGGCACCGGCTCCGTCAGCGGCCGGTCCACCGGGACGGAGGCGAAGACCGTCACGGCGGACGGCACCAGGTCGGACGGTGTCGGCATCAGGCTGCCCGGCAGTTGGACGGCCGCCGCGCCGTGGGCCACCGCCGAGGCGAGCGCGTCCGCGCCCCGGCCGCCGACGGTCAGGAAACCGGCGAGCGAGGCGTCGCCGGCGCCGACGTTGCTGCGGACGGAGGTGACCGGAGCGGTGGCGAAGTGCGCGCCCGAGGCGTCGACGAGCAGTTGCCCGTCCGCGCCGAGGGAGGCCAGCACCGCCCGGGCGCCCAGAGAACGCAGTTCCTCGGCGGCCTTCAGGGCGTCCCCGACCGTGGCGAGCGGGCGGCCCACCGCCTGGGACAGTTCCTCCGCGTTGGGCTTGACCACGTCCGGGCGGGCACGCAGGGCCGCCGTCAGGGACGGGCCCGAGGTGTCCAGGGCGACGCGGGTGCCGGCGCGGTGGGCGCGGGCGACGAGTTCGGCGTACCACTCGGGGGCGAGGCCGCGCGGCAGGCTGCCGCAGCAGGCGATCCACGCCGCGTCGGCCGAGTGGCTCCGTACGGCCTCCAGGAGCGCTTCGGACTCGGCCGGGGAGAGTTCCGGACCGGCCGCGTTGATCTTCGTCAGCGTGCCGTCCGGTTCCACGACGGACACGTTCGAACGGGTCTGCCCGGCCACCGGCACGCCCGCGACCTCGATGCCCTCCGTGCCCAGCAGCCCGGCCAGCGCCGCGCCCGCCGGGCCACCCAGAGGCAGCACGGCCAGGGTGCGGTGTCCGGCCGCCGCGACCGCCCGTGAGACGTTGACGCCCTTGCCGCCCGGGTCGATCCGTTCGGTGCCGGCCCGCAGTACGGCGCCGCGTGCCAGTCCGGGGACCTCGTAGGTGCGGTCCAGGCTGGGGTTGGGGGTGACGGTGAGGATCATGCGCGGACGACCTCCGTGCCGGCGTTCTCGATGGCGAGGGCGTCCTGGGGGCTGAGCCCGGTGTCGGTGATGAGCAGGTCGACGTCCGAAAGGTCGCCGAAGCGGGCGAAGTGCTCCTGCCCGAACTTGGACGAGTCGGCGAGCAGCACGACCCGGCGCGCGGCGGCGATCACCGCCCGTTTGACGGCCGCCTCGGCGAGGTCGGGCGTGGTCAGGCCGCTGTGGAGCGAGAAGCCGTTGGTCCCTAGGAAGAGCACGTCCGCGTGGATCTCCCGGTAGGCGCGCAGCGCCCAGTCGTCCACGGCGGCCCGGGTGCGGTGCCGGATACGGCCGCCCACCAGGTGCAGCGTGAGGCCGGGGTGGTCGGCCAGCCGGGCCGCGACCGGCAGGCCGTGCGTGACGACGGTGAGGTCGGACTCCACCGGCAGCTCGGCGGCCAGGCGGGCGGTGGTGGTGCCCGCGTCGAGGATGACGCTGCCGGACGGCGAACCGGTGGGCAGTTCGCCGAGCGCGGCCCGCGCGATGCGCCGTTTCTCGTCGTCGGCGACGGTGTCGCGCTCGGCGAGGTCCGGCTCGAAGTCCAGCCGTCCGGCCGGGATGGCGCCGCCGTGCACCCGCCGCACCAGACCGGCACGGTCCAGCGCCTTCAGGTCCCGCCGCACCGTCTCCGCGGTGACCTGGAACTCCTCGGCCAGGGAGAGCACGTCGACCCGCCCGCTCTCACGGGCGAGGCGGAGGATCTCCTGTTGCCGTTCCGGTGCGTACATGGGTGGGGTGGCTTCCGTTCGGGGTGGGGTGAAGTGGGGTGGGGGATGACGCGGGTGGTGCCGTGGGGCTCGTCCCGCCGGTGGGGGGTCGTCCCTACGAGATGGCCGTCGCTACGAAACAGCCATCCCTACGGGACAGCCACCGCTACGAAACAGCCATCGCTACGGGACAGAGAACCGTCACGACGAACGGGAACGGCCAAGGCCGATGCCCGAGTCTGTGGCTTTGGCGTCAGAGTACGGCCGAGTCTCGGGAAAGTAAACAGAAACGGGCGTAGCGGCAGACATGAACGGACATCTGTCGGTGCGCGTGTCTCGACTGCACCTCTGCCCCGTACAGACCCGAATGCGCCGCCGCCTCGTACGTATTCGGACGCGCCGCCGCCTCGTACGGACCCGTGCACCACTGCCTCGTACGAATGTCTCGTACGGATCCGGACGCGCCCCTGCCCCGTACGGTCAGTCCGTACGGGGCAGGGGCGGAAGCGAGGCCGGGAGCCGGGGCGAGGTTGAGGGTGCCCGTCAGGTCACCGGACGTTTCCCATCAGCCCGCCGATGCGCTTGCGGAAGGCGAAGACGCCGATGCCCGCCAGGAGGGCCAGCGTCGCCTGGAGGGCGAAGTACGCGCCGCCACCGGTCGCGTCGCCCATCGCCTGCTGGATCACCGCGGCGACGCAGTCGCCGGCCGTGACCGCCAGGCACCAGATGCCCATCATCTGGCTCGTGTACTTGCGCGGCGCGAGCTTCGTGGTGGCGGAGAGGCCGACCGGGGCCAGGCACAGTTCCGCGACCGCGTGGATCAGGTAGACCGAGGCCAGCCACAGGGGCGTGACCTTCGTATCGCCGGACGCGGCGGCCTGGGCGAGCACCATCACGAAGAACGAGAAGGCGATGGCGGCCAGGGCCATGGCGAACTTGACCGGCACGCTCGGGTTCCGCCGCCCCAGCCGCTGCCAGACCATCGCCACCAGCGGCGCGAGCGCCATGACGAAGACCGGGTTCATGGACTGGAACCAGCTCGTCGGGAAGGACACCCCGAGGATCGCGTTCCTGGTGTGGTCGGACGCGAACAGGTTCAGGACGGAGCCGGCCTGGTCGTAGATCATGAAGAAGGCCGCGGCGGCGACGAAGATCCAGATGAAGCCGCTCATCTTGGCCTGCTCCGCCGCGTCCAGGTCCTTGTCCCGCTTGATGCGCGCGAAGCACGCGACCGGCAGCGCCAGCCCGGCCAGCGTCAGCGGCCACAGCGCCCAGCCCACGCCGAGCGACCCGGTCGCCCCGAGTACGCCGTACAGCACCGCCGCCGCGGCGACCCAGAGCGCGCCACGGCGCAGCAGGCGGGTGCGCTCGGCCTTGCTCAGCGGCGCGTTGACGACGGAGCCCTCCGGGCTGAGGTACTTGCCGCCCAGGAGGTACTGCGTCACGCCCAGAGTCATGCCGATGCCTGCGAGCGCGAAGCCCAGGTGCCAGTCGACGACCTGGCCGACCGTGCCGATGATCAAGGGGGCGATGAAACCGCCGAGGTTGATCCCCATGTAGAAGATCGTGAAGCCGCTGTCCCGGCGCGGGTCGGTGCGGTCGGGGTAGAGCTGGCCGACCATCGTGGAGACGTTGGACTTCATGATCCCGGCGCCCAGCGCGATCGCCGCCAGTCCGATGAAGAACGTCGCGGTACCGGGCAGCGCGAGCAGGAAGTGGCCCACCACCATGGCGCAGCCGCCGATGGCGACGGCCTTGCGTGCGCCCCAGAGGCGGTCGGCGACCCAGCCGCCGGGCAGCGCCAGCAGGTAGACCATGGCGTTGTAGACGGAGAAGATCGCGGCACCGGTGGCGGCGTCGAACCCGAGGCCGCCGTCAGAGGCGGGGGCCACCAGGTACAGCACCAGAAGGGCGCGCATCCCGACGAAGCTGAACCGCTCCCACATCTCCGTCATGAAGAGCGTGGCCAGACCGCGAGGATGCCCCAGGAACGTCTTGCCGCCGGGTGGGAGCGCGCTCGGTGAGAGCGGCGGACCGCTCGCCTTCGTCAGAGGTGCGGTCATGATCGCGTCTTTCTTCGAACGGGTATACCCCGTCCATTGGACCGGGACGCGATCGCCCCTCCGCGCGGCATTGGTCCTGAAACGGAAGGCCCTAAGGCCTGAATGGGGATGACTCGCGCGCACGGGCGGCGGTGAGCGGAGACCTGCCCATGGGTGAAGGACGGGCGAGGGGCAGATGACGTGCCTGCGGGCGAAGGACCGGCGAAGGGCATAGGAAAGGGCCCCGGCGCCAGGGGGGAGTGGCGCCGGGGCCCGGCTCTGGGGTGGGGCGACGTCGGCGCGCCGCCCACTTCTCTCGCGGTCCGGTCTCCGCTGACCGTGCCGCTCCGTTCTTCACCCGGGGTGACGGGTGCTCCTCACGCCCGGGTACTGCTTCACCCTGGCGCGCACCTCACGGCCGCGCGCGCCTCGCACCCGGGCGCGCATCACGCCCAGGCGCGCTTCACCCCCGGAAGCGCCTCACGCCGCCGCGTCGAAGCCCGTGTCGTGAGCCATCCGCTTCAGCTCCAGCAGCGCGTGCTTCTCGATCTGCCGGATGCGCTCGCGGGTCAGTCCGTGCTGCTTGCCGACCTCGGTGAGCGTGCGCTCCCGGCCGTCCTCGATGCCGTAACGGGCCTTGATGATCGACGCGGTGCGCTGGTCGAGGCGGTCGATGAGGTCTTCCAGTTCCTCACTGCGCAGCAGCGTCAGCACCGACTGCTCCGGCGAGGCGGCGGAGGTGTCCTCCAGCAGGTCACCGAACTGGGTGTCGCCCTCGTCGTCCACCGACATGTTCAGGCTGACGGGGTCGCGCGCCCAGTCCAGGACGTCCGTGACCCGCTCGGGAGTGGAACCCAGCTCCGCGGCGACCTCCGCCGGCTCCGGGTCGCGCCCGTTCTCACGGTTGAACTCACGCTGCACACGACGTATTCGGCCGAGCTCCTCCACCAGGTGGACGGGCAGCCTGATGGTGCGCGACTGGTCCGCGATGGAACGGGTGATGGCCTGACGGATCCACCACGTGGCGTACGTGGAGAACTTGAAGCCCTTGGCGTAGTCGAACTTCTCCACCGCGCGCACCAGGCCCGCGTTGCCCTCCTGGATCAGGTCCAGCAGGGGCAGGCCGCTGCGCGGGTAACGGCGGGCCACCGCGACGACCAACCGCAGGTTGGAGCGGATGAAGACGTCCTTGGCACGGTCGCTCTCTGCGACCAGGGCCTCCAGCTCCTCGCGGGTGGCGCCGGCGGCGTTGCCGTCCTCGACGAGGCCGTCGAGGATCTGCCGGGCGTAGACGCCCGCTTCGATGGTCTGGGACAGCTCGACTTCCTTGGCGGCGTCGAGCAGGGGAGTACGCGCGATCTCGTCCAGGTACATGCCGACCAGGTCGCGATCGGCGATCTCCCCGCCTGTGGCGCGAACACTGCTGGCCCCGTCAGCACCGCTGTTGGTGGCCTGACGACGGGCGACGGCACGGGTTGCCATGCGTATGCTCCCTTTGCGATGAGTCGGTCGCGGGATGGTGGCGGCGGGGTGTCGAGTACGTGACCCGAGTACCCCGTGCGTAGGAAACAACGGCCGGAATCCGGACAGAATTCCCACGCCGTGCGACCTTTTTTGCGGCGATGCAGTACCCTGCCCCCTCACACAGCGCGGTCAGTCACTGGCAGGCTGCAGGAAAGACCAGGTCAGGACGGTCCCGGAACGGACTTCAGCTCCCTCTCCCGTCCCTCTGGTACCCGCACCCACGAGACGCCCGTCACACCCGATACGCCCGGCTGGATGCCCTCCGCGTCCCTCATAGCGTCCTTCACCCCCGTTCCCGTACGTCACTCCTGACGAGCCCATTCCCGGCCCGCGACCGCCGGCCCGCGCCGGTGATGCGCCGGATCCGCGGCGGCCCCGCACCGACCCCTCACCGACCCTGTTGCGGATCTTGGCTCGGAACATCGTCTGTTCCGCGCCCGGCCCGCACCTGTCCCGGACCGGCCGGACCGGCCGCGCGCAGGCTCCGTTCCGGCCCGTCGTGCGCGGGGCCGGGGCCTGGTCGTACTCGTAACGCGCCCGGCTCCGGGCCTGTCGTACGGCCGTGACGCCCGCACGGCCGTCCGCGGCCCCTCGGCCGCGCTTCCGACGGTGAAGACGGCTGAGGGGCTGTTCTGGTTGCTCGTAGGGCGGCGGGCGGCGGTGTACGGGCCGGGGCCAGGGCGTCTCGGGTCGGTCGGGGCGGGGCTGCGGGCTTCGGTTCCGCGCGGGGCGGGCCGGTGGCTCCGGTTGCCGGGAGCTGTGGGTGGGTGTCGGGTGAAGGGGGGCGTGCCCTCCTTGGGGGACGCGGCTCTCCTTGGGACGCGGCTCTCCTTGGGGACGCGGCCCGCCATGGGGACGCGGCCTGGATACGGAGTGCGCTCCGGGCGCGTTTCAGGGTCCGGCTCGGATTGCGGTCCGGGCGCGTTTCAGGGTCCGGCTCGGATTGCGGTCCGGGCGTGGATTGCGGTCCGGGGCGAGCGGGCTACTCGTAAGGAGGAGCCCGTCGGAAGCACCCCGCGGGTACCCCGTAAAGAGAAAGCGGAGCACAGGGGGACAGAAGAGGAGTCCGCCATGCAGACATCACCTCGCCGGCACGCCGCCGACCGCGGCGCCACCGCGGCCACCGCGCCCAACCGCCCGCGCAGCATGACCACCGCCGCCGGACTCGTGGCGACGGCGGCGTTCGTCTACGGCGCCTACATGATCTTCGTCGACCGCACGAGTGGCGACTCGCTCGGCCGGGCGGGGATCCTCGGGCTGATCTCCTTCGTCGTCAGCCTCGCCCTGGGGCTGCTCGTGATCGGCGTCCAGCGGTTTCTGATCAACGAGCAGCGGGCGCTGCTGTACGGGGCCGTGTTCGGCGTGACCACGGGCTTCATGTACAGCGTGACGGGGCCGTCCATCCTGCGTTGCATGGCCGTGGGGGCCATGCTGGGCGCCGCGATGTTCGTGGTGTCCCTGTACCTCTTCCGCAACCTGCGGGTCCCCGAGCCCCACACCCGCCGTTGGACCCGCCGCGCCAACCAGCGGACGCCGGTGGTCCGGGGCCGGGGCCACATGCCCGCGGCCTTCTGATGGCGGGGGCGTCGAGGAATCACCTTGAGTCGGGGCGCGCCACCTTGGGTCGAGACGCCTTGCCACCTTGAGCCGAGGCGCCTTGAAGGAGCCTCGGGGCTATGGGCCTCGGGCTCCTTCAAGGTCCTCCGCCTCCCCCTGATGGCCGTCCGACGACTCCTAACGGGTGCCCGACAGCTCCTAACGGGTGCCCGACGGCTCCTGATGGGTGCCCGACGACTCGTGATGGGTGCCCGACAGCTCCTGATGGCCGTCCGGTGGCGACGTAGTGGCCGGTCGTGGCAGCTTGGCCGCCAGTAGGGCGCCGGCGAGGGCAACGGCCCCGAGCACCGCCAGCGTGGGCCCCATCCCGGCGACGAAGGACGCGCTCGCCCAGCGCGCCCCGTCGCCCCGTGGACCGTTGGCGACGGAATCGTGTGTCATGAGGGCCATCAGCATGGTCGCCGCGGCGACGCCCAGCGTCGGACCGATGTTCATGGCGGTCTGCTGGAGACCGCCGGCCACACCGGCGTTCTCGGCGGACACGTGGCGCACGACAACGGCCGTCGCGGTGACCATGACCGCACCGAAACCGCCACCCAACAAGAAGAAACACCCGCTGATCACCACTGAGGACGAGGCCTCGTCGAGCCGGGAGAAGAGCGCGACGCCGAGGACGACGAGCAGCGCCCCGCCTGCGGCCGTCCGGCGGGGGCCGTACCGGCGCAGCAGTACGGCGGAGACCGGCGCGCCGAGCACCATCATCACGGCCAGGGGCAGCGCCCTCAGACCGCTCTGGAGCGGGTCGAGCCCGAGCACGTCCTGCAAGAAGTAAGTGCCGACGAAGAGGGTCCCGAACATGGCGGCCGAGGCCGACACGAGGAGCCCCAGCGCCGAGAGAACGGTCGCCGACCGTAGTACGTCCGCCGGTACGAGCGGGTGAGCGGCGCGGCGGATGTGCCGCGCGAACGCGGCCCCGCAGGCAACCGAGGCGGCCAGCCCGAACGCGCTCGCCACCGTCCAGCCCTCCCCCGACATCCCGGTCAGCGTGTGGACCACGCACACCAGGGCCGCCGCGAGGAGGCCCGCGCCGGGCAGGTCCAGCCGGACGGACGCGACCGGCCCGCGCACCGGGCCCCGTACGACCAGCGCGGCCACGCCGATCAGCAGTGCCGGTGCGACGTTGAGGAAGAAGACGGCGCGCCAGCCGAGGTGGGCGGCGAGCGCCCCGCCCACCACCGGGCCGGCGGCAGCCGCCAAGCCGATGGCGCTGGTGCGCAGGGCGATGGGCATGCCGAGCCGGTCGGGCGGATACGCGGCACGCAGCATTCCGAGGGTGGCCGGTTGCAGCAAGGCGCCGAACACCCCTTGGGCGACGCGCAGACCGATCACCCAGCCGACGCCGGGCGCGAACCCGATCCCCGCCGAGGTGGCGCCGAAGCCGAGGATGCCGAGGGCGAAGACCCGCTGGTGGCCGTACCGGTCGCCGAGGCGCCCCGCGAAGACGAGCAGGCTCGCCACGGCGATGAGATAACCCGTACTCGTCCACTGGACCTGCACGAACGTGGCGTTCAGGTCCCGCTGCAGGGTGGGTTGCGCGACGGTCAGCACGGTGCCGTCCAGGGCGACGATCACCGCTCCGACGATGCTGCTGACGAGCGTGAGTAAGCGGTGGTGGCGGCTGACGGGGGCGGGTGCTGGGTCGTCACCGTTGTTGGGCGGGGAGGGTGGGGAGAGTGGGGAGAGTTCGGTTGTCGCGGTGGACGCGGCCGAGGAGGGCTTGGCCGCGGGGAAAGGCGGCGGGGTCGGGGAGGCCGCCGAGCGCGGCGGAGGCGCGGACTCGTCACCGTCGGGTGCGGGGACTTCGAGCTGACGGCTGCCGAGCCCGGAGGGGCGGGGATCGCCGTTCACCGTTTCTCCGGGCCGAGGTGCGCGTCCAGTGCGGCGCGCAGCAGCGGTTCGACGTCGTCGGTCTGCGCCGCCAGTTGGAGGCTGCCCCAGCCCCACAACTGGGCGATGCCGTGCAGGTTCGCCCACAGGGCGCCCGCCACCACCGAGGGCGTCACGTCCCGCTGCGGCCGGGCCCGGGCAACCAGGTCGACGACAATGTTGAACAGCGGCAGCGTCGTCTCGCGCAACCCGAGGTGATTGCTCTCCAGCAGGTCGTGCCGGAACATCAGCTCGAACATGCCACGGCGGTCCCGCGCGAAGCCGAGGTAGACCCGGCTGACGGCCATGAGCTGCGCCCTGGGGCCGGCTCCCTGCTCCTTGCCGAGCGCGTCGGCGACTTGAGCGGTCAGGTCGCCGAACCCCCTGCCCGCGATGGCGGACAGCAGGGAGAGGTGGGTCGGGAAGTGGCGCCGCGGCGCTCCGTGGGAGACCCCCGCCCTACGGGCGATCTCCCGCAGGGCCAGCGCCTGGATCCCTTCCTGCTCCAGCAGGTCGACACCCGCATCGATCAGTCGAGTACGCAGATCGGCTTCTTGGTCGGTCATAGACACTGTCTACCAGGTGGGCGTAGACAGTGTCTACCGGTCGCGACCACTGCGCATGTGGACGAGTAGGCACTGTCTACTGTTTCGGGTAGACGCTGTCTACGCTCCGTGAGCGGAGGAACCGGCCGGACGAGTAGACGCCGTCTACGCTGAACGGTAGACAGTGTTCTACCGGTTCGCGATAGACGTTGCCTACGGCCGCGAGGAGAGGCACCGGCCGGGCAAGTAGACACCGTCTACCTCGAACGGTAGACAGCGTCTACAACCACCCCCAGCTCAGCCGCCCTAAACCGGCTCAGCCCTCCTCGACCGGCTCAGCCCCGTTCCCCCGGCGCAAGGTGCGGACGGGAGTGCCAGGGCGCCAGCTTTCGATGACGATGTGCGGGTCGTCGACGTACACCCGCACCACTTCCGTCACCTCGGCCCGGAAGAGGTGGAACGGCTCGGGCGGACGGGCCGTCGCCGTGTACCGGGTGATCACCTCCGGGTCGGTGATCTCCACGGCGCGGCCGGTGACGCGCACGTCGCCGCCCGCCATCTCCGCGTCCGGTCCGGGGTTGCCGTGCAAGGCGAAACGTGGGTCGCGGTGCAAGTCCTGCGCCTTGCGTGAGTTGACCATCATGCCGAGCCACAGTTCACCGAAGCGGAAGTCCGCCTCCAGCCCGCTCAGTCGCGGTGACCCGTCCTTCCGCAGCGTTCCGAGGACGTGGTGCCGATACGCGCCGAACCGTTCCTCCACCCGGCGCGCCAACTCGGGGGCCGCGACACGGAAGTCCTCCCACCGGACGCCCCCTGCGGCAGCCTCAGCCACATCCGGCACCTCGGCCACGTCCGACACCTGCACCGCCTGCACCGCCTCCCCCACCTGCACCGCCTGCACCGTCGGCTCCCGCGTCGTCGACTCCTGCGCCGCGTTCTTGCTCTCGCTCGTCGCCATGAGCCCAGAATGGAACCGATAGACGACACCTCCTGTCGGGATTCCACACTGGTTCCCGGCCCTCGGCCCTCGGTCCCGGCAGCCGGCGCCCCGGCCCTCAGCTCCAGCCCCGGCGGCCCCACTCCCGCCCAGCGCCCCTCCCCCTCGGTCTTCAGTCCTCCTCCACCCCCATCGGCCGTACGACCAGCGGTGTAGGGCCCAGGCCCGTTACGCCCCAACCGCCCCCGCCCTAGCCTCGGGTCATGGACATCACGAGTGGAACCCTCGACGAAGCGTTGGAGCGTTTGCACACGTCCGGCCCCGAATTCCAGGGGTTTCTGAGCAACCACGGCCCCATGGCCGTCGAGGCCCTGGTCCGGCACGGCCAGGCCCGGACCGTGCACCGCTGGCTCGACCGGTACGAGACCAAGCTGGAAGACGTCCCGAGCCCGCAGGCCCGCATCACGGACGAGAACTGGCACGAGGCCCTGGGCGACCGAAACCGGGTCACCGACTGGACCACCTACTTCACGCACGCGATCGCCGAGCGTCCCTGGCGTGAGGTGCTGGCCGAATGGTGGCCGCGGCTGCTGCCGGGCATCGCGGGGGCGGCGACGCACCCGGTCATCCGCGTCGGTCACGCCGTTCGCACCCTCCTGGAGGAGGGCGAGGAGGCGCCGCGCGTCGCGGAGCTCGCGCACGCCATCGGCTACTGGGCCGCCCGCCACACCACCCTCCCGGTGTCCGTGAGCCCCAGGGGCGCCGCCTCCCCCGACGCGGCGCTGGCCGCGCTGCCGCGCGTCCCCGACCAGCAGGGCGGGGTGCTCGCCAGAGTGGCGCAGCTCCCCGACACGGCGGGCTGGCAGGAGGCCGCCGACGCGCTGAACGGTCCGGACGATCCGGAGGCCGCGCGCGACCAGCTCACGGCGCTGGTCCGGGCCACGGTCCACCGTTATGTGGGGTACGGCCACGGCCACGGGGTGCTGCTCGTCCATTCGGCCACGGCGCCCAACGCCGTCCTGCGCACGCTGCCCGCCCTGCCGCGCGAGCTGTGGGTACCGTCGCTCACCGCGGCGTGGACGGCCAGCGCGGCCCTCGTCGCCGCCTTCTCCCCGGCGGAGGCGCAGCCGTCGCCGGACACGGGGTCGCTCACCCCGGAGGAGGTCTTCGAGCGGGCCGCCGCACACGGCGACGAGCACGTCATCAAGCTGACGGACACCGCGCTGGACGTGGCGTCCTGGACGGAGGACGGGGACGACCGGGCGCTCGCCGCCGGCCTGCGCTCGACGGAGCTGATCCCGTCCGAATTCTGATCTCCCCCTCGGGAGGTGCCGGCGGTCCCGGGCCCGTGCGGGGGCCCGGGACCGCGCACTACCGCGCGCCTGGGCCCGTCACTGTTCGTCCGCACGCACCACTTTCCGTGCGGGCACCCCACCGTCCGTCCGCTCACCACTTTCTGTGCGCGCACCCCACCGTCCGTCCGCGTACGTCACCATTTGTGTGCGTCATCTTCCGTACGCGTCACCATCCGTGTGTGCGAGAACGCAGCGAGCTTCTTACGAGTGCAAGAAAACCGGCGACTGATGGGACAGTGGATGGCATGAGCAACGAATTCGCCGGTGAGTCGTGCGAGCTGGGCGAACCGCGCTGGCTCACCGACCGGGAGCAGCGCGCCTGGCTGGCCTACATGCAGGCCACCATGCTTCTGGAGGACCATTTGGACCGCCAGTTGCAGCGTGACGCCGGTATGCCGCATCTCTATTACGGGCTGCTGGTCCTGCTCTCCCGCGCCCCCCGGCGCCGGATGCGGATGACCGTGCTGGCCGAACAGGCCAAGATCACCCGGTCCCGTCTCTCCCACGCCATCGCCCGCTTGGAGAAGAACGGCTGGGTCCGCCGCGAGGAATGCTCGTCCGACAAGCGCGGCCAGAACGCCATCCTGACCGACGACGGGATGCGCATCCTGGAGAAGGCCGCGCCCGGCCACGTCGCCGCCGTACGGGGCGCCCTCTTCGACCGGCTCACGGACGAACAGGTCGATCAACTGGCCACGATCTGCCAAGTCATGGCCGAGGGCCTGCAGCCGAAGGGTGCCGACCTTCCCTGGCTCCGGTGAGAGCAACCGCGCGGCGAAAGCCCGGAGAGACCTGCCTGCGAAAGACCGGAAAGACCGGAGCGAGCGGACAGCGCGGCCGTTGACGCCCGATCGTCGACATTTCGTCGGCTCGTCACCCCACCCGGGACTCGTCACCCCGCCCGGGAAGCCGATCGGCGACAAACGCACTCGGACGCGGCCGACGCGACGAGGCCCTCAGGGGCGGCCGATCCCTCAGCACACGCAGTGGTCCCCAGCGGCTCGCGCCACCGGGGACCACATTCCGTACGAGGACGGGACCACGCTCCCTTAAGAGGAGACGGGACCACGCTCCCTTAAGAAGACCGGCGTCCCCCAGGTCCGCCGGTAAGAGCGCGCCCCCTACAGGGCCGCCCTTGCCGGTCCCGGCAGTCGCCGCCTCGTCAGTGCGCCATCACCGGCACCTTGATCTCCTCGGCCGCGTCCTCGCCGTCGCCGGAGCTCGCGGCGGTCCGGCCGCCGCCCTGGTGCCCGGTCGTGATGAAGGTGAACGCGATCAGCGCGGACAGCAGGAGGATGCCGACCGCCCACCAGATGGCGGTGGTGTAGCCGTGCACCAGCGACTGGAGCTTGAGGGCGTCCAGGGAGCGGGCACCGGCCGCGTGCGAGGTGGCGTACGCGGTGGTGGCGCTGGCCGCGATGGTGTTCAGCAGGGCGGTGCCGATCGCGCCGCCCACCTGCTGCGAGGTGTTGATCATGGCGGACGCGACGCCGGCGTCCTGCGGCTGGACGCCGTGCGTGGCCAGGGACATGGCCGGCATGAACGCCGTACCCATACCGAGCCCGAGGAGCAGGAAGGCGGGCAGGATCAGCGCCGGGTAGGAGGTGTCCAGGTCGATCTGCGTCAGCATCAGCATGGCGCCGGCGGCGACCACGAAGCCGGGGGCCATCAGCAGGCGGGGCCGCACGCGGGTCATCAGCCGGGCGCCGATCTGGGTCGAGCCGGTGATCATGCCTGCGGTCATCGGGAGGAAGGCCAGACCGGTCGTGACCGGGGTGTAGCCCTTGACGACCTGAAGGTAGTAGGTCAGGAACAGGAAGAGACCGAACATGCCGATCACGGCCAGCCCCAGCGAGGCGTAGACACCGCCCCGGTTCCGGTCGGTGATCACGCGCAGCGGCAGCAGCGGGGACTTCACCTTGCTCTCGACCAGGACGAACGCGCCGAGCAGCACCACCGTCGCCACGAACAGGCCGATGGTCATGCCGGCCCCCCAACCGTCCGTCTCCGCACGGGTGAACCCGTACACCAACGCGACCAGGCCCAGGGTGGCCAGGATGACGCCGGGGATGTCCAGCCGCGCGGGGTTGCGGCTCTCCGCGGGCTCACGAATGACGAAGATCGCGCCGGCCGCCGCGATCACCGCGAACGGGATGTTGACGAAGAAGGTCCAGCGCCAGTTCATGTACTCGGTCAGCACGCCGCCGAGGACCAGGCCCACGGCACCGCCACCGCCGGCGATGGCGCCGAAGACGCCGAACGCCTTCGCCCGCTCCCGGGCCTCGGTGAAGGTCACCGCGAGGAGCGACAGCGCGGAGGGCGCCAGCAGCGCGCCGAAGACGCCCTGGAGGGCACGGGCGCCGAGCAGAATGCCCTGATTGGCGGCGGCACCACCGAGCGCTGAAGCGAGCGCGAAGCCGATCAGTCCGATCAGGAACGTGCGCTTACGGCCCCAAAGGTCGGCGATCCGGCCACCGAAGAGCAGCAGACCACCGAAGGCGAGGGCGTACGCGGTGATCACCCATTGCCGGTTGGTGTCGGAGATGCCGAGATCGGCCTGGGCGGAGGGCAGCGCGATATTCACGATCGTCGCGTCGAGGACGACCATCAACTGCGCCAGCGCGATGAATATGAGCGCTTTCCAGCGCCGTGGGTCGACGTACTTGGCCGTTTCAGGCATGGGGGAAGCCACCTAGGGGGAGCGAAGAGCGAACAGCTGGGAAATCGGACGTGCGGGAAGAAGGCGAAGCGGGAAGCCGCCCGCGAAAGACGACAGCGGACAGCCACGCCGACGGGCGAACGGTTACGACAGCGGACAACTACGGCGGGCACTCGGCCGTCGACGTGCGTGACACGCATGACGTACATGCCATACATGACGCGCATATCGACGGCGTGCGCATCCGACGCGGAAACAACGGGGCACGACGTTGTGCCACCGCCGGAAAGCGCCGAACCGGAAAGCGCCGAACCGGAAACCACCGAACCGGGAACCACCGGTTCGGCAACCACCGATCCGGAAAGCGCCGGTCCGGGGTCACCGATCCGGCCGAGCGCCGATCCGGAGAAGCGGGACGGTAAGGAGGGAAAGCGGAGTCAATACAGGGCGGACAAGGGACGTATGTGGTTGTGTGCACGGCGCGCCCGGCGTTTCCCCGCGCGGCACCATGCCGTATCTCAGGCGGCGTACGGGAGTTCCCCGCACGCCACCCCGCGTTCACCGCACCCGCGTTCGCGCGGCACGGTAATGCGCGCGACGCGTAATCCGGGTGGCGTCACGCGTGGTGTTTCAGGTCTTGCAAGGTCACCGCGGCACCTGGGAGTTCGGACCGCGCGGGCGCCTGCAACCCGTCCAGGAAGAGCTGCAGATGCCGGTGGACGAACCTGTCGAAGTCGGCGCACCCGCTCCCCGGCAACGGCCGGGTGAGCTGCGAGAGCGCGACCATCAGGTCACCGACGGCGACATCGGGCCGCAGCCGGCCGCCGGCGTGCGCCGCGTCCATCAAAGCGGCGACGGCCCTTTCCAAACGCTCCCGGGCGTCCCGCAGTTCCGGATGGTCGAAAGACACCTCGTCCGTCAGCAACGGGCACAACGCGCCGACCCGTTCCTCCACCGCGGCATGGGCGAAACGCCTCAGCGCCTGGAAAGCGTCGGGCTCCTCGGCGAGGACGGTTTCGGCCTGATCCGCGATTCGGGTCATGACGGACAGAGTGATGTGGTGGATCAACTCCGAACGGTCCGCGAAGTGACGGTAAAGCGTCGCATTGCCGACGCCCGCCCGTCGAGCGATTTCTTCGAACGCGACCTCGGGCCCGTACACGACCATCGCTTCACGCGCCGCCGTGACAATCCGCTCCCTGTTGCGCACGGCGTCGGCACGCAGC
Organism: Streptomyces sp. NPDC003077; assembly: GCF_040611095.1. Taxonomy (NCBI): domain Bacteria; kingdom Bacillati; phylum Actinomycetota; class Actinomycetes; order Kitasatosporales; family Streptomycetaceae; genus Streptomyces; species Streptomyces sp. NPDC003077. Next base: position 97,333 of record NZ_JBEXNM010000001.1, on the reverse strand, counting down.
CGGTGCTGGGGCCGGACGGCCTTCGCGTCGGTGGCGGTCATAACGGGGCGCTCCTCTCTGGTCCTTCTGGTCCGGGCTTTCGGCCGGGGTCGTCGATCCGTCCATCCCTGACCACCCGTGGGGTCAGGGACAGCGATCGGAGTCGATCCACCGATCCGCCATCCACCGATCCGCCGATCCGTCGGCCCGTCGATCCACGGGATCGGGGGTCGGGGTCGGAATCGGGTCGGAATCGGGGTCGGAATCGGTATCGACCCATCGGTCTATTCGGTTGTGCTTATGCGCTTGCGTGCTCCGAACAAGCCGGGGAGCGAGTCCCCGTTTCGCTCGGACCTCTGTTGAAACGGGGAGCCGGTCCCCGGCTATTTCCCCGATCGACGTGTCCTGCGTCACAACGCGATGCACTCGGGCCCCACGCGACAGCCCGCCCGGCTTTCTCCCCCGAACCACCCACACGGCCGTCCCCCGCTCGTCCGCCCCGCCGCCCGTATGGTCCAACCCCGCGCGCAAACGATCAGAGAGCGACCCAAGGTGATCACCATGAAGGTGACACCCGCCGCCCTCGCGGCCACCGCAGCCGCCACGGCCGCCCTGGCCGTCACGCTCGTCCTGGACCCCGCGCCCACGCGCGCGTCCGCCGCCGTCCCTTCCCCTTCCGCCGCGCCCCCGGCCGCCGCCATCCCGCTGGGGGCCGCCCCCGTCGCGCAAGTCGGCAAGGGCGGCGTTCCGGCCGCCCCCACCCCGTCGGCAGCCTCTCCCTCGTCCGCGACCCCTGCCTCGTCCGCGTCCCCTGCCTCCGCCGCGCGCCCGTCCGGCCCCTGCGCACTGTCCGGATTGCGCGCGGGCGCGAGCGAGGCGGCGGCCACGCCGAAGGGGTACGCCAGGTCCAGCGGCACGGTGCGGGCCCTGACGCTGCTCATCGACTTCCCGGACGTCCGCGCGCCGCTCACGCCCGAGGCCCGTTACGGCGAGTTCTTCCCGGCCACCGCCGAATTCTTCCGCGCCAGTTCGTACGGCAGGCTCGACTACCGCTCGACACCCCGCCTGAAGTGGATCCGCATGCCCCGGTCGTTCGCCTCCTACGGGATCAAGCGCGGCGCCAGCTTCGTCCCCGGCACCGACACCGGCTACTACGCCTTGTCGCGGGACCTGGTGAGCGCGGTGGACGACGAGGTCGACTTCCGTGACTACGACGTCGTCAACGTCCTGGCCACCCCCAACGCCGGCCCGCCCGCGACCCGTACCGTGCTCTCCGGCAGCTTCAGCGGGGGCAATCTGGGCCTGCGGACGAAGGACGGGGTGCCCCTGAGCAACGTCTCGTTCATGTGGAGCCGCCAGACGGGCGAGAGCGCCTTCCGCGCGCTCAACCACGAGAACGCCCACACCTTCGGCCTGCCCGACCTCTACTTCACCGACGGCCGCAAGGCACCGCCGCCGGTCGGCCACTGGGACCCGATGGACGAGGACTGGGGGCCCGACAACGACTTCCTCGGCTGGCACAAGTGGAAGCTGGGCTGGCTGCGCCCCGGGCAGGTGGAATGCGCGGCGCGCCCCGGTGCCGTCACCGAGCACACCCTCACCCCCACCCGCAGCGCCGACGGCACCAAGATCGTGGTGATTCCGGTGTCCGCCCGCGCCGCCTTCGTTTTGGAGGCACGCGAGCGCGGGCGTCTGGACCCGTCGGTCTGCCGAGCGGGTGTGCTGATCACTTGGGTGCGCACCGACGTCCCCTCGGGGCGCGGCCCGATCCGTACGGTGGACGCCACACCGCGCAGCCGGGGGTGCTACGCCTCGGACGAGAACGTCGACACGGAGCTGAGCGACGCCCAGTTCCTGCCCGGCCAGCGGTTCACGGACCGGGAGAGCGGCGCGGCCGTCACGGTCCTGGGCCGGGACGCGCACGACAACTACCGCGTGCGCGTGCGGGCCGCGCGAGTGCCGGGAAAGCCGAAGGACTGAGCGGGAGGCGTGGCCTTCCGTATCGCCGACGGGGGCGGCTGTCCTGCCCCTGTGCGGGCCGGGCACGGGGCTGGCTGGTCCGCCGGGCCGTTCGGCAACACCGCCGTGCCGTTCGGGATCACCGCCGTGCCCTTCGGCGTCACCGCCGGGCCGTTCGGGATCACCGCCGTGCCCTTCGGCGTCACCGCCGGGCCGTTCGGCATCGCCGCCGGGCCGTTCGGCATCGCTCGCCATCGCCGACGGGAGCTGTTACCGCCGTGCGGGCCGGAGACCAGGGGCCCCGTTTCAGGGCCGTGAAAAAGGTGACGGGGCCGGTCGGCCGGTCACGGGGACCGGCCGATCCGTTGTCGGAAGTGGCCGGTCCGTGATCAGGAGCAGTCGGCCGCCGACCGCGGTGGGTCGATCAACGGTCCGGGTTGATCGTCCAACGCCCGGTCTTGGCCGGCCAGTCGTCGCGGACTCATATCCGTCCAGTTGTCCGTGACGAAGTCCGCGCACGCCACACGCCCCGTCGGCCCGAAGACGACCCGCCATCCGGCCGGCACCTCGGCGAACCCGGGCCACAGCGAGTGACGGCCTTCGTCGTTGACGAGCACCAGGTAGTCGTTCTCGTCGTTCGCGAAGGGATGGGACACCGGGTCGGTGTCGTCGTGAGGGGGCGAGGCCGGGCCGGGCTGGTCGCTCTTCGGCTTCCCCTCGCTCCCTCCCGGCCCCTCGCTCCCCCGCGGCCCTGGCCCCCCGCCCACTCGGACGCCCCGCCCCTCGCCGCCCCGTTCCGCTCGCGATCCCGCGTCGTCCCGCATGCCGGTACCTCCTCGGCCGGTGGCCGCCACCCGATCGCCGCGGCCTCTCTTCGTAGGCCAACGCCCGCCCCGGCCCGACGGACACGTCTCCTGCGGCAAGGCGACGATCCGACGCACCCTCAGGGCCGCGAGCGAACCGGCAATCCCTCAGGACCACCGACGACCCGACGCACCCTCAGGGTCACGAGCGACCCGGCGCCCCCTCAGGTTCACGAACGACCCGGCGCACCCTCAGGACCACGAGCGAACCGGCGCACCCTCAGGACCACGGTCGCCCCAGAGCCCCCTCAGGGACCACCGACAACCCAACGCCCCTCAGGACCCCGACCGGACATCAAGCCCGGCCCCGCCCCCGCATCAGGCCTGGCCCCTCCCCCGCAACACCGCCCTCACCGGCAGCAGATACCCCGCCAGGCCCGTCACCGCCACCACACCCACCACGGCACACACCTGGGCCAACGGCATCCAAGGGGGTGCGCCGATCACGGCCACGGCGAAGGCGGTGAGGGGGAGAAGGGCCGTTACCGTTCCCACCAGCAGCCCGGTCAGGATGACGGTGGTGGCTTCGGCGCACAGCATTCGGCGGAGTTGCCGCCGTCCGGCACCGACCGTCCGGAGGAGGACGAGTTCCGGGCGGCGGCCGACCATGATGAGGGACAGCGTGCTGAGGACGGCGATGACGGTGTACCCACCGATGACGCCCACCGCGAGCACCGTGACGACCTGCCCCAGGCCCTGCCGCTCGTCCCGCGCCCCGTCCCGCAGGTGTCCGGCCGCCGGGTGCGCCACGACCTCGGCACCCGGCGCGACGTCCGCGATCACTCGCTTCACCGCGTCCCGCACCCCTCCGACGTCGGCACCCGGTTGGAGGGCGATCAGTGTTTGGACGGGCCGGGGCACGGCCATATGGGGCGCCAACGCGCCGGGGGCGAAGAGGAAGTCGCCGAGCGCCTGTGCGCGCTCGTAGACAGCGGCCACCTTCAGGGTCGCCTCCACGCCGTCCCCGTACCGCAGCCGGACCCGCGACCCCACCTTCAGGTCGAGCGACTGCGCGCGGTCCCGTCCCACCGCGACCGTGTCCGCCCTCAGGGCGCGCAGGTCGCCCGTCACGGCGCCCGGGTCGAGCGTGCGCGGCAGCGCGGCCGGGTCGGTGGCCAGGACCGGCAGCCGTTCCAGCCTCGGGTCGCCCGCTTCCTTGTCGGCGAGCACGACCGTGCTGCGCAGCACCCCGGAGGCCATCGCCACGCCCGGGACCGCCCGTATGCGGTGCAGCGCCTCCTCGGGGATGCCGGGTCCGGACGCGGAGACCGTCAGCGGCGCGCGGAGCGCCTGCCCGCTCTGCGCGGTGGCATGCCGCTCCGCCGTCGCCCCGGCCGAGAGCTGTACGCCGATGAAGGCGACGACGAGCACGATCGGCGTGATGGCGGCGGCGAGGCCGTGGACGTCGGCCCGCGCGGCGGCAGCCGCCAGGTAGCCGCCGGCTCCGCCCCGTCGGCGTGTGAGGCGGCTGAGGACGTGTACGCCGCCGCGCGCGATCCAGGGGCCGAGCACCGCGCAGGCGATCACCAGGACGAGGACGGCGCTGCTCGCCGCCATGGCCGCCAGTTGACCGGACTGGAGGGCCGCCGTGCCGGACGCGCTGATGCCGAGCGTCAGCAGCACCAGGCCCGTGACGGTCCGGCCGCGTCCCGGCCGCCCCGGCGCCTCGTTCGCCTCGCCCATCGCCCGTGCGGGGCTCACCGAGGCGGCCCGCCGGGCGGTCGCTGCGGCGGCCAGCCGGGCGACCAGCACCGTCAACGCGGCGGTGACGACCGGTGCCGCGAACATCCACACCGGCGACGGCAGCACCAGCCCGTCCGGCACCGCCCCGCCACCCCGCAGCACGCCGGCCAGCAGCCAGTACCCCGGCACCGCCCCCAGCGCACCGCACAGCGCCGCCACGGCGGCCACCCGTACGCTCTCCCGGCCCACCATGGACCGCACCTGCCGCGGCGTGGCGCCCACCGCCCGCAGCAGCGCCAGGTCCCGGGCACGCTGCCGGGTCGCCTGCGCGACCGTGGAGGCCACCACGAGCCCGGCCACCATGACGACGACCCCGATCAGCGAGCCCAGCACCTCCAACAGGTCGCTGCGGCCGGGCGTCGCCTCCAGGAACTCCGGTTCGCCGCGCCCGTTCCCGGTCAGCACGCGCAGGGTGGTGTTGTCCTCCTCGCTGCGGTGCTCCGCAGCGACGCTGCGGACCGGACGGTCGCCGTCCAGCGCCGCGCGCAGCCGCGGGTAGAGCTCGTCGTCGGAGACGCCGGGGGCGGCGAGCACGCCGATGGCGTCCACGGTGTCGGGGTGCCCCGCCAGGTGCCGGGCCCGCTGGTCGCTGAAGAACACCGCTTCTTGGTGCGCCAGTCCTTCGCCGGGGGCCTGACCATCCGGAGCGCCGGCCCTGCCTTCAGAAGAACCACCCCGCCCTTCAGGAGCGCCGTCCTCCCCTACTGGAGCGGCATCCTGCCCTTCCGGAGCGGCGATCCCGGACACGCGGTACGTCTCCGGGACGCCCGACGCCCGTACCCGTACCGCGTCCCCGACCCGGACGCCGAGACGCGCGGCCGTCCCGCCGTCGAGGACCACGTCACCGGGACCACTCGGCGCGCGCCCGGCCCGCAGGGTGAAGGGCGCCAGCGCGGCGGCGGACCAGGGGTGGCCGTAGGTGGGCCGAGCCTCGTCCGAAGCGGCCTCGGCGCCCGTCCCCACCGCCGGGCCCTTCCCCAGCTCCACCGGGAACGCGTCATCCGCCACGGCCGCCCGTACCCCGGGCACCGCCTCGATCCGGGGCAGTGCCGAACGCGGCACCCGTACCCGCTCGGTGAGCGCGGCGGTCTCCGTACGCGGTTCGGAGCCCCACGGCATGGACGTATGGCGCGTCCGCTGGTCGCCGGCGATCACCGCGGCGGTCGCGGCGTACCGTTCCACCGCCGCGTGCCCGAGCGCCACCGAGGTGACGGCCGTCCCGAAGGCGCCCAGCATCAACGAGGTCAGCGCCAGCGCCGCGAACACCGCCGTCCACGCCTTGCGGTGCAGCCGTATCGACCGCGCGGCCAGGAAACCCGCCACCCGACGGCCGTCAGTGGCCCTCCGGGAGCCCTTCGCCACCGTCACCCTCTTCACCGACACCTCGGACTCACCGCTCCCCAAGGCGCGCGAACGCCTCTGATACAGACGCGGCTTGCGGGCGTTCCATATGGCCGACCACTTTTCCGGCCTCCAGGAAGAGCGCCTCGTCCGCCCATGAGGCGGCCACCGGGTCGTGCGTGACCATGACGACCGTGTGGCCCGCGCGGTCCACCGCCCCGCGCAGCAGCGAGAGCACGTCCGCGGCCGTCACCGGGTCGAGCGCGCCGGTCGGCTCGTCCGCGAAGATCACCTCCGGGTCGGTGATCAAAGCGCGGGCGACCGCGACCCGTTGGCGCTGCCCGCCGGACAGCCGCGCGGGCGAGTCGGCCGCGCGGTCGGCCAGCCCGACCGCGTGCAGCATGTCCAGCGCCCTGGCGCGCACCGAAGGGTCGTCGGGTCTCGCGCCGCCCAGCAGCAGCGGCAGCGCGGCGTTCTCCCACACGTTCAGCGACGGAACGAGATTGAGCGACTGGAACACGAATCCGACGCGTTCGCGCCGCAACCGGGTCAGCTCCGCCTCCCGCAACCGCGACAGTTCGGTCCCGGCGATCCGCACCGCCCCCGAGGTGGGCCGGTCAAGCCCGGCCGCGCACTGGAGGAAGGTCGTCTTGCCGGACCCGGACCGCCCCATGACCGCCAGGAACCGCCCCGGCGCCACCCGCACGCTCACCCCGTCCAGCGCGTGGAACGCTCCCCCCTCCCGCCGGTACCGGCGCACCACCGCGTCCAACTCCAGGGCGGGCACGACTTCCTGGGCCACCCCTCCCCCGGCCCACTGCCGCCGCACCCCACTCGTCCAGGAGGCACCACCGTCCTCCGTACGCGCCCCACCCACGCCTGCCCCGCCCATCCCCACGCCTGTCCCCGTCCCCGTTCCCGTACGCACCCGCGTCACGCTCACCTGTCCCAAGGCATCCACGCGAAGGCATCCATCACCCTCCCGCACGCCCTCCGGAACGCTACGGAAGGGACTCATGGGCAACAAGAGAGCCCACCCCCCACTAGGGGTTCAGCTACCACCACCCTGATCCGGGGGTTCGCCCCACCTTCCTCACCGCCGACGCGAAGCCACGGCGCTCCGCACCGTCACCGCCACCACCCCCGCGCACCATGACGACAAGACGAGCCGTCGCCACCTGGGGGCCAACCGTGGAAGCCGTTGCCTATCTGCCCACGGACGCCACCAGGAAGGTCCCCACAGAAGCCCCAGGAACCTCCCCCCGGAAGCCACCAGGAAGGTGCCATGAAAGCCACCGGCAGCCGCCCACGGACACCCTCACCGCCCGGTTACGCCGCTCCTGGCAGGACACCCGCCCGCTGTTCATCGGCGTCGCGGTCGAGGCGCACAGCGCCGAACTCCGCCGTATCGAAAGCGACCTGCACGACGGCGCGCAGGCCCAACTGGTGGCGCTCCCCCCGCCCATCGGCCTGGCCCGGCAACAGGTCCGCGCGAACCCGGACGCGGCTTCGTCACCCCCGGGCGCAGATCGGCCCGTCATGCGATACCGGTGACGTCGCGCACGAGGGCCTCGACGACCTCAGGGGCGAAGGGCCCGTAGGTGCGGGTGCCGTCGGCGTGCGGGCGGGACATCAGGTGTCCCAGCCCGGGGTAGCCGCGCAGGGACGACGCGACCCCGTGTGCGGTAGCGGCGTGGTGCACCAGCCATGCCTGGCGCGGCGGAGTGGTCCAGTCGTCGTCCCCGACGTGGAGGGACAGCGGGCCCGGCACGCGGGCCGCCCGCTGGTAGGCGTGCGGCTGCGCGGACCAGTCCTGCCAGAAGGAGGCCGGGCCGGACTCGTCGCCCTGGTGCAGCGCCCGGTGGGTGGCTTCGTCGTACGCGGCGGTGAGGTGCGCCCATAGCCGCTCGGCCGGCACCCGGCTGCCCAGGCGGTCATCGAGGTCGAAGTCGTCCCACCAGCCGCTGCGCCCCGAGGTGTCACGCGCCGCCGCCGACAGGTCGACGTTCCCGTCGGCGTCGATGTATCCAGCGGACACGAGCCATTCCTGGTGCCGCTGGAGGTTCATCCACCGGCGGCGTACCGCGTAGTTCTCCGCCACGGGGGCCACCAGGATCAGCTGGTGGGGGGCGTCGAGTTCCTCTGCCGCCGCGAGGGCGACCTCGGTCCCCATGGAGATCCCGAGCAGTGACACGCGGGCGGGATCGACCTCCTCGTGCGCGCTGAGCCACTTCACCGCCGCCACCGCGTCCTCGACCATGCCCGTAAAGGTCAGCCGGGCCGATCCCGCACCGTCGTTGAGCGATTCCGTGACGAATCTGCTGTCATAGCCAAACGCTATGGCCCCGCGCGCGGCACAGGCCGCCGCCAGATCGTCGAAGAGCCGGACGGTCCCGTTGGCCGTCACCTCGTCCGTCAACAGCCCCGTGCGGTCCCAGGCGCCGAACGGATGCAGGAACACCACTGCGGGCGCCGCCTCCGCACGGGACGACGGGCTGGTCAGCGTCCCCTCGAAGCCGTTCAGCACCACGGTTTCCCGCCGCACCGCATCGTTGTCCGTCATGTCGGTCACCTCGTCCTCAATCAGCGCGCAGAACCAGCGCATTCCGGCGGCCAAGCCTGCCGACACCATCACACCGATCGCCCATCTCCTGAACACACCCGCTGCTCATCCCGCACCGATCCAGCGAGCCGGGCCCCACTCGCACCGCCTGTCACCGGCCCGGCACAGGAGCAGTCCATATCCGACCCTCGGTACGGGGCGCACGCCACCCGTTACACTGTCCGCGGTGGCCAAGGTCTCATCGGCCTGCCCACGCCTCCGTGGGATGTGTGGAAAATTCCGTCGCCGCAGGTCAGACCGGGTGGCGTGCGACGCCCCAAAACGCGACAGCCTCGAATCTCAAACGCCGTTTCAGCGTTTTCGCAGCTCATAGCGCGTGCGCAGGGTGCAGTGCGACGCCCGGATTCAGTGCGACGCGTGCACGCCGATGAGGGCAGGCCGCGGCCTGTGGCGCACATCTGGCACTACCCGAGTGAACCTGTCACCCGAGGGACGGCATTCGGATTGCTACTTGAGTAGCCAGGCGACAGCCTGGACCTGATGGCAACCTCCCACGCTCCGTCAGCCCCGTCGGTAGTCGACCGCCGCGTCCTCCTCCTGCTCCTGGATGACCAAGATCGCCTAATGCTGTGCGGCGGGTGCTGCGGCGGCTGGACAGTTCCACAGACGCTGCTCGCCGCCGGCACAGGTTTCAAGGACGGAGCCACTCAGCATCTCGCCGAGCGATTTCACATCAGGAACCCTCGCTTCGGATCCCTCTACGGCGTTCACGAAACACGGGAGTCGGACTGCTGGGAACATGACCAGCAAACCGTTTCCCAGGTTTACGTTGTGCGGATCAGCGCGGAAGAGTCGGACTCGTTTCAAACAATGTCTCCGTCACACGCCCGGTGGAAAATCGGCGAGCTCAAGAATCGCCATCGTGACGTATCCCCTGAAGGCGTAGCTCTTCTGGTCGCCGGATACGTGGAAGGTTGGCTTCCCGACGGCCCCATCTCGCTCTACTGATCTGGAGTTCCTGTGCCTCTGCACGCAATCGAGATCATCCTGACTCGGACCGTACGCGGAGTCGAGCTAAAAGCAGCGCGACAGGTCAGCGGCATGCCAATGGCATCGTCACCCGATGGAAAGAGCATCGCAGTTCTCGTATCTGCACGAGACGAGGAGCGTGCCATCAGGCAGGTATGGAGACGACTCCAGGACTCCCTTCCCATTGACGTGCTGTGCACTTTCTTCCCAGGCGCGGACGGGATGCTACGGATGAGCATCCCCTTCGCACCTGGAGTGAAGAGGCGAATCCGCGCCTGGGCCAAAGCATCGGGAAAGAGCACAGAGGAATTCTTGAGCCAGGCGATCAAAGAAGCATTGGCTCGCGATCGTTCCACGGAAGCAGCCCGTCAGGGATGCGCGTTGAATTTCATGCTCCACACCTGCGCTTGGCTGGATTCACCGCCGAGCGTCCCGGACCACGTTCCCGTTTCGCGACTGCCCACGTCACTCGGAGACCTTTTCCGAAGGATCTCCAATTCCGGAACGCGCATCGTCTTCACCGACGTCACCGGGCCCATTGCCTCACTGATCAGCGAGCGGGAACTGAGGGGACTCGAAGACGCTCTCGCGATTGCGGAATGTGAGGCGCGGAAGACCGACTCCTCGTCCTTCACGCCGCACGACGAAGCAGTTCAGGAGACGCCGGCCGATATCGAGGCCGGGGAGGACGGGGACCCGCATGGAACTGGCTGATCCCCGCGTACTGGTGTGCGGCGACCGGTGGTGGGCCTGGCCCGGCACGGTCGTCGCGGTGTTGGACCGCCTGGAGGCGCGTCACGGAGATCGGCTCGTCGTGATCGACGGCGCCGCGTCAGGTGCGGACTGGGCGGCGCACGTCTGGTGCGAACGGAACGGACTCGGTGATGACCGCCATCGCTGTCACCCGGTGGACTGGCAGGCCGCACGACGCGCGAACCCGAGGACCTGGCGCTCGGCCGGGCCCGAGCGGAACACCCGGATGCTCTTGCGGGAGCACCCACAGCTGATCATCGCCTTCCATGCTCGCCTGGGCCCCCGGTCCGGTGGCACGTCGGACATGTGTCTGCGCGGTCTGCTGATCGATGTTCCCACCTGGCTTGTGACCGGGCCGGACCCCGATGTCGGAAGGTGGCTGCTGCTGGCAGAGTTCCCTGAATGGCGCAGGGGCCGTGTGCGTGACGAACTCGATGTGGCCCGGCAGGCACGGCTCGCAGTTCAAGGTGACGACGATGCCAGCGGGACTGAATAAGGGACGCTGACAGGTCCCGCCCCAGGGACACGGGGGACAAGGTCCCTCGACGATCCTTGGCAGTGGCCAGTCACAACTGGTCGAGCCAACGTCGACGACATCTGGGGCCAAAGGCCCGCCGTGTGCTGCCAAGCAGACATCTGAACGCTGGAACGACCCGTTGTCGGTGGTGCCGTTTATCGTGTTACCCAGGTGAAGTACCGGTACAGACCGCGCACTTCAGGGGGACGTGGGCACAAGCCCGAGAGCGGGGCAGCAGTGGCACAAGGGGACAGCAGCCGTATAGAGCCGGACGACCTGATCCGGGGCCGCGAGGCCGACAACACCCAGGGTGACCGGCTGGCTCACAGCCACATCGCTGAGCAGCTGTACGACGTGGTGCTGTCCGTCCCCACGCCGACCAACATCGCCGTATGGGGGCCTTGGGGCAGCGGCAAGTCAGGCGTAGCAAATCTCCGGAAGGGGCTGCTGGAGAAGCAACGGGACGTGCGCTTTGTGCGGTTCGACGCCTTCAAGTACGCGGAAAACCCGCTGCGCAGGAACTTCATCATCGCGGTCGCCACCGCCCTGGGGATCAAGGACGCGAAGTTCCACGACGAACTCTATGGCGGACGGGTCGCCGTGAAGCTTCAGTTCGAGCGGGGCGCAGTATGGCGCCTGCTGAAGATGTTCGGCTGGATGTTCGGCGCTGTTGTCGCCTTCTTCGCCGTTACGATGGCGCTCTTTGCCTGGTTGCACGGAGGGGCCTTCCGACCGACGTTCGCCAACATGCTGGCTGGAGCACTGAAGGCGGGTATCGCGCCAGCGGCCCTGTTGACGTCTCTGATGGTCCTGGTCTCGCGGACCCTCACGCGCGAGCACAAGACGGAGGCAGCCGACAGTGACGAGCAGTTCGAAAGGCTCTTCGCCGACCTCGTCACGCACTCCCGCGTAGAACGGCTCGTTGTCTTCGTCGATGAACTGGACCGCTGTAAGCCCTCCGATGTCGTGGCGACGCTGGACGCCCTGCGCACGTTCCTGGGAGCTGACCGCTGCGTCTTCGTCGTCGCCGCCGACCAGCAGGTTTTGGAAGAGGCACTCACGCGTGCTCTGGAACAGGCCACGCCCCAGGATGCCGTCAACCCGTACTACAGCAGCGGAAGCGGCTACCTGGACAAGGTGTTCCAGTACCAGCTCAGTCTCCCTCCGCTGCTGGTGTCGAAGGTGACCAGCTTCTCCGCCGATTTGGTTCGTGGGCGGGGTGGCGTGTGGGCGGCAGTGGACGTCAACCTTGTGGTGAGCATTCTCGTGCCCTCGCATGTGCGCAGTCCCCGCCGGGTCAAGGCGCTGCTGAACACATTCGTCCTGACGTACCGGCTGGCTCAGCGGCGGGCTGCGGACGGGCTGTTGGAGATTGACCCCGCCACGCGGGTGGAGGAGATCGCCAAACTGGTCTGCCTTCGGATGGAGTTCCCGCTGTTCGCCAGGGATCTGCTGCTCGACCACCGGCTGTGCGCCTTCGTACTGGCGCTGGGTGCCAACCCCGAGGCCGATCTGGGCTTCCCCGTGAGCGAGCAGGTCAAGGACGCCGCCCGCCGCTACGCGAACCTCGACGCACCCGTCGACCAGCATCTCAGTAACCCTGAAGACCTTGACGAGCACGAGAACGAGGACGAGGACAAGAAGGCGGCCGACGTCCGAAAGCACCACGGCCAGCAACTGGTGGCCTATCTCAAGAAGACACGGAACGTGCTGGGCCCGGGCCGTGATCTGATCTTCATGGAGACCAGCGGCAGCGTGTTCCAACTGCCTGCCACTGTGGCCGAGACATTGGAGCAGCAGGCCCAGAACGCCGATTTGGACGCGGTGCTCTCCTCCGTCGGCGGTCTTCCGGCCGAGGACCGCTCTGCCGCGCTGGCTCTACTCCTACAGCAGGCACGGGACGCGATCGGTCTGGAGGAGGAGAACGTTGCCCATGCCGTCCTGGCCGTCTGCGGTGACACAGCTGTCTCCCTGGACGGCACGGCGGACACCGCGGTCGAGACACTCACCCCGATCCTGACGAATTCCCCGCACGCACTGCCGGACGAGGTACTGCCCGGATGCTGGCGGCTGGCAGTGGCAAGCGACTGTCCGGCGGCAGTCGAGATGCGCACGATCGTCCTGCAGCACTCTGCCGTCCGAGACAACTCCGCCACAGCCGCCATGGTGATGCGCCAGGTCGAGCCAGCCCTCGCAGCAGACCCCGGACTCGTGCAACAGCTGGTGTCGCATCATCTGCTGGGAGAGAAGGAGGACATGGCTGACATGCTTGCGGAACTCTCCTCTTCTCAAGCAGCAATCCTCATGGAGCAGGTCGGGCCCCACATCGCCAAGGAACTGCGGGCGCTGATCGAGACGCACGAAGAATGGACGAAAGCGCAAGGCCAGCCGACAGCTGTACCGCCGGCTGCGCCTACAGAGCCGGCATCTCCCGACGAGGCGTTGCGGAGGCTGGAGAAGCTTCTGGAGCACTGGTGCCAGGAATGTCCCGAAGCGGCACACGCCGTAGTAGGACTGCTGCTGGCGTTGGACAGCAAATCGGGCCGGGACATCGTGGAACGGAACGCGAACGATATCCCCGTAGTGCGGGAAACCGCCTTGGCCCGGGCGGTGCTGTCCAGCGTCCACCAACGTTCGATCAACCACTGGCCGACGTGGCTGGGTCTGCTGGATCCGCGATCATCCATCGCCGAAAGGACCGTCGAGTTCGACACTCCGCTGAAGAAGCTATGGTCACTGGCCAGCAAGCCCGACAGCAGTCCAAAACCCGAGGAGATCGGCCGCGCCGCGGACAGCTTCATGAGGCTCTTCGACGACCAGCCTCCGGGCCGGCATCCGCACATCACTCCTTTCGTCCTGCCTTCGCTGTCCCGACCCTCGACCGACGAGGAAGCCGAGGACCAACTGCGGCTGCTCGACGCGCTTCGGCCACTGGAGAACAGCGGGCTACTGCAGCGTGCGGCCTTTGTCCGCCATCAGGCGGCAAATGTCGCCGAGTTGCTCGCCGACGGGGAGAGCCTCCTCGTTTCCGACGACAGCACGATCGTGACCTACATCGAGTCCCTCGTGAACGACTGCCTGCGTGACCTGAGTTCTCCTGGTCCTGCTCCGTTGGCCCCCGAGGAAGCCCGCGCTCTGGTAACGGCACTTGATGAGGGCGGCTGGCTGCCCGGGAATGAGCACACCCGCCTGCAGGTCCGGGCTCGCCACCTGCTGGTGACCGGCGGCGTCGACAGGGACGGTCTTCAGCCGCTGCCGACGGCGGCCGACATGGCCGACTACGCCAGACGCCGTCCTGAGTACGCCGGCGAAACACTGGCCGCGTGGATCGCGCTCGAACAGTCTTCGGCATCGGATCTGTTCAAGGCCGTCTCGGCAAGCCTGCGGCAACTGTCGCCGATGCAAGCCGACGCTGCGTTGCTTCAGGCAGTGGCGTCACGGCTGGCTGCTCTGCCCGCGCAGGACCAGGCCGGCTTCTGGAGAGATCTGCTGGCAGGCCCGGGCACTCGACTGCCGGCGCAGATGCTGACCTCGGCCGGATGGCCATCGCTTCCGGACGCCCTTACGGCCGAACTGCTGATCGAGCGGTACGCCCGCGCCTCAAGGAATCCCGACCGCCGCGCCGTTCTCGACCTGTGGCGGGCCGCGCACGTCACGAACCCAGCCGCCCGCCGCGAATTGATCCAGACGATCCTCCTGCCCATGCTCGAGGGCAACCAGGGATCCGCCGAACTCGCCATCCAGTATCTGCCTCAGCTGATCGAGTCCGTCCCCAAGGGGATGGGTAAGGCCGTGCGCGAGGCCGTCGAAGCCAGCGGCAAGAAGTGGCGCAGCCTCGAAGAGCGCGGCATCAAGGCACTGACGGCCGTCGGCTACCGCACCGAGCGCACCGGTCTGCTGAGAACGCGTCGCATCAGCCGCAGCAACGACGACTAACGGGCCGACGGAGGCAGCCACCCCTGAGGCCGCACCGTACAGCCGGGCGGGATTCGACCACCCCGTCCGGTACATCGCAGCGACTCCTCGACCCGGCGCGCCAGCGCAAGCTCCTCCAGCCGGGCTGCAGGGAGGAAGGCTCGGCCACTGCGAGCAGCTGCCTCACGGCGTCGGCCGGTGCCGGGCCACTCCGTTGACGATCACGATGGAGTGATCCGACCATGCGGTGTGGCAGCTGTCACACACCGCTTGGGTCCATCCGAATTCGGCGTCCCCTCGCCGCCGACGGCGTCCAGGATGCCCACAGAACTCGCAGATCGTCGCGGACCGAACCTCAGCTGAAAGGACCAGGCCCCGTATATCGGGAGGCATGGCGGCACCGGAGATGCGGACGCGGACCGCGCTGAGCTTTTCCTTCAGGTCATCGATTCGGTAGCCCGGATCGACGGTGACGATCTGCTCGTGCAGTCGCAGGAGCAGGAGATGCCAGCCCGGCCCGACGGCACGGAGTCGATCCAGCACCTGCCAGGCAGGCCGGCCGCTTCCAATCTGAGGAACTTGCATGCACTCATCCTGCTGCTGCGGCGGGCTTCCGGCCTGGTGCACACCACGCCGGCTTTCCAGAGCCGAAGCGTGCCGACAGTCACGCCGGTGGTAAGCGATGCCCATCAGTCATCGGACCAGGCCGTCCTGGTCGATGCCGAGGGCAGTCCCTCCGTCATCGTGCGTATACCGCGCTCACTCTGCTCACACCAGCTCGCCCTACTTCCGGACAATTACTCAAAGTGGCGCTTGGCCAAGTTGCGCCGTAGCTGAAAACTGAACCGCGGCCCATCCTGGGGTTTACGGAGGCTTGCTCAGCACAGCACTGCGCGCCTCGAATCCGAACCGGCCGGATCTGTCTGCTTGGCAGTTACTCATTCCGGTATGTGGCAAATACTTTCGATTGCCGACTCTCACGCCGAGATCCACCCTGATGTGTCGAATATGCCGCCGCCCCCTGCCCGCCCGCCGAGCAGGGGAAACGACCATGACCATGGGGGACGCGTTGGACATCATGCAGGTCGCGGGTTTGGGGGCCGGTGCCCTGGTCGCCGAGATGGCGAAGAGCACGTGGGAGTCCATGCGGGTCGGCGTGGCCCGGCTCTTCCGGCGGGGTGGCGAGGAGAGCGCCGCGCAGGAGCTGCGGTTGATCGATTCCGCGCGGCAACGGCTTGTCGACAGCTCGGAGAGCGAGCGCGGATCGGTAGAGGACCGGCTGCGGAACGAGCTGATGATCCAGCTGGCAGCGTTTCTGCAGAAGCATCCGGATGCAGCGCAGGAGCTTCAGGACCTGGTTGACCAGGTCAAGGGTGCAAACGACGGCGATGGGGCGCGGACGAGGGTGCACCACAACACCGACAGCATGGTCGTCGTCTCGGGCGGCGACATCAACGCCTCGGGCGGCTTCCACTACCGCGCGCCGGAGCAGAGCCGGTGAGCGAGGAGACCTTCCCGGGGGCCGTCCCGCCGCCACCGCCTCCCCTTCCTGTCACCTCGCCGACACCCGGTTTCCAGGTAAAGGTGGGCGGCAACCAGAACTCGAAGATCATCATTGCGGCCGGCTCCATCACGATGAAGGACAAGCCGCAATTGCCGGTGGTCCACATCCCGCAGGCCGATCTCGACGCCGTACGACGGGCGTGGGTGGAGCTGGATGTGCGCGACGAGCCCGTGCGGACCGCGGAGAAAGCCATCGCCCATCTCACCGGGGAGGGGCCTCGTCTGGCGGTCGTCACGGGCCCGCCCGGATATGGGAAGCGAGCTGCCGGGATCAAGGCGTTGTGGGAGGTGTCCCGGGGGCAGTCGCTCAAGCTTCAGGAGATCGTGCCCGACTGGGAGAAGCCCGGCTCCCCGGACATCGCTGAGCTTCCCAGTGAACCGGGCACGGGCTATCTGCTGGACGTGGCTGCGGAGATCAGCGCCTGGCAGAATCCCGGCTCGGTTGCTCAGCAGCTGGTGAGTTACGCGCAGGAGCTGAGGTTCTCGGGTTCGTTCCTCGTCGTGATCGCCGACGAACACGGCTGGCCTGAGGCAGTTTCAGGAGCGGTCGCGGGCGTCGTCGTCCGTGCCGTGGCCCGGCCGTCCGCTCTCCGCGTTGCCAGGTCGCATCTGGAGTACCTGCACCGTCAGCCGGGCCGTCTGCCGTGGCTGTCCGCCACAGCGTCGGACACCGGCCTGGCCAAGGAAGCCGCGCAGCAGCTGACCGACGGCAGCCGCCCTGCGGACGCAGCCGACTTGGCCGCCGAACTTGCCGTCGCAGAAGACTCCCCAGAGGGCCTCAAGAGAGCCTTGAGCGCCTTCCAGGAATGGCGCACCGACGTGCGGGACGTCTTCTCTGCGACCGAGAACAACCCGGATGACCGAGCCTTGCTGATCTCTGCTCTGTTCCTCAACGGCAAGGACGCCCTGACGGTTCAGGACGGTGCTCGGGCGCTGCTGGGCGAATCCCCGGAGACGAACGTACGCACGATCCTGACGGGCCCTGATCTGACCAGTCGGCTGACAGCGATGGGCGCAGAGGTCACCGGGCGGACCGTGTCGCTGGACCACAAGCCCGGATACGCCCGAGCCGTCCTGCTCCACCTCTGGCAGCAGCGCGCCGATCTCCACCCGCACCTGCTGAAGTGGCTGGACGTAATCACCTCCCAGAAGGCGGTAGGTGCTGACCGGCTCGCCGCCATCAGCAACCTCCTCGTCGAGCTGGCCATCGCCGAGAACGACGTCCGGGTCGTCCAAAAGGTCCACGCATGGATCGACAACGGAGCCGACAGTCCCGGGCACCGCGCGCTGATCGCCCGCTTCCTGACGGTCGCCGCCGAGTCGGCCACGTTGGGCGCCGCAGTCCGTAGCCTGCTGTTGGACTCGGCTCAGGACGATTCAGAAGCCGTGGCGACCGTCGTCGCCCTGGTCTGCCAGGGCGAATTCGCCCGGCACTACCCGCGCCAGGCCCTCGTCCGTCTGCGTCACATCCTGGACCGGCCCGAGCCGGACGAGGCCGTACGGACGGCGCAGGCGGCGCTGCGGGACATCGCTGCCCGCGAGGGCCAGTTGCCTCGTGTGTGGAGCACGGTCATCAAGTGGGCCACGGAGAAGAAGCTCTTGGCGGGGCACCGGGCGTTCCTGTCGCTGCTTGATCCGCGCGTGGACCCGTACGTTCTGCAGGTCATGCTGGCCGCGGCCGAGCAGAAGCAGGACATCAGGGAAGCGCTCGTCGACGGTTGGAACGCGGCCCTGGCCGACCCTCGGGTCGAAGGTGACTGCCGGCAACTGCTGGCCGCCTGGGCCGAGGTGCGCAAGACGGAAGACGTACCGACCGAGCTCATGACGGAACTCCTCAACCAGATCATTCTGGAGCGCCTGTACGCCACTCCGGTCTCAGCCCTCATCTTCGGTGAGCCGGGAGTCGCCGATGGCGAAGCGGTCATCGATCTGCGCAAGGAACTACGGCTGCCCCCAGCGCTGTCGTCCCTGGTCGCCACGCACGAGCGCGCTTCGGCGGAGGCCTGACCCATGGCCTCCACGCGATGGTCGCGCCGCCGTGCGCGTACAGCGGTCCGGCGTGGCCTGGCCCGCTTCGAGGTCCGGCTGCGCAGCGCATGCCCCGGGATCGGCTTCACCGCCCGGATCACGGCCACGGTCCTGACCGAGCCGCCCTACCCAGGCCCGGTCGAGGAAATCGCAGGGGCAGTGCGCACCACGCTCAGGGACGCTGCGGGCGAGGTCTCGAAGAGATGCGACCCGGCGGACCTCGCCTCGGCGCGGGATGTCTGCGGCCAGCACCTCGCCCGACTGCGTCAACTGCCGACCAACCCTCCCGTCGAGTTCACGGCCGAGCTCACACTCGATCTGCTGCCGGACGACCGGGCCGCCGTAACCGCTCTGCTGGCTGCTCAGCGCCAGCAGTCAGTGACCGACATCCTTCGACGGCAGAGGACCGATGCTCTCGCCGTGGAACTGGCCGATCCCGCAGCCCTGTTGGTGCGATGGATCGAGCGGGACAACGCCGATTGGTCTCAACTCCCCGCCCTCGCCGACAAGGTGAACACGGTCGCGGAGGTGTTCGCCCAACACCGCCCCGAGGACGAACGGACCGTCGAGCACGAAGCCGTCGGAGTGCTGCGCGAATTCCTCGCCAGCTTCCCCGACCACACCCAAAAGCAGATGCTGTTCACCCTCCTGGCCGCCGGCATGGACAGCGCCCAGCGACCACACCACGCCGCGAAGGCGCAGTCCCTGCTCAACGGGCACGCCGCGGGCGATCCGGCGGGTGCATCGTGAGGACGGCGGCGAACATCCACCTCGGGCTCGCGGGAGTGGTGGTTCGGTGAGGACATCCGTGTGGCAGTGGCTGCTTGCTCCGTGGACTAGCTGGCGTGCGTGGCGGCTGGCAGGGGCCAGCCAGGGGAATCTCTCCTTCGACGCGGCATGGCGGCGTACCCGGCTTGAGAAGCACCCTGATGAGATGCCGTACCAACGGCACGGCCATCTTCCGGCGGACGATGGCGCCGCCGACCCGACCGTGCGGCAGCGCTGAGTTCAGGCGCGCTCGCCCCTGCCCCAGCATCTGATGACGAAGCTACCGCGGTTCGGCACCGCTTTGCTGACTTACTTGCGCCTCTGCCGGACACTGGAAGTCGGTTGGGAAATGGCGTTGTAGCTCACCCCAAGGATGAAGACGCCGAGAGACACGGACTCGTGGATTGCGACCGGCGGACAGCGGACGTGGGAACGGCCCACATAGATACACTCGCATCTTGACGCTAGAGAAAGCCTACTGGATGCTCAGTGGCGCCTCAACGGCCCTTCCAAGGAGCCACGTAGTCCGAAAGGCGGCCGCGTAATTGAGCACGCTGAACAGCGAGACAAGACTGACCATCACCGACGTCAACGACATCGCTACGAGCGGACCTCTCGACGCTCCGCTGACCCGGTCATCCCTCAGGGACATCGCGGGCGCTTATCTGTCTCTCTGCAAGCCGCGCATAGTTGAGCTGTTGCTAGTCTCGGCCGTCCCCACTCTCTTCGTGGTAAGCCGAGGACTCCCTTCACTCTCCGATTTACTCGTCGTTGTTGTGGGCGGAGCCGGTGCGGCGGCCAGTGCCGGTGCGTTCAATTGCTTCATCGACCGTGACATCGACCAGTTGATGGAGAGAACCAGAAACCGTCCGCTGGCCCGTCATCAGGTCGGCCCCCGCGCGGCGCTGATTTTCGGAACGTGCCTCGGTGCGGTGTCCGTCGGCCTGTTCCTCGTCTTGTCCAACGTCCTCGCCGCGGCGCTCACCCTCTGCGCAATCGGCTACTACGCGCTGGTCTACAGCCTGTTGCTGAAGCGGCGGACACCGCAGAGCACGCTGTGGGGCGGCCTATGCGGCTCTGCCCCTGTGCTGATCGCCTGGGCAACCGTCGCCGGGTCCCTGTCGTGGACCGCGCTCTGCCTTTTCCTCATCGTCTTCTTCTGGCAGCCGCCGCACTTCTGGGCTCTCGCCATGAAGTACAAGGACGACTACGCCAGGGCCAACATTCCCGTTCTACCGGTAGTGGCTTCCAGCCGGCGTGTCCTGGCCGAGAGCATCGTGCACAGCTGGCTCATGGTGCTCTCCTCGGTCGCCGTATGGCCACTTGCCCCCACTACACCCATTTATGGCGTGCTGTCGATCGCTCTGGGTGGCACTTTTCTCGTCAAGGTACACAGCATTCACCGTGCCGTGCGACGAGACCTGGATCCGCAGACCATGGCGCTCTTCCACGGATCCATCGCCTACCTCACGCTGCTTTTCGCTGCGCTGGCCGTCGACGCGGTTCTCCACTCTTGCACGCCGTGATCAGGCCGATTCGGCTTTGTTGAGTGTCACCGGAAGACTGCTGACACCTGTGATGAAGTTCGACTCAATGCGCCGTACCTCACCCCGGACCTCCACCGAGGAGACTTGCTCGCGCATGACGCGGAGCATCGTTCGCAGTTCCAGCCGAGCGAGCACCGCTCCGATGCAGAAGTGCAGGCCATGACCGAAGGTGAGGTGCCGGTTCGGAGAGCGCCCAATGTCGAAGCGGTCGGGCTCCGAGAACACCCGCTCGTCGCGGTTCGCCGCGACGTTCCACACGGTCACCACATCGCCCGCCCGTATCACCTCACCGTGCAAGGTCACGTCGGACAGGGCGGTCCGCCCGATGTGCGAGGCTGGCGAGGTCCACCGGAGGATCTCCTCGACCGCCGGGTCGACCAGGCGGGGATCCGCGCGCAGCCGCTGCCACTGCTCCGGGTTCTCCGTCAGTGCGAGCAGTCCGCCGCTCATGGCGAGCCGCGCTGTCTCGTCTCCGCCGACGATGAGGTTGTAGCAGTTGAGGAGAACCTCCTCCTTCGTGAGGCGGCGCCCGTCGACCTCACTAGTGGCCAGGAGGCTGACCATGTCGCTGCCCGGCGCGTCGCCGCGTACGGCCGCCAGGCCAGCGTAGTACTGCAGGATCCGGCTGCGGGCCACGCGGATCTCGACGTCGGGTTCCTCGGCGCCGCCGGACAGCATCGCCTGGTTCGTCAGCTCCAGGACGCGGGCCCGGTCCTGCTGCGGCACCCCCAGGAGTTCGCAGATCGCGGTCAGGGGGATCTGCGCCGCGACATCCCGGGCGAAGTCGCATTCGCCCCGCTCCAGTGCCCTGCCGACCAGGTCACGCGTCGTGGTCTCGATCGTGTCCTTGACCAGGTCGAGCACCCTGGGTCCGATACCCGAGAGCATCAGCCGCCGCAGGCCTGCGTGCCACCGGCCGTCCGACACGGCGACCATCCGGCCGGCGGCGGTGTCGCCCCCGTGCAGGAGGGTTCCCAGCATGTTGCCCTGAGCGACCGTGAACCTCCTGTGGTCCTTGAGGATGCCCAGCACGTCGGCATACCGGGTGACCACCCAGAAACCGGGAACACCTCCACGCGGGCGATGCCACCAGACGGGAGCCTCCTGTCGGAGCCTCTTCCAGAGAGGTCCCAAATCAGCCGTCGCATGCAGTTTCAGATCCAGCAGGTCCAACTCGTCCAGGTCCTCGAAATCGACGGCTTTCAAACCAAGCACAAGAATTCCTCCCTGATCACGCGGGCTCAGCGGACCCGCCCCGCACGCCTTACGCATCGTGCTCGCTCGACGTCTTTTCACGCCAGAGCGCCGACGTACGGCTGTCCGGTGCGTCTGCGGGTCTCCCGTGTATCCATCGTCTGAGAGAGGATCGCCCGGGCGTCGCCCCCCGCAGGGCCGCGACGGCTCCGAGAATCAGCAAAGGAGATGACGGATGAGCAGCAAATGGGTTTCCCGGATCGGCTCCTCACGCCCGGACCGACCCCTTCTCGTGCTCTTTCCCCACGCCGGCAGCGGACCGTCGGCCTATCAACGCTGGCGTACCGTGGCCCCGATGGAGGTGGAGATTCTTGCCGTGCGCTTTCCCGGCCGAGAGACGCGCATCCGTGAGTCCCTTATTCCGGACCTGGACACGCTGGTGGCGCAGACCGCAGCCGGACTCGCCGAGATTCTCAAGAACCGCCGTTTCGCCTTCTTCGGCCACAGCGTGGGCGCCCTCGTGGCCTACGAACTGACCCTGCTCCGCCGCCGGGAGGGCCTTCCCGGCCCGGTCTGCCTCGGGGTCTCCGGATACCCGTCACCACAGGTCCGCATACCGGACCCGCTGCACGAGGAGCCGGACGACAAACTGCTGAACTTCCTGCTGGAGCGGCGCTACGTGCCGCAGACGCTGCTCTCCCAGCGCGGTTTCCTGGAGATGTTCCTGCCCATCCTCCGGGCCGACTTCGCACTGGCCGGCGGCTATCGGCTCCGCGACGAGCGACCGCTGTCCTGTCCCATCCACGCCTTCGCGGCCGATACGGATCCCTTCGCCACTCCGCGCGAACTGGAGGGCTGGGCCGAGCTCACCGAAACCGAGTTCTCACTTGATCTCTTCCCCGGTCACCACTTCTATCTCTTCGACAGCGGGTCCGAGATCCTCCAGAAAGTCACCAAGCCTTTGCTTTGACAAGGGCTGTGTCCCGTCGACGGGACACGTCTTCGCGCACGCCGTGCAGTGCGTCCGACCATTCCTTGAGTCCGCTCCCGCCCCGGAGCTACGGTGGCGCGGCCCCGGTGTGAGATAAATCGAAGGAGCGATCGCTGTGAATAGA
Organism: Streptomyces sp. NPDC003077; assembly: GCF_040611095.1. Classification (NCBI taxonomy): domain Bacteria; kingdom Bacillati; phylum Actinomycetota; class Actinomycetes; order Kitasatosporales; family Streptomycetaceae; genus Streptomyces; species Streptomyces sp. NPDC003077. The sequence goes on along the minus strand of NZ_JBEXNM010000001.1, from coordinate 74,456 downwards.
GTTGCTCGGTTCGTTGGGATACCGGCAGGGCGGCGAACCAAGTGGCTTGTTCTGGTGGCCTGGTTATTCATCCTCCTTCTCGTGGGATCCCAGGGCAGCAAGATGTTCACGCTGCAGAAGAACAGCAGCATCAGCACCCTGCCGGACTCCGCGGAATCCGTCGCAGCCGACCAGAAATACCAGAACTTCCCGCAGAGCAGGAAAATGGCCGCGCTCATCGTCTATCAGCGCGCGGCCTCGCTGACCGACGCCGACCGGGCCCGGATCGACCGCGACCGTCAAGCGGTCGACCGGAGGATCACCGCGGGGGCCGAGGTGCACGAGGCCGACTTTGCCCGGGACGACAGGACGGCCGTCGTCCGCGTGGACCTCCCCGTGCCCGGCACCGAGCTGAGCTTCGAGGAGACGGCGGACGTCGGTGACTCCGTGCGCGCCATCCAGCGTGTGGTCGGCCAGGGCGGCGGCGGGCTGGATGTAGCGGTGACGGGTCAGGCGGGCTACACGACAGCCAACGCCGACATCATGCGCGACGTCAACATGACGCTGTTCCTCGGCACACTGCTGGTTCTCCTGCTCGTCCTTGTCGTCGCCCATCGCAGCCCCCTGCTGTGGGCGGTGACCCTGGCCGTCGCGGCGTTCGGCCTGGCGGTCGCCGAGGGCACGGTCTACCTGCTCGGCAAGGCCACCGGGCTGACGTACACGACGCTGTCACAGGGGCTGCTCACCGTACTCGCGCTGTGCGGCTCGACCCTGTACGGCCTGCTGCTCATTGCCCGTTACCGGGAGGAACTGCGCACACACACCGACCGGCACGAGGCGATGCGCGCCGCGCTTCCCCGGGCCGGCGCGGCCGTCCTCCCCGGCGTGGTCGCCGTGGTCGCCGGCCTGCTGTGCCTGGTGGCGGCGGACCTAGAGACGACACGCGGGCTCGGGCCGGTCAGCGCGGTGGCCGTGGTGTGCGCGCTGGCCGTGTCGGTGACCCTGCTGCCCGCCGCCCTGCTGGTGTTCGGGCGCTGGATCTTCTGGCCTCGCATAGCCCGTCCCGGAGCCACGGCGGAACCGGAACCGGGTTTCTGGGGCCGCCTCTCGCAGCGGATCGGCCAGCGGCCCCGGGTGGTCTGGGCGACGACGACCGCGGTGTTCGGCGCGCTGTCGCTGGGACTGCTCGCCTCCCACACCGGTCTCGGCGTGAACGACTCGTTCGCCCACGAACCCCAGGCCGTCACCGGCCAGCGGATGCTCGCGAAGGGATTCCCGGCCGGCACCACGTCACCCGTGATCGTCGTTGCGCGGTCCGGCGCCGCGGAGCGTACCCTGGCGGCGGTGCGTGGCACCAAGGGTGTGGCCGAGCCCCGCCGGGTCGCTCAGGCGGGCGACCTGACCCTGATCACCGCGGTGCCGACATCGCCCCCGGCCGGCCGGGCCGCGCTGGATACCGTGCAGCGCCTGCGGGACACAGTGCGCGCCGTGCCCGGCGCGGACGCCCTGGTCGGCGGCCAGGACGCCATCGCGCTCGACAGGGAGAACGCCGAGTCCCGGGACCGCACGGTCGTCATCCCGCTGCTGCTGCTCGTCCTGGCGCTGACGCTCGGCCTGCTGTTCCGATCCGTCGTCGCCCCCCTGGTGCTGGTCGGGAGTGTGGTCCTGGCCTACGCCGCGGCGCTGGGCCTGTCGGTGGCCGCCCACCGGCCGGTTTTCGGCTTCGCCGGCCAGGACGGAACGCTCGCGCTGCACTCCCTGGCCTATCTGATGACGTTCTGCGTCGGCCACGGCGTCTTCCTGCTGGCGCGGGTGAAGGAAGAGCGCGCCCGCCTCGACACGGAGGCCGGTGTGCACCGCGCGGTCGCCGTCACAGCCCCCGCGCTCACGGGGGCCGCACTGGTGGTCGCCGCCACGTTCGCGGCGCTCGCGCTGCTGCCGCTGGTGGGCGTGGTCGAGGTCGCCGTCGTCGTCGCGCTCGGGGTGCTGCTGGACGCGTTCGTGGTGCGACCGGTGCTGATGCCGGCACTGCTGGTGGACCTCGGGGACCGGATGTGGTGGCCGCGTGCGCTGTCCGCCGGGCCGTCCCCTGGTGCGGCGTCCGGGTCCGCCGAGCCCGTGCGCTCCCGGACCGGTGCGGTGGCAGGAGGCAGCGATGTCTGAGGCCCGGCTGGTGCGTTTCGGGCCCGAAAGGCCGACCGCCCCGGTGGTGGTCTGCTTTCCGCACGCCGGCGGCGGCGCCTCGGCGTTCCGCCGCTGGGCCCGTGCCCTGCCCGGCGGACTCGAGTTGATGGCCGTTCAGCTTCCGGGGCGCGAGGACCGGGCCGGGGACCCCTTCCTCACCGACTTCGACGCGACGCTCGCGGCGACGGAGGAGCCAGTGGCGGCGGCCGTGGCCGGCAGGCCGTACGCCTTCTTCGGGCACAGCGCCGGCTCGCTGATCGCCTTCGCACTGGCCCGGCGGGTGCGTCGCCTGGCCCGGTCCCTGCCCGCCGCCCTAGCCGTCTCCTCGTTCCCGCCGCCGCACACGCTGCAGCCACGCGCTCTGGACGGCATTCCGGACAAGGCGATTCTGGATTTCCTCAACGGGCTCTCGTACGCTTTTTCTAACGGCGGCGAAGCACAGCCCGACCTGATCAAGGAAATCCTGCCGGTGCTGCGCGCCGACTTCGCCGCGGTCAGCAGCTACCGGCATTCCGAGGAAGCTCCCCTGGAATGTCCGCTGCATGTCTTCGGCGGCACCGTCGACCGCTTCGTCAGACCCGCCGAACTGGAGCGGTGGCGCGCCTACACGGACCGCGAGTTCTCCCTGCACCTCATGCGCGGCGGGCATTTCTATCTCCACCAAAACGCCGCCGGAATCCTGAATGTTCTGGCTGCGCATCTCATCCAGCATCCCATCACCCAGGAGGCCTGACCGGTATGCCCGAAGCCGAGGCGGTACGTTCCATAGGTGTGGTCGGGGGAGGAAGTGCCGGATATCTCTCGGCGCTGACCCTCCGAGCCCATCTTCCGGACACCGAGATCAGCCTGCTGGAGTCGTCGAGTATTCCGGTGATCGGGGTCGGCGAAGCGACCACCTCCGAATTCCCGCCCTTCCTCTACAGAGTGCTGGGATTCGACATCGAGGACTTCTACAGGAAGGTCCTGCCGACGTACAAGCTCGGCATTCGCTTCAACTGGGGCGGCACGGACGAGGACCACTACTTCAACTACCCGTTCGACACCGGCACGGCCGCCGAGTCCCAGGAGTACGACGGGAACATCCGGCGCTGCACGCTCGAGTCCGTGCTCATGTCGGAGCACCGTCATCTCGTCGTCCGGTCCGGTTCCCAGCCGCCGTTCTCGCTGGAGGCGCTGTACCCCTTCGGCTACCACATCGACAACAAGCGGTTCCTCGCCTATCTGCGCGAGACGGCGCTGGCCAGGAACATCACCCACGTCGACTGCACCATCACCGACGTCGAGCAGGGCCCTGACGGGCTCATCACGTCGGTCGTCGACACGGAGGGCAAGCACCACCGGTTCGACTTCTTCATCGACTGCACCGGCTTCAAGTCGCTGCTCCTGGAGAAGACGATGGGCTCCCCGTTCCTGTCCTACGCCTCCAGTCTCCTGACCGACAGCGCCCTGTTCGGTACGGCCGCGCACGACGGGACCATCAAGCCGTACACCCGTGCGCAGACCATGGACAACGGCTGGGCATGGACCATCCCGATGCGGGACGAGGACCACCTGGGCTACGTCTACTCCTCGGACTTCGTCTCGGACGAGGGCGCCGAGGCGGAGTTCCGCCGGGTGTACCCCGGCCTCGGGCCGGTGCGCAGGGTGCGGTTCCGCTCCGGCCGGCACGACGAGTTCGTCAAGGGGAATGTCGCGGCCATCGGCAACTCCTACGGCTTCGTCGAACCACTGGAATCCACGGGCCTGTTCGTCATCTGCCGTCAGTCGCTGCTGCTGTCCATGGCGCTGGCCGAGAGCGGGGGCCGGCTGACGCCGAAGACCACCGACGCGGTGAACGGGGCCATCGCGGACACCTGGGACTTCATCCGCGGGTTCCTTTCCATCCACTACCGCTTCAACACGCGCCGAGACACGGATTTCTGGCGGGCTTGCCGGAGCCGTACCGACATCTCGAGTGTCGAGCATCTGGTGGCCCGTTTCGGTGAACTGGGCGCCCTCACCTATTCGACGTCCGACCTGAGCGTCGGCGGCACCGTCAATTTCGGTGCCTTCGGACATGACGTCCTGCTCTTCGGCCAGCAGGTCCCGCACGCGGCCACCGGTGCCCGGGAAACCAGGGAGGCCTACGAGCGGCGCGCCGCCGGCTATGACCAGCTGGCCAAGGACGCCCTTCCTCAGGCCGATGCTCTGCGTTTCCTGGAAGAGCATCCCGAAATCCTGCGCGAGCCCACCGTCAGCGAATCCTCCTGGATGGCCAAGTTCATGGGCTCCGTGATCGACATCTGCGAGGAAGCCCTGCGCACGGGGCATTCCAAGGACACCACCATGGCGGAAAGGAATCAGCAGTCATGACCCTCCCCCAGGACGCCGCATCGGCCGGCCGTCTGCTGCACGAGCTGGTGGCCTCCCAGGCCGCGGCCACGCCCGACGCCGTCGCCGTGGAAGCGGGCGACGACCGTGCGACCTATGCGGAACTCAACGCCCGCGCCGACCAGTTGGCCTGGGTGCTCCGTGAGCGGGGTGTCGGTCCCGAATCGGTGGTGGGTGTCTGCCTGCGGCGCGGCATCGAACTCATCGTGTCCTACCTCGCGGTGCTCAAGGCTGGCGGCGCGTACCTGGCCCTGGATCCCACCGACCCCGGCGAGCGGCTGGCTTACACGATCGAGAACGCGGGCGCAGGCGTGGTGCTCTCCGAGCCCGCCGTCTCCTCCGACTGGCCGCAGGACGCCGCGGCCCGCGTCCTGGACGTGTGCGAGGCGGAGAAGGAGGCGGCAACCACGGTGCGGCAGGGCCCGCCGCCTGCCGAGCTGACCGGCGAGGCGTGCGCGTACATCATCTACACCTCCGGCTCCACCGGCCGGCCCAAGGGCGTGCTCGTCCCGCACCAGGGCATCGTCAACCTGTCGCGGTGGAACGTACGAACGCACGGGATCACCGGTGAGGACCGGTACGCGCTGCTCGCCCGGGTCGCCTTCGACGCCATCTGCTGGGATACCTGGGGCGCCCTGGCCGGGGGCGCGACCCTGGTCGCCGCGCCGGAGACGGTCAAGCAGGACCCCGACGCGACCCTCGCCTGGCTCGGCGAGCAGGGGATCACGGTGGCGTTCCTGCCGCCACTGCTCGCGGAACGCCTCTACGACAGCCCGTACGCGCAGCAGGTGAAGCTGCGCGTCCTGCTGACCGGCTCCGACCGGCTGGCCCAGCACCCGCCCGCCGGGGTCTCGTTCACGGTGTACAACCACTACGGCCCCACCGAGTACAGCGTGATCGGCGCCGCCGGCCCGGTCCCCGCGGGTGCCGAGGGCGCACCCGTCCTCGGCACCCCGATCGACGGCACCCAGGTGTACGTCCTCGACGACAAGGGTGAGCAAGTGCCGGCCGGCGAGACCGGCGAGATCCACCTCAGCGGCATCGGGCTGGCCCGCGGCTATCTGAACCGCACCGCGCTGACCGCCGAGAAGTTCCTCCCGGACCCCTTCTCCTCCGTTCCGGGCAGCCGTATGTACGCCACCGGCGACCTCGGGCACTGGAATCCGGACGGCACCCTGTCGTTCGAGGGGCGTGCCGACCGCCAGGTGAAAATCCGCGGCTACCGCGTCGAGTGCGGCGAGGTCGAGACGCGGCTGCTGGCTCACCCGTTCATCCGTGAGACGGCCGTGGTGGCCGGCCAGGACTCCAGCGGGGCCGCGCGGCTCGTCGCGTACATCGTGTCCGCGCCCGGCCACGAGCCCACCGAGGGAGAGCTCCGCGAGCACCTGGGCGCAGCACTGCCCGACTGGATGATTCCGTCGGTCTACCACCCGCTCACCAGCCTCCCGAAGAACGCCAACGGCAAGGTCGACCACGCCAAGCTGCCCGACCCGCACACCGAACGGCCGGACACGGGCACGGAGTTCGTGGGTCCGCGCAATGCCAGGGAGGAGACCATCGCGCGGATCTGGGCCGAGGTGCTGAACCTCGACACGGTCGGCGTGTACGACAACTTCTTCGATCTGGGCGGGCATTCGCTGCTGGCCACCGAGATCGTCGAGCAGATCGCCACCGAGCTCGACGTCGATCTCGACGTCCGGGCCATCTTCGACTACCCGACGATCGCCGAACTCTCCACGAGCCTCACCTGAGGGAGCGCCATGACCCTGATCATCGATGTCGACAGCCACTTCCAGGAGCCCCCGGACTGGCTGGTGGAGGCGGACGAGAAGTTGGCGGCGCGCATCGAACCGCGCTGGTACTTCCGGACGTCGACACAGGACCTATTCTCGTTCTTCTCGGACGCGGCACCCGCCGACCGGCTCGCCGTGGACGCGGAACGGCTCACGGCGTCCATCCAGCAGTCACAGAGCTTCTTCGCCGGCTTCGCCACCCTCAAGGAGGCCGCCGCGGCGGCGAACGAGAGCCGGTTCCGCGGGATGGCGTACCCCTTCGGCGGCTATCTCCCCGCCGAGCGGCTCGCCTGGATGGACAAGAACGAGATCCACGCGCAGATCATCAACCCCGCGTCGGCCCTGGTCACCGTCGACCGGGTGTCGGAGTACCTGGAGCCCGAGGACGTACCGCGCGTCATCCGGGCCTACAACGACTGGGCGGCCGGCGTCGTCAGCGGGCACACCGACCGGCTGCTCACCACCACGCTGCTGTGGTGGGAGAACGTGGAGTGGTGCGTGGCGGAGCTGAGGCGAACCCGCGAACTGGGTGCCCGGGCCTTCCTGATACCGGGCCGCCCGCCCGCCGGGAAGTCGGTCGCGCACGTGGACTACGAGCCGATCTGGGCGGCCGCCAACGAGCTCGGCATGCTCGGTGTGCTGCACTTCGGCTTCCTCGGCGGACCCCAGGTGGCGCCGGGGTGGTACCAGACGGGCCGCGCGGAGCTGAAGGACGTCGGCTATGTGCTGGCGTCCATCTCGGCCGCGACCCCGCAGATGGTGTCGGCCGCGCTGATCGCGGCGGGCGTCTTCGAGCGCTACCCCAACTTCCACCTGACGCTTCAGGAGTACCAGGCGTCCGGGTGGGCGCCGGACTGGGTCCGGGCGCTGGACTACCTGCTGACACTTCCGGTGCTGCGCAACATCACTGGCCGCTGGTCGCTGCCGCTGAAGCCGAGCGAGTACTTCAGACGGCAGGTTCTCGTGGTGGCGCAGCCCGGTGACCGGGTCCAGCGGGCCATCGAGGAGCTGGACGACTGCGTGGTCTTCTCCTCCGACTTCCCTCACCCGGAAGGGTCGTCGACGCCCACCGCCGACTTCCGCGAGCTGCTGGGGCGGGAGCCGGTGGACAAGGCCAAGGAGGAGCGGTTCTTCGGCGGGAGGATGCGCGACATCTTGTCGAGGACGGCATGAAGTTCCGGTTCGGAATCCAGTTCATCGGGGCGAGAACACGGGACGAGTGGGTCGAGGCGGCCCGCCGGGCCGAAAGCCTCGGCTTCTCCACCCTCGTGCTGCCCGACCACTTCGGTGGCGGGCAGCTCGCCCCCATGCCCGCGCTCATGGCCGCAGCCGACGCCACGTCCACGCTGCGGTTGGGCACGCTCGTGCTGTGCAACGACTTCCGGCATCCGGTCATGCTGGCGCAGGAGGCGGCGACGCTGGACCTGCTCAGCGACGGGCGGCTGGAACTGGGCCTGGGCGCGGGCTGGATGCGCGAGGAGTACGAGGCCGTGGACCTGCCCTTCGACCCGGCCGGGACGCGGGTGGAGCGGCTGGAGGAGTCCGTGCGGATCCTGCGCAGCGTGCTGGACGACGGCCGGGTGGTCTTCGCCGGAAAGCACTACCGGGTGACGGGGTTCGAGGGGGCGCCGGAGCCGGCGCAGGAGAAGGTGCCGCTGCTGGTGGGCGGCGGTTCGCCGCGGATCCTGCGGATGGCCGGCCGCCATGCTGACATCGTCGGCGTGCACCACAACCTGCGCGCAGGCGAGGCACAGGTGCACGACATCACGCTGGAGGAGACGGAACGTAAGCTGGCGTGGGTGCGCGAGGGCGCCGGTGACCGGTTCTCGGAGCTCGAACTCCAGGTCGGCGTGGGCATCTTCTGGGTCACCCCCCGACCGCACACCGTGCTGGACGGTCTGAGTCGGCGGCTGGGCATGCCGCCCGAGACACTGGCCACGCTGCCCAACGTGCTCGTCGGCAGCGTGTCCGAGATGGCGGACAAGATCCTCGGACTGCGCGAACGGTTCGGAATCAGCTACGTCGTGATCCAGGGCCGCGACATGGAAGCCGCGGCGCCGTTGGTCAGCACCCTGTCCGGCTGCTGACGGCCGTCAGCGCGGCCAGAATCACCGACGGGACGCGGGCACGGAAACACGGACCGTTCCGGCCGGCACCCCTCGCGGATGCCGGCCGGAACGGCTATCGGGGTTATTCGCTCGCCGGGCGGCGCTCCGTAGGCCGCAGGCCTCGCGGCACCGGTCCCGCCCGCCCCCAACGCCAGCACCCCACTCGCTCGCCGACAAGGCTCGCACCCAAAACCGCGACCGCCCCGGCCGACAGCTCCTGCGGGTGCCGGCCGGGACGGTCGTTCGGATTACTCGCGGATCACTCGCCGGCCGGGTGGGGGTCGCCGTGGCGGCGTTCGTATTCGGTCATGGCCGCCTTCATGGAGAGGTCCCAGGCCTGGCCGGCATCGCCGGTGTGAACTTGGAGGCCGATCAGTTCCATGCGGCGCAGGAGGGTGCGGCGGGCGCTGGCGTACCGGTGGGCGTGCTGTTTGCCGATCGTGGCGCGCAGTGGCGGCAGGGTGGTTCCGGGGAGCTTCCGTTCGGGAGCCACCAGGGCCATGGTGACCTGGGGGATCGCCTCCATCATCGTGGCCAGCACGGCGTCGCCGTGACCGGTGTGCACGCCCTCCCTGGCCGCGTACATCCCGAACGCCATGTGCCTCGACTCGTCCCGGATGACGTTGCGCAGACCGGTGTGGAGGACCGGGAGGCTGCCCCGTAGCTGGCGGACCATGGACAGCATGGCCCCGAGGACGGACATGGCCAGGACGCCCTCCGCCATGAGGTGGTAGTACGTCACCGCCTCGTACCAGGCGCGGGTGTCCTCGGGGTGGAAGCGGACGTGGTCGGTGCGGGCCTTCAGCTCCTCGTCGAAGATCGTCGACACCGCGTCGCCGGCGCTCGCCAGCGCGTCCGCGATGACCTCCTCGTGGCTGGGCCGGGACCGCCGCATCTCCTGCAGGTAGGTGGCGAAGAACCGGGTGTGCCGCGCCTCGTCGGCGATCTGGGTGCACAGGTACTGGTGGGCGTCCAGGCTGGGCGCGGCGTCGGCCAGCGGCGAGAGGGTGTTGCTGACGGCGGCCTCGCCAAGCACGAACCCCTCGATCATCGACTCCAGTTCACCGCGCGCGTAGGGCCGCATGGCGGCCCAGTCGGCGGCGTCGGAGGCGATGGGCAGCTCCGTCAGCCGCCATTGCCCCTGCTCCCACTTGCGGAACAGCTCCGCCGGGGAGATGACGCGCTCCTCGTCGGCCTCCATCTGTTCCAGTGCGTCGACGGTCACTGCTCCTCCTCGGCGGGGTCGTTGGCGGAGTCGTGCACGACGACTCCGTCGATCGTTCCGGTCATGAGCTGTTCGAACATGGCGCGCCGCTTCGGCTTTCCGCTGGAGGTACGGCGAACGGCCCCGCGGTTCACGGCGGCGACGACCACGCGCAGGCCACGCGCCTGCCGCCGCAGCGCCCGGTAGACCTCCGCGCTCCACTCCCCGGGCTTCTTCACCACCAGGGCAGCCACGGTGTCCCGGCCGTCGAGGCTGCCGAGCACGACGGAGTAGCGGACCTTCCCCAGGGCCTGAAGTCCGCCCAGCGCGTTCTCGACGTCCTCGGCGAACAGCTGGACGCCGCGCACCTTGAGGCTGTCCCCGAGCCGGCCGAGGACGTACAGCCGCTCCTTCCAGAAGAACCCGGCGTCCCCGGTGACGAACTCGCCGGGCCACGGCTCGTGTCCGCGGTAGCCGTCGGCGAGCGAGACGCCGCCCACGACGATCTCGCCGAGCACGCCGTCCGGTACGGGGTCTCCCGCCTCGTCCCGCACCTCGACCGTCACGCCCGGCAGCACACAGCCGCTGGCCGGCAGGTCCAGGGCCTCGGCCGCCGGGACCTCGCCGGAGTCGACCACGACCTTCTCGCCGAGCCGCAGCCGGCCCCGGTCGACCAGGACCCGGTCGACGGGCGCGTCGAGGTCCTTGCCGGACACGGCCAGGACGGCCTCGGCGAGTCCGTAGGCGGGAACGAGCGCGCCGCTGGGCCAGCCGAACGGGGCCAGCCGCCTGGTGAACTCGTCCAGCACCGAACCGTCAATGGGTTCGGCGCCGACCACGTTGACCCGCACCTTGGAGAAGTCGCAGCCCGTCAGCTCCTCGTCGCGCACGCGGCGCAGCATGTGCTTGAGGGAGAACGGCGGTACGGCGGTGATCTGCACCCTGCCGCTGCCGAGCAGCCGCAGCCACCGGCTCGCACCGGTGATGAACTGGTCGGGCTGCATCACCCACAGGTTGGACTGGGTCACCACGCTCGGCAGCACCATGCCCACGAGGCCCATGTCGTGGTGGATGGGCAGCCAGGTGCCGCAGGCGTTGCCGGAGTGGAAGCCCAGCCACCTGACGAGGATGCTGATCTGGGCGTGGAGGGCCTGCGGCGAGACGGCGACGCCCTTTGGGGTGGCGGAGGAGCCCGAGGTGAACTGCAGCAGCGCCGTGGCCGGCAGCGCCGCACGGTCCGCTGGAGGGGATCCGGCCGGGGTTCCGGTGGTCTCGTCCAGGGCCAGCGGGCGGTGGCCGAGGTCGCGCAGTGCCGGGCCGAGCTGGTCCAGCAGCTCAGGTTCGAGCACCACCACGCGGGGGGCGGCCACGTCGAGGATCGCGCCCACGTGCCGGCCGTATGCCGCGCGGTCCTGGAACAGGGCCGGAGGCACGGCGGGGGACGGTGTGGCCCCTGCGGCGAGCGCGCCGAAGAAGGCGGTGATGAACCCGGGGCCGTTGCGGTGGATGATCGAGACCACGTCGCCGGGCCGTACGCCGGCGGCGGTGAACGCGGCCGCCGCCGCCTTGGTGTGCTCGGCGAGGTCGGAATAGGGCGTGTACTGCCACTCCCCCGCCGGATCCAGGATGTTGACGCCGCGGTCCGCGCGCGGCGCGTCCAGCCAGTCGAGCAGGCCGGGTACGGTCACGTCGTTGCCCTGCATGGTCAGCTCCCTTGGCTCTTGTTCGCTATCTCGGCTACCGCCCGCACGATGAGTACGACGTTGGCCAGGCCCAGCAGGAAGAGCAGCCGGGAACCGATCCAGCTGGTCACCGGGCCGCTCCAGCCCTTCACCACGCCCTGCAACCGTCCCCGGGCGAAGGTGGCCAGCAGCGCGGCGGCCACCAGCAGCACGGTCGGCGGCAGCAGGGTCACGTGGAGGACGGCCGGCACGCACAGCACGACGGGGATCCACAACTGCCAGGCGGGCGCGGCCTGGAACCGCTCCGTCGCGATGGCGCGTTCGGTCCACAGGCTGAGCAGGTAACCGAACGCGGCGGCCAGGAGGATGAACGACGGGACGGTCAGCCAGAGCGGCTTGACCGCGTAATAGTCGACGCCGTCGGGGTGGATGAACAGAACCCCGCCGGCGGTGGCGCCGAAGACGCACGTCTTCAGCGGACGGTTGCCGGTGTTCAGCCACGGGCGCACCAGGATGTACAGGGCGCCGACCTGCGCGCCCATGGCGATCCCGCTCTCCAGGAGCCCGAACGTCTTCAGGCTCCACTCGCCGATCGTCGAGTTGGCGTCGGTCGTCTTGCCCATGGACGACTCGGGGGAGGTGAAGCGGAGCCCGTACATCACCAGGCGTCCCAGGACGCCGCCGACCAGCAGACCCGCCAATGCGCCGACCGTGACACCGACGGAGAGTTTCCACAGAGCTGAGCCCGTGTCACGGTTCTCGGCGGTCCGGGCCGCCTCATTCGCCACTGTCATGGTGCGTGGAGCCTCTTTCGTTCGTCGACCGTCTGATGAGCGGCGCGTCCGGGTCGGTCACGCCGTGGGAGAGGGCTTGTTCGAAACGCCGCGCGAGTTCGGCGACGGTCTCGGACGGCACGCGCGGGGAGTGACCGATGCCGAGGCGCCGGTGCCCGGGCGACTCGTGCATCGAGATGTGCAGGTCGGCGGTGAAGCCCGCGCCCTCCATGCCGTAGGGGATCCGGCGCAGCCGCCCCCCGGCCGGTGCCTCCTGCTCGTGAAAGGTCTGGTACACCACGTCGACCGCCGCTTCGCTGCGGCGCCGCAGCGACCGCAACTCGGGCCGGGCCAGCAGCCGGTGGTAGGGGACCTGGGCCATTTCCAGGGACCTCAGCGTGGTCTCCCGGGCGGCGCGCAGCGCCCGGCGGAAGCTGTCCTCGGCGTCCAGGACGACGGGGACGGTGCTGATGAAGGGGCCCAGGGTGTCCATCAGCGGCCTGAGCCGCCGGGTGGAGACCTCGATGGCGATCAGCGCGGCGGACTGACCCGACAGGCTCCGCAGGGCGATCGACAGGGCCACGAGGCCGGCCATGAAGGGACTGGCCCGTTCTTCGGTGAGCAGCGCGCGCAGGTTGTCGTCGGCGACCGAGTCGAGACCGAAGGAGGCGGCGAGCCCGGCCCCGGGAGCCCGCGAGCGCAGCCCGACGCCAGGCAGTTCGTTGGGCCGGGCGTCCTTCAGGGCGATGACGGACTCGTCGACGAGCGCGTCCAGCCGTGGGCCGTACGTGTCGTGCTGCCAGGCCGCGTAGTCGAGATAGCCGACGCGTTCGCCGTACTCGTCGCCCCTGCCGTCGAGCTCCAGCCCGATACGGCGCTCCAGTTCGTCGAGGGTGACGGCGTCGGCGACGGTGTGGTGCACGACCGTGGCGAAGGCGTGTCCGCCACCGGGCAGCGGCGCCAGGGCGCTGGCGAAGACCCGGCCGCCCTGCGGGTCGAGGGGCCGCCGGACGAACTCGCCCAGCAGCGCCAGCGGGTCGGGCCCGCTCAGCAGCTCGGGGCGGGCCTGCCCCGTGGCGTCGGTCTGCTCGACCCGCTGGACGAACCGGCCGTCCTCCCGTCCGATGCGGACGCGCAGCAGCGGGCTGCGCGCCACGACCCGGGCGACGGCGTCGCTCACCTCGGCGGCCGATGTCTCGGGACCGATCTCGTACAGGCGCGGCATGTTGAAGGTGCCGGTGCGGCGCATCCGCGCCAGGAAGAGCATCCACTCCTGCTCGTGGGAGGCGGGGGCCAGGGCCCGGCCTGTGGCGTAGCTCATCAGGTCATGGGCCCGGGTCACTGGCTGGGCACCTCCTCGGCGAGGTGGAACTCCGGCCGGGCCTCGATGAGTTCGGGGAACAGCCGCACGTCCAGCCGGCTGCGCAGATAGTCGGCCGACTCGCCGCCGGTGCCGTCGGCGGATCCGATCTGGCGGCGCACCAGCCGCAGGTGGAAGCCCATCCACTCGGAGTGCGCGTCGTCGAGGTCGACCAGCAGCTCGGCGACCTCGCGGACGCCGGTGTCCGGATTGCCGTACACCTTCGCCAGTCCGCCGCGGCGCTCGGCGAGTTCGGCGAAGGCCCCCCACAGGGACGGGCCCGGGCCCCGGCAGGCCTGGACGAACTCGTGGTACTGCCGGGACTGGACCGCGGAGGCCGGGCCGAGGGCCGGCCGGAAGGCGGCGAACTCGGTGGGCAGCATGCCGCAGAGCGTGTTGAGCGTGCCGGAGAGCTGCGCGAGCACGTCGAGCCCGGTGCGCAGCCGGCGCGCGGTCTGCGCGGTGTCCTCCTCCAGCAGCAGCTGCCGGGCCCCGCGGGTCTCCCGCAGGAGGGCCGCCAGCCACAGCTCTGACACCTGGTGGACGGTCACGAACAGGTCCTCGCCCGGCAGTGCGGTGCGGGGTGAGTGGAGTGCGAGCAGCTCTCGGACCCGGATGTACTCCTCATAGGGGTTGGGGGGTGTGCTCACCGCTGTCACCGCTCTCCTTCTGGTCCGCTGCTGGTGGTCCTTCGATCGCGTAGGCGTCGGCCTGCGCCCGGTAGAGGTCGGCGTACCGGCCGCCGGCCGCCATGAGCTCGTCGTGGGAACCCGACTCGACGATCCGGCCGCCCGCCATGACGACGATGCGGTCGGCGAAGCGCACCGAACCGAGGCGGTGGGTGATGACCACGACGACGCCCCGCCCGTCGGCGGTGACGGTGCGGGCGGCCTCGGCGTAGTGCCGGAACAGCCGGTACTCGGTCTCGGCGTCGAGTGAGGCGGTGGGCTCGTCGAGGACGAGCAGGCGGGGGGTCTCCCGCATCATGGAGCGGGCCACCGCCAGCTTCTGCCACTGGCCGGTCGACAGTTCGGTGCCGTCGCTGTGGGAGCGCCCGAGCCGGGTGCGCAGGCCGTCGCGCAGCGACTGTTCGAGCCCCTGCCCGTCGGCCCGGGCCAGGGCGCCGCGTACGACGTCGGTGTCGTCGATGCGCGGCAGGTCACCGAGCCCGACGACGTGCCCGGCCTCGGTCTCGAACCGGACGAAGTCCTGGTAGGCCGCCGACACCCCGTCCCGCCAGGCATCGGGCCGGACGTCCGCGAGGTCGGTGCCGTGCCAGGTGATCGTGCCTCCGGTCGGGGCGTACAGCCGGCACAGGAGTTTGGCGAGGGTGGTCTTGCCGGCGCCGTTCTCGCCGACGACCGCTATGGTCCGGCCGCCCGGGACGTCCAGGTCGACACCCCGCAGGGCGGGGGTGTCGACGCCGCGGTAGGTGAAGGTGACGCCCCGCAGGCGGAGCCCGCCGCCCGTGTCGCCGAGTTCCAGCCCGCCCTCCTCGGCGGCCGTGGTCAGGTCGGCGATCCGCAGGTAGCGGTCGGCGGTGGCCCGGGCGCGTACGAGTTGGGTCACCGCGTCGGTCGCCATGGTCACCTGCCCGGTGACCTGCGCGGCCAGCGTCGCGGTCAGCAGGACGTCGCCGACGCCCGCCTTCCCGGCCACGGCCGCCAGCACGGCGACGGCCACCGCGGCGACGTAGGCGGCTGCGAACAGGACGGTGGCGTCGGCCTGGGCGCGGAAGGACCGGTGGGCTCCGCGCTCCCGCTCGCGCTGGGCGGCCTCGGAGAGCTGACGGTGACGTGCCCGTACGGCCTCCTGCGCGCCGAGCACCGACAGCTCCTGCGCGTGCCCGGCGCCGCACATCACGGTGTACATCTCGCGCGCGAGGTTGTCGTCGGGCGTGGCACGCTCGAGGGAACGCTGCCGCCACCGGTCGCCGCGGCGGCTCGCCCACACCGGCACCAGGCCGAGGACGGGGAGCAGCAGCAGGGCCGGGTGCACGTCTGCGAGGACGACCACCGCGAAGGCCAGTTGCCCGAGCGCGCCCATGAGGGTCAGCAGGAAGATGATCACCTGGGCGAGCCGGTTGACGTCCCGTTCGACGAGGGCAAGTTCCTCGGCGACCTGGGGATCCTCGTGATGTGCGATGCTCCACGGCGCCATGCTCATCGCGGCGATGTTCATCTCCACCGCGTGCCTGACGCGTTCCTCCAGGACCGTGCGCAGCCCGAAGGTGTACCAGAGCAGGGCCAGCCAGCTCGCGACGGCGGCGGCGAGGACCATGCCCCAGGTCATGGCCGTACCGTCGTCGCCGTCCACCACGGCGTCGGTGAGCCGGCCGATCAGCAGGGCGACCAGCACCGGGTGAGCCGAGATGGCGAGGGTCATGACCACGGCTCCGACCGCGCGCACCGGATCGGTGCGCAGCGCGAGGCGTGCCATGGCCGCCGTGCCCCGCCAGCTGTCCGCGCTCATCGCACTCCCCCCTGCTCGGTGAACGGCGCGGCCTGGGCGAGGAACATCCGCCGGTACAGGCCGTCCTGGCGCATGAGGTCGTCGTGCGAGCCGGACTCGATGACCCGCCCGCGGTCCAGGACGACGATCCGGTCGACCCGGCGCACGGTGTTGAAGCGGTGCGAGACCACGATGCGGATCATTCCTTCGGTCTCGTCGAGGAGCCGGTCGAAGAACTCGGTCTCGGCGGACGGGTCGATGCTCGCGGTGGGTTCGTCCACCAGCAGGACGCGGGCCCCCTGGTGGAGGGTGAAGAACGCGCGGGCCAGGGCCAGGCGTTGCCACTCGCCGCCGGAGAAGTCGACGCCGCCCGGCAGCCGGGCGCCGAGGACGGTGTCGATGCCGTGGGGCAGCCGCGCCACCCGTTCCCCCAGGCCGACGCGTTCGAGGCAGTCCAGCACCGTTTTGCGGGTCTGCTCGTCGCCGGAGTCAGCACGCAATACGTGGATGTTCTCGGCGACGGTGAGCGGAAGCCGGGCGAAGTCCTGGAAGACCATGGCAAGGTGCCGCCGCCAGTCGGCCCTGCCCAGCTCGTGCAGGGCGACTCCGTCGGCCTCAATCCGGCCCGAGACGGGCTCCAGCAGCCCCGCGAGCAGCTTGAGCAGCGTGGTTTTGCCCGCGCCGTTCTCGCCGACCAGGGCGACGGATTCGCCGGCGGCGACGCTGAAGGACACGCCGTCGAGGACGGGCCTCGGGGCGCTGCGCGGCTTGGCGGAGGTCTTGTCGTGCGGTTTGTGGTGCGACTCATCGCGGCTCTCGCCGCGCGCCTCGCCGCGCTCCGTAGCGACGTTCGCCGCGGCGTCCGTCCCGTCGGCCGTGGCGCCGACCGCGGCGCCGCCGTTGCTGTCGTACGCGAACGTCACGTCCCGCAGCTCTAGGCGCCGTACCGTCAGGTCCTTCGCCGTGCGGGCCGCCGCGCCGCGAGAGGCGGCGGCCTTGCGCTCCTCCAGTCGGCGCACCGCGGACACGGGGGCCAGGGCGACGTCCAGTCCGAACGCAGCCGTACCGCCGGATACCGCGGAGGCACCGATGAGCGCCTGCAGGAAGACGGCGAACGCCCCGGTCTCCAGGCCGCCGTTCACCCCGTCGTCGACCAGCCGCCAGAAGACCAGGCCGTAGACCGCGACGAGGACGCAGGAGAGCAGCAGGATCTTGGCGTCGCTCGGCCGGCGCCGCCGCCAGGTGGGCCGGATGGCGGCCAGCCATTCCTGGTCCAGACGGGCCAGCACCCAGTCCCGGAGCCCGAAGACCCGGATCTCCTTGGCCGCCGCGCCCTGCACGGCGAGCTTGCGGAAGTACTCGGCGCGGCGCATGACGTGGGCCTGGCCGAAGAGGAGTTCCAGCCGCTTGCCGTTCTCGCGCCCCGCGACGATCCGTACCGCGAACCAGGCCAACGCCACCGCGGCGCCGGCCCAGACGTGGAAGAACATCAGCAGCAGGAGCGGGCCGACGGCGCCGACCAGGGCGGAGGTGACCTCGGCGAGGCCCGCCACCGCGCGCTCCAGCGGCAGCCCGCCGGCCGCCCCCGACAGGATCGCCAGGTCGTCACGGGTCCGGTCGTCCTGGAGGTGGTCGAGGCCGTCGTCGATGGAGCAGGCACGCATGGCCCGCTCCCGCAGCGTGATCTCGATCCGCTGCCCCAGGATCTCACCGACCGCGAACCGGATCTTGCCGGCCACCTGGGTGACCAGGAAGACCGCACCGGCGGCGGCGACGGGGCCGGCGACCCGGCCGGCCCCGTCGTCGAAGCCGAGCCGTGCCGCCTCCGGCAGCCGGCCGACCGTGACGCCGACCAGCAGCATGAAGACGGCGGGTCCGACGCCGCCGATCACGATGGTGAGGAACAGCAGGGCCGTGCTCCCCCGGCCCGACTGCCAGGCCAGCCCGATCAGATCCCGTCGGTTGTGCCGATGGGTGCTCTTCACGTGACGTCCTGCTCCCCCGCCTGTGCGCCCTGCGGGGTGAGGCGGGCCAGCTCCTTGCGCACGCGCTCCTCGTCGAAGGTCGTGCCGCCGCGCTCGGCCAGGCCGGTGACGAGGGCTTCGAGGTCGGCCACGCTGTTGACCTCGGCCGTCTCCTCGCCTGGCAGCGGCGGCAGCTGGAAGATCTCCTCCAGGGCGAAGGCCAGTTCGGCCAGGGCCAGCGAGTCGTAGCCGAGGTCCTCCCGCAGCAGCAGCTCGGCGGTCGCCTGTGCCGGCCGGTCGGGGGCGAGCCGGAGCACGACCTCGCGGACGCTGGCGCGCAGTGCGTCGGTACCGATGGAAGGCATCATGCTCCTTGGGTGGTCATGGCCACCGCCGGGACGGCGCCGGACGGCGAGCGCAGGAAGGCGAGCAGGCGGGACGCCTCCTCGCGGTTGAGGTCGGAGAGCGAGGTCCGGCCGAACTTGTTGAACAGCACCTTGTCGAGCAGCGGGCCCGGGTATCCCTTGGCGGCGACGGCCTTGTCCAGCGAGGCCAGCTGCGCCGGCGTCGCCGGGGGCTCCGGCGTCGTGATGGCCTCCATCGAGGTGCGCACGCCGGGCCGGTAGAGGAAGTTGTTGTTGAGCCGCATCTGGTCGTAGTAGTCGGTCTCGTCGTCGAGCGAGAACAGGAACAGGGGCAGCTCGGGCGTCAGGCCCTGCCTGCCGTGCAGGTCGCGGAAGACCTGTCGCATCGCGCGGTACTTGTCGTGCCGCGAGTCGTAGTCCCGGTTGAACGCCTCGATGACCTGCTCGAGGACCTCGCGCTGCGCCGCGTCCGGCTCCGCCTCCGGTGCGATGCCCGCGAACGGCTCCGCCACCGCCTGCAGGTACTGGTCGGCGAGGAAGTTCTCCACCGACAGGAACTTGCTGTAGGGGTTGCGGCCGAAACGCACGTTGAAGGAGGCGCCGAGGTCCAGGTAGTCGAGGTAGTGCCACAGCAGCGGGGGGATGTAGATCGCGTCGGTCGGGTGGATGACCGCGTAGGCGCCGCCGGCGAGCTCGATGAAGTTCTGCCGCTCCTCCGGGTCCATCACCTGCAGGGAGATCGACCCGAAGTTCCCGAAGGGGTGCAGCCAGGGGGACGACGAGGGCGGGAACAGCGCCACGCCCTTGCTGCCGAAGACCTGGGCGAGCAGCACGTGCCGCTGGTCCATGTCGAAGTGCAGGTGGGCCCAGTTGTGCGGACCGGCGATGAAGGAGTGCAGGTACAGGCTGTGGTGCGGGGTCGTGGGCCGGCAGAACTCGGGCAGGGTGAAGCTCTGCAGGAGGTCCGTGGGCAGGTCCCACTCCGTGACCACCTTGCGGCTCTTCTCCTGGGAGCCGTATCCGTCCAGGTACTCGGCGAGCGTGCTGAGGACCGGATCGGGGGCCTTCTGCTGTGCCTGAGTCGCCTCCTTGCGGGTGTAGTCGATCTGGCGGGTGTACTCGTCCTGGACCAGGACCGGCATGGAGCCGAGCAGTCGGCGTGCCCCGTCGAGCGTGGCCGCCTCCGCAATGGGCTGGTCGGCGTAGATCCCGCGGATGACGACGGGCCTGCGCGGCAGTACGTAGCGTTCCCAGAAGCCGTCGACGTCGGCTGCGGATATCTCGTCGATCTCGAATTTCGGCACGGTGTTCTTCCTTCCTGGGGCGCGGCGGCGTTTCAGGCCCCGGCCCTGACGCGCGCGTCGGCCGTGAACTCGGCGATGGTCCGGCGTTCCAGAACGATGCGTGGCTCGATGGGGAGTCCGAGCCGGGCGGTGAGCCGGCTGGAGATGGCGGCCGCCCGCTCCTCGTCGCCGCCGAGGGCGTAGAAGTCGTCGTAGATTCCGACCGAGCCGCGGCCGAGGACCTCGGCCCAGACCTCAGCCACGGCCTCCTGCATCCGGTTGCGTGCCGCAGTGGCCCGGGGGGCGGCGGGAGTGGCGGGGAGGACGGTCAGGGTGCCGTCGTTGTTCCAGCGGCCGCGGTCGCCGGTGGCCAGCATCCGGGAGCCGGGAACGCCGGAGAACGGGTCGGGCACGAACGCCGCCGCGGTCCTCGACGCCCGGCCCGCGTAGCCGTGGGCGAGGCCGGGGCCGGCGACGTGCACCTGACCGGTGGTGCCGATCGGTACAGGCCTCAGTTCCTCGTCGAGCACGTGGACCCGCAGGTCGCCGACGAGCCTGCCGTTGACGCAGACCGGTCCGCTCTCGTCGGGCCGGTACTCGTCGGCCACCTCGAAGGGCGGGGCGGTGGCCCCGGGTTCCGGCCGGCCGCCCCGGGTGATCACCAGCCGCGGCGTCGTGTCCTGCGGGCGCGAGCCGTACGACAGGTCCCTGGCCGACGCCGGGTCCAGGACGGCCACCGTGACGCCGTGGCCGGCCGGCCAGGCGACGTTGCCCTGTGCGGTGCGGGTCGTCTGGTCCGGGCCGATCACCACGGTGGCGCCGGCGGCGAGGGCGGCCCACAGCCGGGCGCCCGAGTCGGCTTGCGCCTCCTCCGGAAGCAGTCCCAGGCGGTCCTCGGGTGTCAGGGAGTGGGCGTCGAGGCATCCGGCGACCCGGGCGGCGAGGGCGTGGTGCGACAGCGGCATCCGGGTGCCGCCGCGTGCCACGGCGACGAACGCAGTGCTCTCTGCCGACACGGTCACCTGGGGCCGTGTGCCGTCGGCGTGGGCCCGCAGGCCGAGCTGCGTCCACGGCGTCGCCCCGTCGGCGAGGGCTTCGGTGAGCAGGACGCCGGCGCCCGCCTCCCGCATGATCCGCTCGCGCCGCTGCGCGGAGGCGGCGGGGTCCAGCGGCAGTACGGCGCCACCGGCCAGGAGTACCGCCAGCCCGCCGACGACGGAGTCGGGGGACGGCTCCGCGCAGACTCCGACCACCGTTTCCGGGCCGACACCGTGGTCCACGAGGGTCGCGGCGAGACCGGCGGCCCGGTCGAGGAGCTCGCCGTACGTGAGGCTCTCCTCACCCGCCACCACGGCGAGCGCGCCGGGGGCGGAACGCGCCCGCTCGACGACGCGTTCCTGCACGAGCGGCGCGGGCGTGTCCGTGCCTCGGCGTCCGAACCCGTCGGTGAGCAGGCGCTGTTCCTCGCCGGTCAGCAGGTCGAGGCGGGACAGGCGCAGCGCGGGGTCGTACGCGATCTGCCGGAGGATCAGCAGGTACCGGTCCCACAGGCGGCGCATCGTGACCGCGTCGAAGAGGTCGGCGGAGTAGACGACCAGCCCGTGCCAGTCGCCCTCGTCCTCCTCGATGAGGTGGAGCTCCAGGTCGGCGCGGGTGGTGACCAGGTCCAAGTGGAAGGGGTCCACGTCGAGGCCGTCCAGGGCGAGCCGAGCGGCGGCGGCCGAGCCGGAGTCGGTCGGCTGGACCACCTGGAAGAGCACCTGGACCAGCGGGTTGCGGCTCAGGTCACGCACCGGGGCGAGTTCCTCGACCAGTTTCTCGAAGGGCAGTTCCTGGTGGTTGAGGGCGTCGTGCACGCTCTCCCGCACCCGGGCCAGCAGGTCGAGGTACGTCGGATCGCCGCCGCAGTCGGTGCGCAGCACCAGCCAGTTGGCGAAGAAGCCGATCAAGTCCTCCAGTTCGCGGTACGACCGTCCGGCCACTGGTACGCCCACGGCCACGTCCGAGGCTCCGGACCAGCGGCTGAGCAGCGCGTCGAAAGCCGCGAGGAACACCATGAACAGGGTGGCCGAGCCGCGCTTGGCGACGCCTTCCAGGGAGGCGATCACGTCGGCCGGCACGGTGAAGTCGAGCCGGTGGCCGACGTAGTTGAGCGTGGGAGGCCGCGGTCGGTCGGTGGGCAGCTCCAGCGGCTCCAGACCGGCGAGCCGCTTCGTCCAGTAGGACGTCAGCTCCTCCAGGACGGGACCGCGCAGCCTGCGGCGCTGCCACTCGGCGACGTCGGCGAACTGGACGTCCAGGGTCCTGGGTGCGCCACCGGCGTACAGGGTCTCGAGTTCGTCGGTCAGCACCGACAGGGACCAGCCGTCGGCGGCGATGTGGTGCGAGGCGATGACGAGCACGTGGTCGTCGGCGCCGACCCGGTACAGGCGGGCGCGCAGGAGGTGGTCGGCGGTGAGGTCGAACAGGTCCCGGCCGAAGCGCTCGCCGAGCACCCGGGCCTCGTCGGCGTCAGCCACGTCGACCACCTGGACGTCGACCGGGGCAGCGGGGCGCACCAGCTGGAGCGGCACTCCGCCGACGCGGCCGAACGTGGTGCGCAGGACGGTGTGCCGTTCGGCGACGGTGGTCAGCGCCCGGGACAGGCGTGCCACGTCCACGGGGCCGCGCAGCCGGAAGCCGAGGGCGACGTTGTAGAAGGGCTGGTCGGGCGCGAGTTCGCCGAGGAACCACAGCCGTTCCTGGCCGAAGGACATCGGCAGGTCGGTGCGCCCGACGAGGTCGCCGTGGAACACCCGTGCCGGGCCGGCGCTCTCCACCCGGCCACCGGCCGCCTCGACGCGGTCGGACAACTCCTCGAGCGTCGGACTCTCCAGCAACGCCGACAACTCCAACTCGACCCCGAACTCACCCCGCAGCCGCGACACCACCTGCGCCGCCAGCAACGAATGCCCGCCCAGATCAAAGAAGTTGTCCTGCGCCCCCACCGACTCCACACCCAACACCTCGGCCCAGATCCCGGCCACCACCGCCCGCACCGACCCGGCCGGAACAACCTCCACCCGGCCACCAGCCGCCACGACACGGTCGGACAACTCCTCGAGCGTCGGACTCTCCAGCAACGCCGACAACTCCAACTCGACCCCGAACTCACCCCGCAGCCGCGACACCACCTGCGCCGCCAGCAACGAATGCCCGCCCAGATCAAAGAAGTTGTCCTGCGCCCCCACCGACTCCACACCCAACACCTCGGCCCAGATCCCGGCCACCACCGCCCGCACCGACCCGGCGGGAGCCGGGGTTTCGGCGGACGGTGCCGCGGGCCTGGGCAGGGCGCGCCGGTCGGCCTTGCCGCTGGTGGTCTTCGGCAGCTCCGTCAGGGTGACGAAAGCGGACGGGACCATGTAGTGCGGCAGCCGGTCGCGGACGTGGGTTCGCAGTTCCTGCTCGGCGACGGTCGGTCCGGCGGGGACCACGTAGGCGACCAGGCGCCGGTCGCCCGGGGTGTCCTCCCGGGCGATCACCGCGGTCTCGCGGATTCCGGGGTGCCGGAGCAACTGGGCCTCGATCTCGCCGAGTTCCACGCGGAAGCCGCGGATCTTCACCTGGTCGTCGGCACGCCCCAGGAACTCCACCGAACCGTCGGCGGTCCACCGGCCGAAGTCGCCCGTGCGGTAGAGGCGGGCGCCGGGCCGGCCGTCGAACGGGTCGGGCACGAACCGTTCCGCCGTCAGCGCGGGCTGCCCGGCGTACCCGCGGGCCACGCCGATGCCGCCCACGCAGATCTCGCCCCGGGCTCCGCCGGGGACCGGCTGGAGCCGGTCGTCGAGGAGGTAGACCCGGGTGTTGTCGACGGGGCCGCCGATCGGCAGCGCTCCGTCGTCGTCCCCGAGGTCCGCGGGGAGGTACGTGGCCTGCGTCGAGATGACCGACAGCTCGGTCAGTCCGTAGACGTGGTGGACGGTGGCTATGCGGCCCGTCCAGCGGCGCAGGGTCTGCGCCGGCAGCTGTTCGCCGCCGATGACCAGGGTGCGCAGCCGCACGCCGGAGTCCGGGTCGAGGCCGGACCACAGGGCGGGCACGGTCTGGATGATCTCGATGCCGGACTTCCTGATGAACCGTTCCAGGCCGGGCCCCGAGGTGTCGTCGGCGGTCGCCAGGTGCAGCTCGGCACCGCTGACGAGGGCGACGTAGACGTCGAGCACCGACACGTCGAAGACGGGCGAGACCGCCTGGCCCACCTTGGTGCCGCTCTCGACGCCCCAGGTGCGTGCCGAGGACAGCGCGATGTTGACGATGCCGCGGTGCGGCACCATGACTCCCTTGGGCCGGCCCGTGGAGCCGGAGGTGAAGATGACGTACGCGCAGTGGTCGGGGCCGACCGCGACGGGCGGCGGTCCCGGGCGCTCCTGTCCCGCGACGTGCACGTCGACGACCCGGCACCCGGTCGGCGCCGCCCAGTCCTGGGCGACGTCCGGTGAGGAGACGACCAGCGAGGCGCCCGCCGTATCGATCATGTAGGCGAGGCGGTCGGCGGGGTCGCCCGGGGACAGCGGGAGGAAGGCGCCGCCCGCCTTGAGGACGGCGAGCTGGCCGACTACCGAGTCGATGCCGCGGTCGAGGCACACTCCCACCACGGAGTCGGGCCGGAGCCCGTGGTCGTACAGCGTCCAGGCCAGCCGGTCGGCGCGGGCGTCGAGCTCCGCGTAGCTGATCGAGATGTCCCCGCGGACGACGGCCACGCGGCCCGGCGTACGCCGGGCCTGTGCGGCGACGAGCTCGTGCAGGGGGAGGTCGGGGACCGCTCGCTCGGTCCGGTTGAACCCGGAGACGACTTCGTGCCGCTCCTCCTCGGACAGCAGGTCCAGCCGGGACAGCGGCAGGTGCGGTGCGGCAGCGAACTGCCTGAGTACCCGGACGTACCGCGCCCACAGCCGGCGCATGGTCGGCTCGTCGAACAGCTCGGTGGAGTAGACGAGTTGCCCCGACCAGGCGCCGGAGGCGTCCTGCGCCACCTGCATCTCCAGGTCGAGCCGGGTGGTCAGTACGTCCACCTCGAACGACTCGGCCTCCAGGCCGGGCAGGTCGAGTCCGCCCGCCCCGGCCTCGCGGGCACCCGCGACGTGGAAGAGCACCTGGACGAGCGGGTTGCGGCTCAGGTCCCGGACCGGGGCCAGCTCCTCGACGAGCTTCTCGAACGGCAGCTCCTGGTGGTCGAAGGCCGCGTGGGCGTCGCCCCGCACGCGCTCCAGCAGTTCCGCGAGCGTGGGGTCGCCGGCGCAGGAGGTGCGCAGCACCACGGTGTTGACGAGGAAGCCCATCAGGGACTCCAGCCTGCGGTGTGACCGGCCCGCCACCGGGACTCCGACGGCGATGTCCGGCTGCCCCGACCAGTGGCTGAGCAGCGCGTCGAAGGCGGCGAGTAGCACCATGAAGAGCGTGGCCGACGCACGCTTGGCGACGGCCTCCAGCTCCTCGACGAGGTCGTCGGGCAGCGCGAACGTCAGCCGGTTCCCCGCGTAGCTGAGCGCCGCGGGACGCGGGTGGTCCGTGGGCACCTCCAGCGGGACGAGCCCGGCGAGGCGCTCCTTCCAGTAGGCGCGCTGCCCGTCCAGCGCCCCGCTCTCCAGCCGCTCCCGCTGCCAGCGCGCGTAGTCGGCGAACTGCAGGTCCAGCGGGCCGGGTTCGGCTCCCGCATAGAGGGCGGAGAGCTCCTCGCACAGGAGCGACATGGACCAGCCGTCGGCGAGGATGTGGTGCACCACGAACAGCAGGACGTGCTCACCTCCGGCCGACCTCAGCAGCCCGTAGCGGACCGGCGGTCCCGCCTCCAGGTCGAAAGGACGCAACAGCCACGTGCTGGTGGTTTCGCGGGCCGCGTCGAGGTCGGGGACGTCGACGGTCTCCAGGGAGACGGGAGCGGCCGGGTGTACGACCTGACGGGGTACGCCGTCGACGCGGGCGAACGACGTGCGCAGTACGGCGTGCCGCTCGGCCAGGTCGTCCAGTGCCCCGGTGAGCCGCGGCAGATCGAGTTCTCCGCGCAGGCGGAAGGCGAGCGCCACGTTGTAGAAGGGCTGTCCGGCGGCGAGTTCGCTCAGGTACCACAGCCGTTCCTGGTCGAACGAGAGCGGCAGCTCCCGCTCGTGCGCGAGATCACCGTCGTAGAACCGGACGGGCCCGTCCGTCTCGCCCAGCCCGGATCCGTCCGTGCTGTCCGCCCGGGCGGACTCCACCCGTGCAGCGAGCCGGTCCACGTCCGGCCCGTCGAGCAGCGCGGAGATCTGCAGGTCGACGCCGAACGCCTCCCGTACCCGGGCCATGACCTGGGCGGCCAGCAGCGAGTGACCGCCGAGGTCGTAGAAGTCGTCGTCGAGGCCGACTCGTTCGACGCCGAGGACCTCCGCCCAGATGGCGGCGATGGTCTCCTGCACGGGTGTCCGGGCGGCGACGGGGGCGAGGGCGTCCTCGGCCCGGGAGCCGCTCGGCCGGGGCAGTGCCTGCCGGTCCACCTTGCCGCTGGCCGTCTTCGGCAGTTCGGGGAGGACCACGACCGCGGAGGGCACCATGTAGTCGGGCAGCCGGCCGCGCAGGTCGGACCTGAGCCGCGCCTGAGGGAGGGCGCCGTCGGCGGCGACGACGTAGGCGACCAGCCGTTTGTCGCCGGGCGTGTCCTCGCGCGCCGTGACGGCGGCCTCCCGGACGTCCGGGTGGGCCAGGACGTGCGCCTCGACCTCGCCCAGTTCGACTCGGAAACCCCGGATCTTCACCTGGTCGTCCACGCGGCCGAGGAAGGTGATGGTGCCGTCCTCGGAGCGGCTGCCGTAGTCCCCGGTGCGGTAGAGCCGGGCGCCGGGTTCGCCGGAGAAGGGGTCCGGCACGAAGCGGTCCGCCGTCTGGGCCGGGCGGCCGGCGTATCCCCGGGCCACACCCGCTCCGCCGACGTAGATCTCGCCTCGCTGCCCCGCTGCGACCGGTCGCATGTCCGCGTCGAGCACGTGGACGGTGGTGCCGGGGAGGGCGACGCCGATCGACGGGTAGTCGCGGACCGGCGGCGATACCTCGCCGCTGGTGCAGATGACCGTGGCCTCGGTGGGGCCGTAGGCGCTGACGAAGACGCGGCCCTTCGCCCAGTGGTCGGCGACCTCGGGTGGCACGGCCTCACCGCCGGAGATCAGCTGCCGGAGCCGCGGCAGTTCGGCCCGCGGCATGGACTGGAGCGCGGCGGAGAGCACGGCGGCCGTGGTGACCTCGTACTTCTCCAGCACGTTCAACAGGTCGCCGCCGGAGCCGACGGTGTCCGGCGGCAGCAGGACCAGGGTGCCGCCGTTGCACAGGGCGAGGCAGAAGTCGAAGACGCTGGCGTCGAACCGCACCGGGGCCAGCTGGAGCACACGCTCCCCCGGCCCGTGCCGGTACAGCGTGCGCTGCGCCCGGGCGAGGTTGACGACCGCGCGGTGCGGGACGACGACGCCCTTGGGGGTACCCGTGGATCCTGATGTGTAGATCACGTAGATGGCGTTGTCGGCGTCGCCGCGGCTGTCGAGGGGTGCCGCGGAGTACCGCGCGACCTCGTCCGCGGTGTCGTCGACGTCGACCACCGTCCACGGACCGTCGGGCCAGGGGGAGGTGATGCCGGATCGGCTCAGGACCAGGGGCGCGCCGGCGTCCGCGAGCATGAAGGCCACGCGGTCCGGTGGATCCGCCGGGTCCAGCGGCAGGTAGGCACCGCCCGCCTTCATGACGGCGAGCAGAGCCACCACCTGGTCGATCCCCCGCTCCAGGCACAGCCCGACCACGGTTTCCGGTCCGGCTCCCCGCTCGCGCAGGAACCGGGCCAGTTGACTGGCGCGCCCGTCGAGTTCGCCATAGCTGATCTGTTCCGTTCCGCAGACCACGGCAACCGATTCGGGAGAAATCCGCGCCTGGTCGGAAACCAACTCGTGGAGCAGAGACCGATCCGGCATTTCCGCTCAGCCCTCCTGAGCCGTGTTCGCTGCGACGGCCTTGCGCACGCTCAACGGCCGTATGTCGGTCCACACGTTTTCGATATGGGCTAGGCAGTCCTCCTTCGGACCACTGAATCCCGCCTCACGCCACCCCGTTGGCAATTCCTTTTCCTTTGGCCAGATCGAGTACTGCTCCTCATGGTTGACCACCACGGAGTATTCGTCTGCACCCATCATCCCGATACCTCATTCCACACGCCGGAGTAGGCTGTGACCAGCGACAGCGGATGCTATTTATGGCCCTTCTCGGGCGTCAAGGTTCAGAGGGGCAGGTGCCGTTGACCGACACCGACGAGATCGCCATGCTGAAGAAGCTCCACCGCTTCCCTGTCGAGTACTCGCTGAATCCACTCGTCGAGTGAGGTTCCGGCTCTGCTCGCGGCTTGTTCCCAGCGCCGCATTCGTTCGGCCGGCGCTTTGAGCGTGACGGTGGCAGCGGTGACGTCCTGGATTCTGTCGCCGGTCGCCTTGCTTTCCTTGATATTCCGGCGCAGTTCGGTGACGGACCATCCCTCCTGCTCGGCACGGTCGAGCCACAGCTCCTGTTCTTCCTCGGTCAGGGCCGCGACTTCGGCGTGGTGTTGCATGCTCAGCGTGTCCCGTCGACGGGACACGTCGAACCTTCTTGCCACCCAGGCGTAGTTCCGCAGTGTCTTGTAGTGGAGCGAGCTCGCCTCGATTGCTCGTTTGTAGCGGTCCGGGTACCGGTTCTGCCCGTAGATGAGCCAGTCGCCGAGCCACCAGGACGAGGCGTCCGTGATGGAGAATATTTCGACACCGATCGAGATCCAGGCCTCCAGGGGAACGGCCCGTGGAAAGGTCAGGCTGGTGCGTTTCTTCTGGACCTTCACCGAAGAGACACCGGGGCGTCGTACGTTCATGGGAATTCCCCCGTTCATTGCTGTAAATGGAACAGACCGGCTCAGGAAGAAATCGAGACGATGGCCGGTGCGACGTTGCGGATACCCCCCCGCTTGAGGGACCTCACCAGGGACTCCGCTTCCGCGCGGTCGTCGGCGAGCAGGCAGCCGGGCTGGATGCGGAGTCTGTCGATGGCGTCGGCGGGGACGCTGAGGGCGGGGTCGGCCACCTCGGTCACCTTCACTCCGGCGAGCGGGGCGGGGCCGCCAAGCCACTCCGCCACCACGTCCTCGGCACCCGGCAGGCGATGCGGCACAGGAACGATGACGAGGATCTCGGCCAGCCCTCCAGGGGCGGCGAGCGCTTTGGGAAGGCACCCGACGACGTCTTTGACCAGGCCTGACGCGTCGAGGACGGGAGCGTCCCCGGACGGGTCCGGCCGGCCGGGGGCGCGGCCTGGCGCGTTGAACAGGACGTGGTCGACGGGACCGAACTCCTCCAGTCCCGCGCGGAAGTCCCCCACCTCGAAGGCCGCTTCGCGTCCGGCGAGAAGCGCGTTCAGGCGGGCGTAGGCCACGGCTCGCGGATCGATGTCGATACCCGCCACGGACGCGTAGCGGTCGGAGCGGTGCAGCGCCAGGACACCGGACCCGGTGCCCACGTCCAGGAGTCGTTTTCCGCGGGGTGCGGTGTTCTGCAGCAGAAGCAGGGTGCTGGCGTGCGGGGGCATCACCGGGTCGAAGGCGCCTTCGGCTTTTTTGGCCATGACCGGGTACCCGTCGAATTCCGCCCGGCACTCGAACAACTGATCCGAGAGGTAATACGCTGACCCGAGCGGCGAGATGGAGACACGGGCGCTTATCTTTCCGCCGGTTTCCTGCATGATTTGAAGCGCGTCGAACGCGGAGCGCAGGGTACGGGAGATCCGGCGCTCGTAGAGGTCGAGCGCGATCTCGCCGTTCCTGACGAAGAGTTCCGTCAGCACGCCCGCCGGGTCGGCGGAGAGTTCGTTTGCTCGGTCTCGTGACCAGAGGGAGTAGAGGGCGGAGTTGCGCAACAGGTCCGTATCGCCCGCCGCTCCGAGAAGTGATGCGGCGGAATCGGAGGTGAATCCATGCGCCGCCAGTTCTTCACCCAATCCGTGCAGGGCGGAGGTGAAGGAGGGCGATCTGGTCGCCGACGCATCGATCCAGGGAATCATGGGGAGTCCACCTTGTGAGTCGACTGAACGAACTGACGGTCCACATAGAGCAACGGGTCTGATTCCTGCGGGGCCAGACGCACCTCCACGACGAGGCCGATCAGCAGAAGATGGGTCGAGCGGTCGACGACCTGGTCGAGTTCGCAGACGAAACTCGCCG
This sequence comes from Streptomyces sp. NPDC003077, assembly GCF_040611095.1. Lineage (NCBI taxonomy): Bacteria > Bacillati > Actinomycetota > Actinomycetes > Kitasatosporales > Streptomycetaceae > Streptomyces > Streptomyces sp. NPDC003077. The sequence continues at coordinate 44,709 of NZ_JBEXNM010000001.1, read as the reverse complement.
GGGAATCCGCGAGCAAGGGCACACCCGGCCGTTCCTCGCGCCACTCCCCGTAGGAGAAGCGGGCTTCGCCCCATACTCCCGAGATCAGTCCGGCGAACGCCTCGGCGACGGGCCGCTGCCGGGCGGACAATACGTTGACGGCGAAGGCCGGGGCCGTCCGGACGGCCGCCCCGAGCCGGGTGTCCTTGTTGATGCACGCGACGAGCGACGGAGGGTCCGCCGTGAGGGAGCAGACGGCGGTTGCCGTAAGACCGCACGGCTCACCGCTTTTCGTGCTTCCGCTGATCACGCAGACCCCGCCGGCCAGGCGCCTCATGCCCACGCGAAAGTCGTCAGAAGGCCGTTGGATCACCGTGAACTCCCCCGACGTGCACGTTGCTTGAGCACGTCCTCGAATTGACCCGTACCGGCAATCGATTAGAGCAACGCTGGATGTTGGGTGGGAAGAAACAGCCCGCTCGCGACTCGGGCCCTCGACACCGCGCGTCGACCCGTCAAACACAGGCGGCCGACCAATGGCTCGACCCTGTCGGGAAGTGACCGGATTCCGGCTACTCACATGCGCACAAGCCCATCTGACGACACGTCAGAGAGTCGCCCACCCCGAACAAGAGCCCGACACCGAGTGGCAAGGCTGCCTTGACAAACTCGATTTGTCAATCAAACATTGCCGAGTCCTGCTTGCCGTCGACACGCAAGGAAGCGGATCGCGCATGAACGCCTCTCCCCCCACCCCCCTGCGTTTCCCGCCCGTGTTACGCCGGGTCGTCCTGGTGACCGTGCTCGGCTCGGTCATGACGTACCTCGACGCGACGATCGTCAACGTCGCCCTGCGTTCCCTGTCCGACGACCTCGACACGTCGCTGGCCACGATCCAGTGGCTGGTCACGGCCTATCTCCTGGGGCTCGCGGCCGTGATCCCGGCGAGCGGTTGGGCCGCGGCCACCTTCGGGGCCAAGCGGGTGTACGTGTTGTCCATCGCCGGCTTCACCGTCGCCTCACTGGCCTGCGGACTCGCCCAGAACGTCGAGCAGTTGATCGCCTTCCGCGCCCTCCAGGGCGCCGCCGGCGGTCTCGCGCTGCCGATCGCCACGATGATCATCGTGCGGCTCGCGGGTCCCGAGCGTCTCGCCCGCGTCATGAGCATCAGCGGGATCCCGACCCTGCTCGCCCCGGTGTTCGGCCCCGTGCTGGGCGGCTTCCTGGTCGAACACGCGGGCTGGCACTGGATCTTCTACATCAACGTGCCGATCGGGGTGCTGACCGTCGTCCTCGCCCAGTGGCTGGTTCCGGCGGACACCGCGCAGCAGGGCGGGCGGCTCGACGTCCCGGGCCTGTTCCTGATGTCCCTCGGATTCGCGGCCCTCACCTACGGTCTCGCCGAGATCGGTACGACCGCGCGCGTGATGTCCGCGCAGGTGCTCGTCTCGCTCGCCGTCGGCGTGGTCCTGATCGCCCTCTTCGCCCTCCACGCGCTGCGGGCCGCCCAACCCCTCGTCGACATCCGTCTGTTCCGCAACAAGCTCTACTCGGCGGCCCAGCTGACCAACGTCTGCCTCGGCTCCGCGGTCTTCGGATCGGTCATCCTGATGCCGCTCTACTTCCAGATCGTGCGCGGCGAGGACCCCGTGGCCACGGGCCTGCTGCTGATCCCCCAGGGCATCGGGGCCGGTTTCGCGATGATGGTCAGCGCCCGGCTGACGGACAAACTGGGCAGCGGACGGGCGGCCCTCCTCGGCGGCGCCGTCAGCACCGTCGCCACCGTCCCCTTCCTGGTCATCGACGCGGACTCCTCCTACTGGTTCCTGGGGCTGGCCATGGTCCTCCGCGGCTTCGGGATCGGGGCGTGCGCCATCCCCGCGACCACCGCCGCCTACCGGGTCATCCCTCCGGCCAAGGTCAACGACGCCACGATCCAGATCGGCATCCTGCAGCGCGTGGGCGGCTCCACGGGCACGGCCCTGTTCGCGGTGATCCTGCAGAACGAACTCGGTTCCGCGAGCAGCGCGACGGCACAGGCCTCCGCCTTCGGCACCACCTTCTGGTGGGTCCTCGCCACGGCGGTCCTGGCCACCGCACCGACCCTGTTGCTCACGGCGGCCGAACGCCGCGCGGCCGCACCCGTCGCCGTACCGGAGAACGCCTAGCCGACCCCCGAGGGAACCGAATCACAGGCCCCTGGCCTGCCGCGTTCCCGCGTGCGGCCCCCCTCGCCCGCGGGTGTTCCCGCATCGACGCCCACGTCGCCGGCACATCGGACGACGTGGGCGTCGTCATGTGCGGACGGCCCTGTCCGACGGCACATTCCTGGACCCGGAAGCGGACCGTTCGCTACCTTCACGCTTCGTCCGGCAAGGCCGCGGAGCCCGCTCGGCTTTCCCAACTACGCGGCTGCCCAGGCTGGTTGCAGCGCTGCGCGCTCCTGGCCCTCCGACTCCCATGGACGAGGTGAATGTGACGCAACGTGCTGTCGAGAAGAACACCTCCCAGTCGTCCGCCCGCGACGGCGGGGGTTCTTCCCCTGCCCGCCGTCGTGCCCTCGGTTACGGACTGCTGGTCGTCCTGCCCCTGCTTGCCGCCACCGTGCTCCTGGTCTCCCACGGCGACCGCCCGGCCCGCGCGGCTGCCGGGAGTCCCGAGAACCACGCGGCCGCGGCGCTGTTCTTCGCCATCGCGGTGGTGGTGGGCGCGGCCCGGCTGGCCGGCCTGCTCGCGGCACGCCTCGGGCAGCCCCAGGTCATCGGCGAACTCCTGGCGGGCATCACCCTCGGCCCGACGGTGCTGGACCGCCTCGCCCCGTCCGTCCGGGCCTGGCTCTTCCCCCAGGCCGCCGTCACCGGCATCGACGCGCTGGCCCAACTCGGCCTCGTGCTGTTCATGTTCGGCGTCGGCCAGGAGGTCGTACGCAACAGCCGTGACCGGTCCGGTCGCGACGGCGGCCTGATCGCCCTGACCTCCCTCGTGCTGCCGTTCGCGGCGGGCACCGCCATCGCCCTGCCGCTGGCGTCGCGGTTCGCGGGCGCCGCCGGTGACAGTCTCACGTTCGCCCTCTTCGTCGGCTGCGCGCTCAGCATCACCGCCTTCCCGGTCCTCGCGCGCATCCTCACCGACCTGGACCTGATCCGAACGCGCACGGGACGCCTCAGTCTCTTCTCCGCCGCCATCGGTGACGGCATCTGCTGGCTGCTGCTGACGGCGACCCTGCTCCTGGCGCAGGGCGGTGACCTGTCCTCGCTGTGGCGGCCCGTGCTCCTGACGCTGCTGACGGCCGTCGTCCTGCTCGGTCCGGTCCGTGCCGGACTGGCCCGTTACCTGGTCCACGGCGACCGGCAACCGAAGGCCGCGTTCGTGCTGGTGATCGCCGTCGTCGGTATCGCGGGCTCGGCGGGGATCACGGCCCTGCTCGGAATCCACCAGCTCATCGGGGCCTTCCTCTTCGGGCTGGCCTGGCCGGCGGCGCTGCCTCCCGAGACCTCCGTCGTCCCCTCGCTCGGCACCATGGCGCACCTGCTCCTGCCGTTCTTCTTCCTGGGCTTCGGTCTGTCCGTGGATCTGGGCGACCTGCCGCTCACCACCGAGACGCTGGCCGTCGCCTGTCTGCTGACGGCCGTGGCGATCGTCACCAAGGTCGGCGGTGTCGCCCTGGCCGCCCACTTGTGCGGGATGGGCCGCAGGGAGGCGGCGACCCTCGGCCTGTTGATGAACGCACGAGGACTCACCGAACTGGTGGTGCTGGGCATCGGCCACGAGGCCCGGCTCATCGACGGCGAGATGTTCGCCATGCTCACCCTGGTCGCCCTGGTAACCACGCTGATGACGGGCCCGGGGGTACGGCTCTTGGCCGGACTGCGCGGACCGGGACGGGAGCCGACGCCATAACCGGCCACGAGCGGCCGGCGAGCGGACGCGGAATCGCCGCGCCGCCCACCCTCGCACCGTTCATCCCCGCGCCGCCCACCCGCACACCGCGACCACCGTCCGCCTCCTCTTCCCCCACGGAGCCGCTGCCTCATGACACCGCGAGAACTTCCCGTCGCCGGAGCCCGCAACCTGTTCGGCGGCGCGCTCGCCTTCAAACGCGACCAGTTGGGCTTCCTGGCCGAGAACATCCGCCGCCACGGCGACCTGTTCCGGTTCAGTCCCCTCGGTGTCCCCATGGTCCTGGCCAACCACCCCGACCACATCCAGCACATCCTCGTGGACGGGGAGGAGCGCTACGACAAGGACGCGACCATCTTCAAGGTCGTCAGACCCGTGCTCCGCAACGGCCTGATCTCCATAGCCGACAAGGAGCAGTGGAGCCGCCAGCGGCGCATGATGGCGCCCCATTTCACCCCGCGCACGGTCGCCGGGTTCGCCGAGAACATGACGAGTGAGACCGTGCACATGCTGGAGCGCTGGGAGCGCCGCCCGCGTTCCGCTGGTGACGTCCTGGACGTCACCGACGAGATAGGCCAGCTGGCGCTGCGGATCGTCAACCGATCGCTGTTCAGCGCCGACGTGAGCCGGGCCGCCCAGGCCTTCGAGCGCGCCTTCGCCGCCGCCAACAATGTGCTCGGCTCGTTCTTCCGGTTCCCCTTCCCGCCGCTGAGCTGGCCCACCGCGCGCCGCCGTCGGCTGCGCAGCGCCATCGACGACATGGACCACTTCGTCTCCGGCGTGATCCGCGAGCGACTGAGCGGCGAGGGCGCCGGGCAGACGGACCCGCAGCGGCCGGACCTGCTGACGCTGCTCCTGCACAGCGTGGACGACGACGGCACCGCAATGGACCTGGAACAGCTCCACCACGAGGTGCTCAACCTCTGCATCGGCGCCTTCGAAACCACGACCAACACCCTCTCCTGGGCGTTCTACCTGTTGGCACGGCATCCGCAGGCAGAGCAGCGCCTGCACGCCGAGGTCGACCAGGTGCTCGCGGGACGCGTCCCGCGGTTCGAGGACCTGCCGCAGCTCACCTACACCCGCAGGGTTATCGACGAGACGCTGCGTATCTACTCCCCCGCCTACCAGACCATGCGGCACGCGCGCGAAGAGGACGTCATCGCCGGCTACCGCATTCCGTCCGGCAGCAACGTGCTCCTCAACAGCTATCTGCTGCATCGGCACCCGGAGTTCTGGCCGGACCCCGATCGGTTCGACCCAGAGAACTTCGCGCCGGAGCGCGTGGCCGCGCGACCGAAGCACGCGTACATCCCCTTCGGCAGCGGCCGACGCGTGTGCATCGGCAAGCACTTCGCCCTGACCGAACTGACGCTGGCGCTCGCCACGGTGGCGCGCGGACACCGGCTGCTGCTGCCGGACGGTGCGCCCGTCGTGGAACCGGAGCCGCTGATCACGCTGCACCCGCGCGGCGGGGTCCACCTCCGCCTCGTACGCCGCTGAAGCCCCCCACCCCCTCTCCACTGGAGCTGCTGTGATCGACGTAGCCTGCCCGTTCCCCTTCGCGGTCAGCCCGCACGCCCCACAAGCCCGTAAGCACCTGTCGATCTGGACGCGGGACACCGGCCTCCTGCGCGGTACCCGCGCCCGGGAACGCTTCGAACGCGCGGACTTCGGCTGGTTCGCGGCGCTGGTCTATCCGACGGCCGATGCGGAGACGCTGAAGCTGATGGCCGAGTGGTTCGCGTGGCTCTTCCTGGTGGACGACCAGCTGGACGACGGGGACTTCGGCCGCTCCCCGGAACGCATGGCGCAGGCGGTCCGCCTGATGCGGCGGATACTCGACGATCCGTCCGCAGAGCGTGGCACGCCCCTGCCCCCGGCCGCCGACGCGCTCGCGGACCTGTGGCACCGTACGGCGAGCCGGGCGTCGCCGGCGTGGCACGGGAGGTTCGCGGACCATCTGGAGCAGTGCCTGACCGCGGCCACCGTCTGGGAGGCCGGGAACCGGATGCGGGGCCGTACCGTCCGAGGACTCCTACATCGCCAACCGGCGGCACACCGGCGCCATCTACGTGTGCATGGACCTCATCGAGATCGTGGAGCGGGTGGAGGTCCCGGCCGAGGACTACACCGCGCCCACGTTCCGCACCGCGCTGGACGCCGCCTGCGACGTCGTGTGCTGGGTCAACGACGTGCACTCGCTGTCCAAGGAGCGTTCCCTGGGCGAGGTCCACAACCTCGTCTACGTCGTGGAGCACCACCGCCGGCTCGATGAGCGCCAGGCGCTGGAGGCGGTGGGCGCCGCGATCGCGCAGCGCACGGAGGTCTTCCTGGCCGCCGAGGAGCGCCTGCTGCGAGAGCACCCCGACGACGTGCCGTGGCTGCGTCCGGCTCTGGCGGGGATGCGGTCGTGGATGCGCGGCAACCTCGACTGGTCGCGGCGCACGCAGCGCTACGCGCCCGGTCCGGCGGAGGGCGACCCTGGCAGCTACCTGGAGGCCGACCTGATGGACGTGCGACCGTGACCGCCGTCAGCGCCGAGCAGGACGTGTGGGGTCTGCTGTCCCAGGTCCGGCAGCTGACGGAACCGGCCCTGCGCAAGGCCGTACGACGGCTGCCCGAGCCGACGCGTGCCGTGGCGGAGTACCACTTCGGCTGGCGGGACCAGGAGGGCAACCCGGCCACCGGAGACTGGGGCAAGGGGATACGCGGAGCGCTGGTCGTCGCCTCCGCGCGGGCCATGGGCGCCGATCCGGAACAGGCGGTACCGGCGGCCGCGGGTGTCGAGCTGGTCCACAACTTCTCGCTCGTGCACGACGACCTCATGGACCGGGACGCGCTGCGCCGCAAACGCCCGGCGGTGTGGTCCCTGTTCGGCGACGCGCAGGCCGTGTTGACGGGAGACGCACTGCTGGTCGTGGCGATGGAGGTGCTGGCCGAGGACCGCACGATGCTCGGGGAGCTGTGCGACGCGCTGCTGGCCCTGGTGGCCGGACAGAGCGCGGACCTGGCCTTCGAGCAGCGCACGGATGTCGATCTCGACGAGTGCCTGGCCATGGCCGCCGGGAAGACGGCAGCGCTGCTGTCGAGTGCATGTGCGCTCGGTGGGCTGGCGGCGCGGGCGACACCGCGGCAGACGAACGCCCTGCGCCGGTTCGGACACCACATGGGGCTGGCCTTCCAGCTCGTCGACGACCTGCTGGGCATCTGGGGCCGCAGCTCGGTCTCGGGCAAGCCGGTCGGGGCGGACCTCAGGCGGCGCAAGAAGACGTTGCCGGTCGTTGCGGCGCTGCGCGCAGACGTGCCCGAGGCCTGGCGGCTTGCCGAGGTGTACCTGTCGGGGACCGGGCCGCTCGGTGAGACCGAGATCCGCGAGGCCGCCCGTCTGGTCGACCAGGCGGGCGGGCGCGCCTGGGCGGAACAGGAGGCACAACGGCAGCGGGACAGGGCCCTGGCGGCACTGGCGGCGGCCGATCCGGAACCCGAGGGCGTCCGGACGCTCACGTCACTCGCCGAGGTGATCACTCAACGCCACTGGTGAGTCGGACCGACGGCATCTCCCGGCGGCGTCAAACGTGACGCTGTCGGCGCGGGCGAAGGCGTTGGCCTCGGTCACCAGCAAGGGGCACCTCGGCGGCTCCCTGGCCTCCAGCGCCCATCCGCGCCACCGCCCGGCCGGGCCGCGATTCCGGGCAGCGTCACGCCGCTCCGGTCCCGTTCACAGGACACGCCCGGTCGTCGGGCACCACGGGGAAGCGCGCGTCGGCCCGGCCACCGGCCTGCGCTGCCAACGAGTCAGTCGATGTCGGCGAGGACCTTGCCGAGTCGTTCCAGGCCCTCCTCCAGGACCTCCGCCGGTCGTGCGAAGCTGACGCGGAGTGCCTTTTCAGCGCCGAAGACCTCGGCCGGCATCACCAGCGTCCGGTGGTGCTCCAGCAGCCGCTCGGCGATGTCCCGGGAGGAGGACGCGGCCAAGGTGTTCACCCAGGCGAAGGGGGTGCCCTGCGGCGGGACCAGCCGCACGGTGTCGCTGTGCCGATTCGCGAACTCCCGCAGGGTCCGCAGACCGGGTTCCACCAGGCGCCGGTAGCGATCGACGTGCTCCGCGCGGCGCCGCAGCACGAGCTCGGCCGTACGCTCCCAGACCAGGGAGTTCGAGACCGTGGTGTAGCGCTTGTAGTTGACGACTCCTTCGACGACGTCGGCGGCGGCGCACACCCATCCCAGCCTCAGGGCGGGCATCCCGAACACCTTGGACAGGCCCGAGACCGAGATGGCCCGGGGGTGGCGGTGGACCACCGACTCACCGAAGTCCAGCAGGTACTCCTCGTCGTTGACCACCCAGATGCCCCGCTCGGCCGCCACCTCCATGACGGCCGTGAAGTCGTCGGGGCCGAGCACGCAACCGGAGGGATTCCCCGGGCTGTTGAGGATGATCATCCGGGTGTGCGTTCCCAGGGCCCGCTTCAGCGCCTGGATGTCGAAGCGGGTGCCGGGCGGCCAGGGCAGCACGGTGACGTCGCATCCGATGTGCCGGGGCACCTCCCAGGCCTGCTGCCAGCCGGGGCTGGTGGTGACCACGTGGTCACCGGCCCGGAGCAGCGTGCGGTACAGCAGGTAGAGCGCCTCCTGGGCGCCGTGCGTCACGGCGACGTGATCGGCGGAGACGGCCACGCCGCCGTACATGTCCGCGATCGCGCGCCGCAGCTGCGGCCGGCCGCGGTCGAGGCTGTAGTCGAGCTCCCATTCCGGCTGAATTTCCAGATCGCCAAGGAGCTGGAACTGCACGCCGCTTTCCGCAAGGTCGATGTCGTACCTTCCCTGCGCCTCGTCGAAAAGCCAGTGCTGGATGGCGTACTCGGATATGCTCACGCGCTCGACTCCCTCTCTCTCGTCAAGTCAAAGGTGACCACGACCACGTCCCGGTGGGCAGTGGCGCCGGGGAATTTCGGGGTGATAGGGCTGACATAGTGCACGACCCTGCGGTCATCGAGGTAGAGCGTTTCTCCCGGAGCCATCACCCGGTCCAGTAGCACATCACCCTCTCCATCCCCTTCACGGACGAGCGAGATACCGCCGCTCACGTTCTCGGCGGCGACCACGGTCACGGCGATGCCGTCGAATCCGTCCCGGTGGAAACCTTCCGGAGCGGGCAGACCAACCAGCCCGTCACCAGCGACGATGCGGATCTGGTGACAACCGATGACGAAGTCGTCACTCCCGATGAGCTTCCGCACACCAGGGTCGCGGACCAGTTCCTCGGCGAACTCACGCACCGGCTTTCCCAGTGGACCGAAGCGCCGTTCGATCCCTCCCGCATAGCCGTTCAGATCCTCGCTCTGCAGGAAGGTCGAATCCTCCTGCCAGAGAATCTCGTCGCTCTCGATCCGAGCGGTTCCGAACGCCCGGAAACGAAACGGAGTCTGTGACTTCACATACTCGTCCGGAGGCAGGCTGTTGAAGCTCAGGACAAGCTCGTCCGATATCTTTCCGCACACATTGAAGAGAGCCAGACGCATGCATGTGCTCCGCATTCCCCGACGAATCCGAACGACGATGTTCGCCGAGTCGAACACAGTGCGATCCGAGGGGTCAAGATTTGAGCGCGCCGACCACCGGCCGCCCCTACGGCACCTCTCCCGCCATGGCCGGAAACCGCAGCCCCGCTCCCGTTAGAGGCAAGCCAAGCTTGACAAACTTCCAACTGTCAAGGAGTACTTGCCTCATGACTCTTCCCGACCTCGACGACCTCATCGCCGAAGTGGACCGGACGTGTGACTCAGCCCACCGCCCCGGCGGGCAGGACCAGCCCGACTGGCTTGCGCTACTGACGGTGGCCGCCGGCATCTCCGGCCAACTGCAGGCGCTCGCCGACGACTTGGTGGAGGACTACGTCGAGCACTGTCGCATGCACGGCGTCTCCTGGGCGGACATCGGCGCGGCCCTCGGCGTCACCCGGCAGGCGGTTCAGCAGCGCTTCCACGCGCCGCACAAGCGGTACACCCCGGAGATGCTGACCGAGGGCCTGCGACAGGCCATGACACACATGAAGCGCGCCGCCGTGCAGCACCGCAACAACTACCTCGGAACAGAGCACCTGTTGTACGGCCTGACCGCGGAGGAGGACGACGTCCCTGAGAACACGGCAATCCACCTCCTGCGCGCGGTGGGCGCCTCGCCAGAGAAGATCCATCGGGCGGTGGAGTCCCGGCTCAGCTGGGGGGCCTCTCAGGCGGCGGAACGCATCGCGTGGACTCCCTTCTCCCGCAAGGCCATCGCCATCGCGGAGGAACGGGCGACACAAGGGGGGTCCTCGGCGCTGATCGACTGCGATCACCTGCTGCTCGGGCTCGCTCAGATCGGCCGGGGCTTGGCCGCGACAGTACTGAGCGAGGTCGGCATCACCCTGGAGGTCCTCGAAGAGGCCGTCGTACAGGGCAGGTCGGCCGTCGTCTCCCCCCAGGGCAGCTGAGGCCGCAACCTCATGCCGACCCGGCACAGGGGCGGTCAGGCCGGCACGAGGTGCGGCGTGGTGAGGACCGACAGGGTGGAGGCCCACTCGGGCTGATACTGCCCCGCTCCGCCCTGTTCGGGGCCCGGCGTGCGCCCCAGGTGCAGCGTGGTGAACCCCTTGCGGCCGAGGTCCGCAATGAGGTACCGCAGCAGGGCGTGGTCCGGGGCGAGGTGCCGGTGCCCGGCATCCGTCACTGGCACCAGGGAGTAGCAGTGGCGGCCGCGCGTCAGGCACAGCCGCGCCGCGACCACCGTGTCATCGACCGCCAGGGTCGCGATGAACGTCTTCGTCGCGTCGAGCCGGCGCAGGACAGATCTCCAATGATCCAGGTCAGACACCGGTCTCGACCCGGAGAACAGGGGGTCGTACCAGCGCGGCGCACGCAGGGCCGCCATGACGGCATGGGCGTCCAACAGGGCCTGGGGGTGGTGCGTGCGGGCGTACGTCACCCGCTGCTGCGCGGCGGCACGATCCCAGGCACGCTGCCTCCGCTGGTGCTCCCGCCGGGTGGAGCGGGACAGAGCGGCATAGACGAAGGGCAGGCGCACGCGGGCGTACTTGGTGTCGACGCGGTTCCACCCGGCACTCTGGGATATCTGCTTCAGGGACCGCCCCAAGCCGCTGGTGGCGAGGACGTCCGTCATGCTGACGCTCTCGCCCTCCTCCTCGGTCAGCAGCATCAGATGGAACACGAACGACGCCGCGACAGCGGGGTCATCCGCGTGCGGGCCCACGGGCCGGATGCATTCGGCGTACGGCGCCGAGAGCGGGACGATGCGCGTGTCGGCTCCATCCTCGTGACGGGCGAGAGCCAGAGCGGCGAGCGGTCTTCCCGTCGGGGACGTCGCGACAAGGATGACGGGTGTCATCGTCGGGGCGAGATGCTGCACCCAGGCGATGAGCCAGGCCGGCGATTGGAACGGCGTGGCGGCCGTATCCCTGGCGTACAGCTCGCGCCAAGGACCGCCGAGGAAGTCCATGGCCTGCGAACCGGTGTACATGCGTAGGGCGTGACTCATGGTCGTCCTCTTGCCGTTCTGTACGTGGGAGGTTGGCCGTACGAGGGGGCACGAATCGTGAAGGGTCCGGCTTCTGACTGGCGCCATCACCGCAGCGGGGCTTCGCAGTGGACAGGCACCTCTGGTGTGACGGGTGAATGGCGCCGGGAGCGGGATGAACCCGCCTACGGCTTCGCCCTCGGCAGCATGGAGTTGCACATGCGAATGTGAAGCGCCTCCTCACCTGGGCGTACGGCGTAGATACGCGCGGCGACCCCAGCCGCGCCCTTGATCACCGCGTACGCTCCGGACCAAGCATGGCCGAGTTCTTGGCGAAGCGTCCAAGATATTGGCACCTAGCCTCAGTCGAGGTCAACCAGAGTGAGGTGTGGTCCAACAAGTGCCGCAGAATGACGGCTGTACCATCCTGAAGGCGCAACAGGCCGAACTGGCGCAAGGAGCATGGTCATGAAGTCAGAGGGGGACCAGGAACAGCAGCGCTCATTGGCTGAGCGTTTGAACTCGCTGTTCGCGTTGGTGCGGTGGACCGACGCGCACGGCCGGCAACGCGAGTACTCCACCGCCGAGGTGGCCAAGGCAGTCACCACTGACCCGTCGCATCCGACGACCTTGTCCCGGAGTTATCTGGCGATGTTGCGCAACGGGTCGCACACCAACCCGACGTTGAGCGTGCTGGAGGGTCTTGCCAAGTTCTTCGACGACCACCGCTCGTCGGGGACACCACCGATCACGGTGCAGTGGCTGGTCGCGCAAGAGGATCCCGAGGACGAGTTCCTGCGGCAGCGACTTGCCGATCATCAGGTACGAGCGATCGCGATGAGAGCGGGTGAGATGACCCCGGCCATGCGCAAGCAACTACTGAAGATGATTGAGATCTTCGACCAGGACGGCGCCCTCGATCCCGACCCTGGAGAATGAGAAAGGAAACCGTGGTCGTACGCGAACGTGAGCTCCGCCGCCACTGCAGACATCTGCTGCGGAAACTCGACATCCAACCTCCCCTGCGCGTCGATGAGTTGTGCCGCAGGCTCGGTGAACATCTAGGCAAACCCATCCGGCTGATTCCCTGGGCGCTTCCAGTCCCAGGCCCTTTCGGACTCTGGATGTCCCGTACGGACGAAGAGGTGATCTTCTATCAGAAGGAAACCACCCGCGTTCACCAGGATCACATCATCCTGCATGAGGTAGGCCATATCCTCGCCGATCACCAGGATGACGGTGACATAGGCGACGATCTCCCTGATCTTGGCCCGGAATTCCCTCACGACTTGACCACACGAGGCTTTCGTCGTACCTGCTACTCCGAGGACTACGAGCGCGAGGCCGAACTGATAGCGACGATCATCCAGGAGTGGGCGGTGATCATCGACTACATCACTCCCCGTGCACCCGAGGACCCAGCTCTCGGTCCGCTGCGCTCCGCACTGAGCCCCCAGTGGGGGTGGATGTAATGTTCCAAGTGCCTCTGATCGCCTTGCTGAGCATCGGGGTGCTCTGGAAGGGCATCGACCTGGCACGCGCGCCCCACGACAGGGTGCTGCGCTTTCTCGCCGCCTCCTTGCTCATGCTGCTGTGCGGAGAAGTACTCAGCCTTCCCGAGGTCAACGGGGCGATCGACGCCGCCACGGCCGTCGGCGTCGGCAAGGTGGCGTTCAACGGAATCTACATGTCGGGCCTGTTCTCCCTCATCCTGTTCTTCACCTCCTCTGCGCGCGGCAAGAACGGCTCATATCGTCGGCAGGTACGGACCAACGCCAGCCTCCTCGCCGGTGCCCTGATCGCCCTAGCGATCTCCATGGCCGCCACACCTGCGACGATGCGAGGCCACTCATTGGGCACCCCATACATGGCGGAGCCGACCATCGCCTCGTTCTACATCATCGGGAACGCCTACTTCGTCTACGCCTACCTAGCCTCCGCGGTCTGGGCTCTGCGCTACGGGCGCAAAGCGTCCCGGCACCTCGGACTCGGCTTGTGCACCATGGCCCTGGGACTCCTCGGACTGACCATCACCGCAGTCAACCGGATGATTCTGGTGATTCTGCGCATCGACAAGCCCGGGTCGCACGAGGCGTTCAATACGGTGAACTGGTCCATAACCGACTGGGCCATGGGAATCGTTCTCATTGGAATCTGTTACTCGGCCTGCGTTCAGTTGATCACACGCCTGCGGTCGATCGTGCACCACCGCCGCATGTACCACGAGCTCACTCCTCTGTGGACGGCCCTGACCACCGCCTACCCAGAACTCGTGCTCAACCGGACACCAGCCGGTTCCAACTGGGATCGTCTCCGTCAGCCCCGTACCCACGAGCAGCGGTTCTATCGTCGGCTCATCGAATGCCGAGATGGACTGGTGCGCCTTAGTCCCTACGTGACGCGTGTCGCGCCTGATGCCGATCTCGCCCATGGCCCGGCCGATCAAATCGCTCGGCACATCACCAAGGCACTGGCGCTGAAGCAGACTAGCGAGTCTCCGCATACCGAGTTGTCCGCCGCTCGGATCGCGTTACCGGCCAGCAATGACCTGGGCGCCGACGCCCGTGAACTCATCGCCGTATCCCACGCCCTACGCGAGAGGAAATCGTGAACAAGGTACTGATCACTGCGCATCGTGTCATCGCCGGGCCTGCGGACCAGGTGATCGTCGACGGCGCCGTGCTCGTCGAGTCCGGCGTCATCGCCGCGGTCGGTCCTGCCACCCAGTTGGACGCGTTAGCGGATACGCAAGTGCCTCGGTTGCGGTGTCCCGGAGCGACAGTGATGCCCGGAATGATGGACTGTCATGTCCACCTCGCCTTCGATGCGGGTCCGAACTTGATCAGCGCAGTGGCCGACGCCAACCCGTATGAGCTGTCCACCGCTATGGCGGACCGTGCCCGGCAGATGCTGGCAGCAGGGGTGACGACCGTACGCGATCTCGGCGACCGTGACGGGCTCACCGTGGCGTTGCGTGCCTCCATCGACTCCGGGATCACAGTTGGACCCCGTATCGTCGCGGCAACCGCACCATTGACATCACGCGGCGGTCACTGCGGCTTCCTCGGCGGCGAAGTGACCACGGATGAAGACATCCGAACACAGATTGCCCGCAACGCGGCAGCCGGAGCCGACCTGATCAAGGTGATGGCCTCTGGCGGCGCGCTCACCCCGAACGGTCCACGCATGTGGGAGGCGCAGTTCACACCCCGCCAACTGCACCTGATTGTCGAGGAAGCGACACGCCATGGCCTCCGAGTGGCCGCTCACGCTCACGGCACTGAGACCATTGGTCATTGTGTGGCTGCTGGCGTCCAGACTATTGAGCACTGTTCCTGGCGCACCGCGGAGGGCATCGTCTACGACCCAGCGATCACGCAGCGTATCGTCGACAACGACATCTCCATCTGCCGCTGCGTCTCCGGGGACTGGAAACTATTCCTTGAGCAGATGGGGCCCGAACGCTCAAAGGCGATGATCGAGGTCATTCAGGAGATGCGCGAGGCCGGTGTCCGGTTCATCGCCGGCACAGACGCCGGCGTGCCGGGGGCACGGTTCGACGACTACGTCGGCATGCTCGAGTTCTTCGCCTCGCTCGGCTTCAAACACGCCGAGATCCTCGATATGGCCACTGTCAACCCCGCCCATGCCCTCGGATTGTCCGATACCGGCGCCTTGGCGCCCGGCATGCGCGCCGACCTCATCATCATCGATGGCAACCCCTTGACCGAATTGGCCGCCCTCCGCCGGATCCAACATGTCTTCACGGCGGGCCGCTCGGTCACCAAGTGAAGGGTGCTCGACGGGGCCTGTCACCGGGCAGTGTTCAGGCCCAGCCCCTCATGGACGGCGAATGACACACCATGACGGTGGTCTCCGACCGCGTCCCGGACGCCGCCCCCACCGGAGGATGATGTCGACACGGGTGATGTTCGCGTAGGCCCTGGCCTGGAGGAGGACTCGAGCTGTGGACATGGGAGCCCAAGAGGCGGATGACCGGCTTCACCGTGCTCAACCGCGCAGCAGCCCAACCGTGGACTGACTCGGTGACAAAGGCGGTCCCAGTCGGTCGACCAGCGGCTGAAGATGCTGGAGCTGTCGGGATGCGGAGGCGAAGTGATCACGCGCCGCCGTGTCCTGTCGCCTCAACATCGTCCCGAGCCTCGCGCTTTACTTCAGGCACGGCCCAACACCATGCGAGGTACTTCAAGTCGAGACAGTGCCGGGACAGGCCCTTCGACACCGTCGTCACCAACCACCCCATCGCCGGGCAGGGCATCAACGACGCCTGCTGGGATGCCACGGTGTGCCCGCGCGCCTTCCCGATTGGATGCGCGGCGTCTTCGAGACCGTCTGGAACGGCCGCGCCGGGCAAGGCGTCAAGCTCAGCAACCACCTGCTGACCCAGAGCTCGGACCACGTACTCAAGGTGCTCGGCGCGGTCACCACCGATCAGGCGGTCGCCGACCGCTCGCGCTGCCAGAGAAAGCGTATGCCCACCTGGGGGAGCCCTCTCGATTGTGCCCGACGAGTCTCTGCCCTGCCTTCGGCATGTACCCCGTCGCCTCAACCTCACCTCAGGCATCGAATTCGCGAGCGCGCTGTGCATCCGTCTTGATCCAGCTCTCTCGGCAGTCTTTCGCCGTATTGCTTAATCCTCTTTAGTTTTATGGGCAAGGTTGGCACATGGCGGTGGGCCTGCCGTCACCGTACGACACGCATGAGGAAGGCCTATGGATGGGTCGTGGCCCCCGCGCCTGGGCCTGGGCGACCAGGTGCGGTTCGAGGGTCGAGCTTGGGTGGTGGCCGGTTTCGAACACGGTTTCGTCCAACTGACAGATCCGCTGGGCAACATGGTCAGTCCCAGGGTTGCGGAGCTCGTCCTGTCCACGGACTTCGAGGTTCTGACACGAGGCCCTCGTATTCCTTCGGTCCCAGTCCCGCCAGCGACCGAGGCAGTCTTCGCCCAAGCCCGTTGGTGGGAACGGCACATCACGGAAGTCATCAGCGGTCTGCCCCTCGGATCCGCCCCTGATGCCGTGCCCCGCGCTGAGTACGATCCCGCAGTCCGCTCGCTGAGCGAAAGGGAAGCAGCCAAGGCCGCCGAACTCACGGCAGCGGGGGTATCCGGTGTCTCCGCGCGCACCGTGCGGCGCCGTCGTCAGCGATACCAGGCGGAAGGGATCGACGGACTGGTCGACGGGCGAACTGTGCGCGAGCCGGCTCCGGGCGCACGCCAGGACCCACGTGTTCTGGAGATGCTGCTGACGCTCATGACGGACGACGCCCGGTGGGGGCATACCGCGTCGGCCGAGGAATACCGACGGTCCGTGGGTCGCATGCTGGACACGCAATACGGCACTGGCGCGGTACCGTTGCCCTCACGGTCTACGTTCCAGCGGCTGGTGAAAGCGGTGCGTGACCAGCACGGCGGTGCAGACGGGATCACCGTGGTCGACGAGAACGGAATCAGGCTCTCCCGGCCTGGCGAGCGCGTATACGTTGACACGTTCGAACTGGCACTCCCCACGCACCTCGCCCGCCGTTCTCTTCAATCAGTGCGGATGACGGTCGCGGTCGACGAACTCACGCGGATGATCTGCACCTTGATGGTGCACACGTCCCAAGAGGAGGCGGACGGACCGACCCTGCTGGCCCGTCTGTGCAGTCCACCTGCTCAGCGTGGAGCGCATCGGAGTGGTGATGAGCGCGTGGCCGTGCCGCTGATCCTGCCTGAGTCACTGGTCTTCGACAGGTTGCGGATGCGCCGGGGACACGAGTTCCTGGACGAGTGCCACGCCACAGGCATCCGGATCGAGAGGCGCCGCCCGGTGGACAAGGTAGCCGGAGAGCGCATCACCCGCAGACTCGTCACCCTCTTCAGCACGGAGCTGAAGACTCTCACAGGGGACCCCTCCCATGACGACGTCTCTCTCATCAGCTGGTTGCAGGATCGGGCCGAGCAGTGGGTGGAGTCGGTCTGGCAACACCAGCCCCAGTGGGGGCTGCAGGCGACAGGCGGCCGCCGCCGACATGCGACGCCCTCTTCGGCGTACGAGGCCTGTGTCGCCAGGCTCGGATGGGTGCATCTGCCACTGGGCAGGCACGCGGTGGAGCGCCTTCTGCCCAGCGTGACCCGTCACGTGACGGAGAGGGGTGTGCTCGTCAAAGGGCGCCGTTACTTCCACGCCAACCTCGCCTCCTTGCGGTCAACTGGCCGCGTTGAAGTCCGATTTGACCCGTACGACACGAATCAGGTGTGGGTGCGTACGAGTGCGGATGCCTGGTTGCAGGTGCCCCTGGCCACGAACGGCTTGGGGCCACCGCCCTCCATGCGGGCCTGGGGGAGCACCGGCATCACGCACCGTTCTCTGCGGTATGTCCCCGCTCGCGAGTCGTCGCTTGAGCTGGCCTCGGTCCAGAAGCGGCTGTCCTATCACGCTCAACTCCCTGTCCTTCGCACACCGTTTCTCCAGGAGGTGCTCCTGCTTGGCGCCCGGCTCGCCATGCTGAACCAGACTCCCGCAGGAGGCAGGCAGGGGCTGTTGATCACTGGGCCGCCCCGCAGCGGAAAGACCACTGCCCTGAAGGAACTGGGGCGGCACTTCGCTCAGACGGCCTTCACCGGTCTTCCGTCCGGCCCAGCCGCTTACCTGCGCCTTCACCCGGCCGACAGTGACCGGACGGCACTCCTCCGACTGGGGAAGCTCGTCGGCCTCCCTCCTTGCCCAAGCAGGACAAGCACAGCCGCCGTCTCTGAGGCGTTACAGGAAGCCCTGGTCTCATCGGAAACGGGGCTGGTTCTGGTGGACGACGCCCTCCCCGAAGTCCCAACATCCTCACGCGTCGTTGATGCGCTGCGTTTCCTGGCCGACCAGGTCCCGGCCCTCTTCATCTATGCCGCCTCGGGCACCGCAGAGAACCCGTTCGCGTCAGCGCACGAGGCAGGTCAGGGACGTCTGGCTCATGTGCAGGCAGCCCCTGTACCGTACGGTCCGGATTGGGGACACCTGGTCGATACCCTCGACAAGGCCCTCCGCCTGCGCCATCACCAGCCCGGCTCCCTGCTCCGGCTGGCGCCGGCGCTACACCATAGGACTGGCGGCTGGGCAGGAGCCCTGGCCCACCTCGTTCGCTCTGCCTCCATCGACGCGATCCTCTCCGGGCGTGAGGAGATCACTGAACGGGGCTTCGACTCCATCACCGTGTGAAAGGCAGGGCATCACTACGCCGCAGGACATGGCAGTCAGCGTCAGAGACCAGGTTTGATGAGCAACCCCGGATGCTGATGACGCTTAAGCCTTGCATTCGTGCACCATCGGGGATGTGGCCGTGTCCCTCTAGCTCTCTGTGTTCGGTGACGGGGAGAGGCGGCAGGTCTGTCTGGGCGCAATACCGATCGTGTGCCCGCCATCCCCGACCGGGTCTGATCGTGTCTGCCCTCCTCTGCCATATGGGCAGACGACCTGCCTTACCCACCTCTACTGTGGCTCCCATGAGTCAGCTCGAAGGCCACCTGCCCTCGGCGGACTGGGTGGCTCAGGACCTGGAGCAGATGCTCCGCGAGTGCGACGCGCTCATCGAGTCCCACGAAGAGCAACTGCGCCGGCTGCGCGAGTCGATCGCCGAGCTTGAGGTGGAGCTCGAGCTCGCCCGCGGCAATCGGGACGAGGCCAGCCGTGTTCTGGAAACCCTGCGTGCGGCCGTGCGGGAGGGCCAGCAGCTGCGTGCCACTCGAACCCAGTCGCCCAGTTCGCACCTGCGCGTTGTCCCCGACTCAAGGAAATCGCCCATGCCTCCCGCCGATTCCGAAACCGGTACGCCCGAGGCCACGCAGCTCCCTCCCGGAAATCGGGTCATCCTCGGGGGAGCGCGATCCGTGATCATCATGAAGGTGATCTCGACCGACGGCCGGCGGGAGTGGAGCGCTCGGGCAGTCACCGAGGCCCTCGGCGAACCCGCCGATGCCGTACGCCGAAACCGCTCCGTTCTGGACAATCTCTGCAAGCGCGGCGTGTTGGCCAAGAGCGAGAGGACCAACCGTGAGGGCAACGGCAAGAACGTCTTCTACCGGCTCGCGGCCCCCTGGCAGGCCGCTTGACCCCAAGGTGACGTGGCCTGAGAGTCCGAAACCGCAGCTACAACTTCACAGCAAATGACCGCCGCCGCGTCTGGCCTCTTGGTTGGTAGCCCTCTGGCCTGGACACGGCGGCGGTCAGCGCCCTCAGGTCGCCGTCCTCGACGCTACCCGCTTCCGGTAGCGCGCACCGGGCGTTCGGCCAACTCAACCGCGAAGGGTCGAACAGCCATGCCCGAATGCCCATTACGTTCTAGAGCGGCGTTCGTCGCTTTCCGCCGTGCCACCATCCCGCTGCCGGGTGATCCCCTCGGCCTGCGGCTGCACCTTGCGCCCACTCTCGTCCCTCGGCCACTCCAGGTGATTGGGCCAGAGCGGTTCCCCGAGAGCACCCTCCAAATTGGCCACGGTGAGCAGGTCGGGCCACACGGAGCCGGCCAGCACGTTGGAGATCACCTGCCGATTGACGTCACTCGCCTGGGCCAGCGCGTTGGCGCTGATCTTCTGGCGCTCCATGGCCTCCGCGAGTGCGCGGGCCACCGCCTGGGCCACCTGCGCCCCGAGATGGTGATCCATCACGGCGTACGGCCAAAGGCCGTCGACGACGTATTCGCACGGCTTCTGGGCACGTCGATTTCCTCCAGGCATGTGAACAGTGTGACGGAGCGGCCGACAAGGTGCGCCCCACCCTGGATGATGCTATTCAAGTGGCAAGAGCCTGTGAGTGTCAACACCCGCGTTCGTTGCGAGGAAGGAGTCAGGCGGTGACGCACACCCGCCGGAATGCCCCCGCGCCGCCGGGAAAGCCCCTTCCGACGGACCGGGTCCTCGCCCATGAGCATCTGGCGATCACCCGGGCGTCATGTGCAGCCAAAGGCCCCTTCACAGCACGCGATCTCGAGAGCGTCACCGGAGTCCCGGCCCGCCGCTGCGGGCTCGTCCTGGCCTTCGTGCGCGCTTACGGGCTCGTCGAGAGCGCGCCGGGACGGAGCGTCTATCGGCCTACCGAAGCAGGGAAAAGAGCGGCCGGAGCCTGGGAGACAGGCGAGGGGAAGGGCCTCCGGGCGCTGCGCGAGGCGTGGAAAACGTCCTGGTTCGCCCTGTGCGCGAGCAGACGCCTGGCCCAGGGCCCCGCGCTAAGGATCGGCCTCGTGAGCAAACTGATGACGCTCTCCAACGTCGCAGAGACAGGACGCCGCAAGGTGGAAATCCTCGTCGACCTCATGGTGGCCGTCGGCATGCTGCACCCCGAGGACGACGGTTACCTGCGCTGGAACGAGAACACCGCCATCCCGAAGCCGCACACCCAGCCCCGAACGGCAGCCGCCGACTCAGTAGCAGCCGGCACGTCTCTCGACCCCCCGGACGAGAACGCGAAGCCCGAGAGCCCCATTCCGCCACCACGCCCGCACGCCGACGCGCCGGCTCCCCACACCACGAACGAGGACCTGATCCGTCTGCTCAGCCCGCCGATCCTGCTCGCCGACCTGGCCCGCCTGTCCGCCGAGGACGTGGTCGCCCTGCACGGTCACCTCCACGGGCTGGCCACGATCCTCGCCAAGCTGAGGGGGCCGTCGATGACGTAGGCCGTCGCGCGAACAGCAGGTCCGGCAGCGCCGCATCCCCTGGCCGGGTGGCACTGCCGGACCCCCGCCTCAACCACTGGTACGCGCGGCACAGCCGCGCGCTCGAGGGGCTTCGGCATGCCCTCGCACAGGGCGAGGGGCAAGGCCCACGGTAGCGGGCGCGCGCCCCTTCGCCGCAACACTGCACCGCGCGCCTGTCCGCGCGGCCTGAAACGGGAAGGTGCCCGTGGCCAGGACGAAAATCAAGAACGCTCTCCTGTCCGTCGCCCGCGTCTGGCGGCAACGCGCCGCCGGCGGCGAACTCAGCCTCGAGACCGTCATCCTCTACACCCAGATCGTCGAACGTCTCCTACGCTTCGCCGAGGCGCAGGGCGTGACCTACCTGGACGACGTCTCCGCCCAGCTCGCCTCGTACTTCATCGATGCGCCAGGACATGACCGTCACCGGGGCATTATCCTCAACCCGGCCGGCGGCACCCGCCGCCAGCGCCGTTCAGCCCTTGAATCGCTCTTCGCAGAGGCACGGGCCCTCGGCCTGACCAAAGCGGCCCCGCTCGTCGACCTTCCGCCAATTCCCCGGAACCCCCGCAAGCGGGGAACCGAACTGACCGACCAGGACGTGCAGTTGCTCCGCTTCCACGCGGAACGCGGCATGCCGGCCACGCGCCACGCAGCCCTCCTGGCCCTGCTCCTGGCCGGACTGCACACCGCGGAGATCGCCGCCGCGACAACGGACGACCTTGACCTCACCGAAGCCGAGGTATGGACGAACGGCGCCACCCGAACCCGCGGCCGCAGCTGCCACCTCGACGAGTGGGGAGTACGGATGCTGTGGCTGCGCCGCACCCACCTCCTGCGCGACACGGAAGCAGGGCCGCCGCCACGCCTGGTCACTACGGCTTCATCGGCATACCGCTCGCAGGCCAGTGTCTGCTCCGGATTCGGCGACATCGCCCGCCGCAGCGGGCTCGCCACCCGTGAGCGCAGGGTCGAACCCAAGGACGTCACCCGCTACGTCGCCCGGGCCCTCCTCTACGAAACCGGCCAGCTATCCGAGGTCGCCCGCCGCCTGGGGCTGTCCTCCCTCGACGCCGCCGCCGCGCTCGCCGGCCACCGGTGGAATCCTGAGGACGAAGGCGGCGAGGTGGCGTGACCACGGCCAAGAAGCGCTCCCGCCGGACCAAGGGGAAGAGCACCAAGGGCGGGGACTGGCTGGTGGGCCCGATCCCCGACGACGTCTTCGGTTCCGCCTCAGACCCCGCGCCTCAGCCAGGCCCCCAAGCGCCCCCACTTGCGATCGACGAGCGGTTCGAGTACCTCCTGAGCAATCCCGACCTGTTCGAGGCGGTCCGGCAGACACTGCCCGCCCGGGAACCCGGCAGCGTCGGACGCCCGCCGGGATACCCGCCCTACATCTACTTCGTCTTCCTCTGCGCAATTTCCGTCTTCGGCTCGGCCCGAAGCACAGCACGACATCTCCAACGCGATCTCTGGTGGAATCCGGTACGCGAAGCCGTACGCAAGCACCGGGGGTCAGGAGAAGCAGATTCCCTCAAACCAACCGGTCCCAGCCTGAGCCAGTGGAACTACTTCTTCAAGAACCACCTCAAAAAACACATGGCTGCCGTGCGTGACGCAAGCCGGGAACTGTGGATCCGCCAAGCCCTCGACATGGGCATGATGGCGGAATCAGGGGCACGCGGAAGCTGGATCCGCCCCGAGCGCGACCAGGTCCTCCACGGCGACGCAACAGTTGCTAAACCGCCCTCCAAACACACCCGGCACGAAACCTTGGACAAGGAAACGGGAGAAATTCGACGCCACCGGGTAGACCCAGACGCCAGCAACACCACCGAGGGTGGAGGGAAGCCGGTTTACGGAAACAAGTTCCTCTCCCTAGCCGTTCGTGTAGCCCGCACTCCGCACAGTCGTGTCATCTTGGCCCTGGAATCCGTCCGCACCAAATCGAGAAAGCGCGACCCTGAGCGGGAAGACGAAGGCACCGCCGTGGTCCGTCTCGTCCGCCACCTCCTGAGCAAAGCGCCCGGAATCCGCGCATTCACATACGACACCGCCCTCCGTGGCGTCCATCGAGCCCCTCTGATCGCTGATGGAATTGTCGTTTTCACCCGCCAACATGGCGGGCTTAAACCTCATCCCCTACAGCGTTACGAAAAGAACTACAAAAACGGCAAGTGCGGCCACGATCTCTATGCCGCCGAGGGGCGGGTCTGCGAGCGCCACTTCACGGTGGACGGCGAGACATACTATGCACCCCTTTCCGTCGAAGAGCTGGAGCACCGAAAGCAGAATAGGAGCCGCTTCTACCACCGCCTCGTCATCCCCTGCTCGCGCGGTGATCACGAATTCCGCATCCGCGTGGACGAAACCAAAGAGGACCGCGAAATCGACCCGTCTACCAAAAAGCCGCGCTTCAACCGGGCCGAACATCTGAGGCAGATCCCGCCCGCCACACCAGCTGGTCGCCGACTTCTGGGATTCCGGCAGGACAGTGAGTCGAACCACTCCCGCTTCGACCAGGCCTACCCGCACGAACGAGTCCCCGCCTACGGCGCCAACGCCGGCCTCCTGATCTACATCGGCTACGCCTGGGTCAACAACTCCATCACCCGGGCCCTGGGCCAGAAGCCGCTCGGCCTCGCTGCCTGACCCCACCACCCCGAGGGCTGACGCCCGTACCGGAGCCGAGCCTCCCACACCGAGGCCATCCGCCCGATCTGACCTGCCACCCGCGGCCAAGATGACCAACCTTCCAGCCGTCGCAGCGCCAGCCGCTACACTGTGGGCGGTGGCAGAGCTGCAGGCCAGCCCTGCCACCGCAACACTGCTGGGAACGCGTCTGAGGCCCGCATCATTTGGGCACTAATTTCAGACACGTTTTCAGACAGATCCCCGCCTCCGTAGCTCAGGGGATAGAGCACCGCTCTCCTAAAGCGGGTGTCGCAGGTTCGAATCCTGCCGGGGGCACAGAGAAATGCCTGGCCAGAGGCCCTTCCGTCCAATGGGCGGAAGGGCCTTCGTGCGCGCTGCACGATCAAGGGGTGCCGACTCGCCGCGAAATGTGATGCTCGGCGTGGGGCTGGTGCCGGGTCTGCTGGACGGCGCGCTGTACTCACTGATGGTGGTGGTGGCCGTGACCACGACAGCGCTCGTCGGCCCGCGGCTGAACCGGGCCCTGCCGGCTGGGGGAAGCGGGAGGACGGAAGTGCGACCCGTTCCGGTGGGCTGCTGGGGGAAGGGGCCTGTGGCGCGGTCCCGGTTGAGGCTTTGAGGGGAGGGCCACGGGGGCGTCTTTGCTGTCGGGAGCCCGCATCCGCCCGGAGCTCGCGTTGCCGCCTCGCGGATCATCGAATCGAAATGATGCGCGGGTCATGTAAGCTTGCTGTCGCAACGCCGACCGACGAGAAGGACCGTCGGGAAGCCGAGCGCTCGTAGCTTAACGGATAGAGCATCTGACTACGGATCAGAAGGTTGCAGGTTCGAATCCTGCCGAGCGCACCGTATGTGAAGCCCCCGCCGAATTGTTCGGGTGGGGGCTTTGCTGTTTGCTGTCGGCGTTGTGCACCGGTATCCGGTGGGCCGTCGGTCCCCTGCCGCACGGAATGGGAATTCGGTCGGGTCGAGCCGCTCGGGGCGGTCGGCGCGTCGGAGGCCCGTGATCGGATCCCCGTGCCGTGATCGTGGATCACTAGCCGGGGGTCGTGTCACCCGGTTCGGTTCAGGCGCGTGGGCGCGCTCCGCTGCCGGGCGCCATCCCTGCCCGGGGTGGGCACGGATCGGAGCCCATGGCGCCGGGCGTGTGAGGCTCGCCACCGGGTTATCCACAGGCTCCGCGGCGGGGGTGGCGAAGCTCGTACGCTGCATGGGTGAGGACGACGGACGGGGACGTGGTGGCGGTATGGACGTGGGCGTGGGTGTGGACATGAGCGTGGAAGCGGACGTGAGCGTGGGCACGGACGTGCCGGTGGGCCCTGGCCCCGATGTGGGTCCGGTGGAGTCCGGTGCGGGTGGGGCCGTGAGGGCGGTCGGCGGGGACGGGGAAGCGCTGCCGGTGCTGCGGCGGGTCTTCGGTTACGACGCGTTCCGGGGGAGCCAGCAGGAGATCATCGAGCACGTCATCGGCGGCGGGGACGCGGTCGTGCTGATGCCGACCGGTGGCGGCAAGTCCCTGTGCTACCAGATTCCGGCGCTGGTCAGGCCCGGTGTCGGCGTGGTGATCTCGCCGTTGATCGCCCTGATGCAGGACCAGGTGGACGCCCTGCGGGCGCTGGGCGTGCGGGCCGGGTTCCTCAATTCCACGCAGGATTACGAAGAGCGGCGGCTGGTGGAGGCCGAATTCCTCGCCGGCGAGCTCGATCTGCTGTACCTGGCTCCGGAGCGGTTGCGGGTGGAGCAGACGCTGAGCCTGCTGGACCGCGGCAAGGTGTCGCTCTTCGCGATCGACGAAGCGCACTGCGTCGCCCAGTGGGGCCACGACTTCCGGCCGGATTACCTGGCGCTGTCAATGCTGCACGAACGGTGGCCCCAGGTGCCGCGGATCGCCCTGACCGCGACCGCCACCCACGCCACCCACCAGGAGATCACCTCCCGGTTGCGGATGGCGGACGCCCGCCACTTCGTGGCCAGCTTCGACCGGCCGAACATCCAGTACCGCATCGAGGCGAAGAGCGACCCGAAGAAGCAGTTGCTGGAACTGCTGCGCACCGAGCACGCCGGGGACGCCGGCATCGTGTACTGCCTCTCGCGCGCGTCCGTGGAGAAGACCGCGGAGTTCCTGGTCCGGAACGGCATCAACGCCCTGCCGTACCACGCCGGCCTCGACGCCCGCACGCGCGCAGAGCACCAGGCCCGGTTCCTGCGCGAGGACGGCCTGGTCATGGTCGCCACCATCGCGTTCGGCATGGGCATCGACAAGCCCGACGTGCGCTTCGTCGCCCACCTCGACCTGCCGAAATCGGTGGAGGGGTACTACCAGGAGACCGGGCGCGCGGGACGCGACGGGCTGCCGTCGACGGCCTGGCTGGCGTACGGGCTGCAGGACGTCGTGCAGCAGCGGAAGATGATCGACGGCTCGGAGGGCGACGACGCGCACCGCCGCCGCCTGTCGGCGCACCTGGACGCGATGCTCGCGCTGTGCGAGACGGTGGAGTGCCGCCGCGTCCGGCTGCTGGCCTACTTCGGCCAGGAAAGCGGCCCGTGCGGGAACTGCGACACCTGCTTGTCCCCGCCGCAGACCTGGGACGGCACCGTCGCGGCGCAGAAGCTGCTGTCGACGGTGGTGCGGCTGCACCGCGAGCGGAAGCAGAAGTTCGGGGCCGGGCAGATCATCGACATCCTGATGGGACGCAAGACCGCGAAGGTCATCCAGTTCGATCACGACCAGCTGAGCGTCTTCGGCATCGGGGCGGATCTGCGCGAGGCCGAGTGGCGCGGAGTCGTACGGCAGTTGCTCGCGCAGGGGCTGCTGGCCGTGGAGGGGGACTACGGCACGCTGGTGCTCACCGAGGCGAGTGGTGACGTGCTGCGCGGCGGGCGTCAGGTCCCGATGCGCCGCGAGCCCGAGAAGCCGGCCCGGGCCGCCGCCAAGGTGGCGAAGACACGTCGGGCGGCGGCGCCGGTGGACCTGCCCGCCGAGGCGATGCCGGTGTTCGAGGCGCTGCGGGCCTGGCGGGGCCGGACCGCCAAGGAACAGGGCGTTCCCGCTTATGTGATCTTCCACGACGCGACACTGCGGGAGATCGCGACGGCGCTCCCGTCGAACGTCACCGAACTCGGCGCTGTCGGCGGTGTCGGCGAGAGCAAGCTGGCGAAGTACGGGCAGCAGATCCTGGGGGTGCTGGAAGGGTTGGACGGTGGTTCCCTCAGCACCTCCGTCTCCGGGGCTTCCTCCGCCTCCGGTGGGGAATCTTCGGGGGCGCCGGAACAGGACGGGTTCCCGGAGGAACCGGCCGACTTCTTCGACGAGGACCCTTTCTGGG
The DNA here is from genome assembly GCF_040611095.1 of Streptomyces sp. NPDC003077. Taxonomy (NCBI): domain Bacteria; kingdom Bacillati; phylum Actinomycetota; class Actinomycetes; order Kitasatosporales; family Streptomycetaceae; genus Streptomyces; species Streptomyces sp. NPDC003077. Next base: position 17,653 of record NZ_JBEXNM010000001.1, on the reverse strand, counting down.
AGGGGGTGGACGGGCCTCCGGAGGAGGAGGGATAAGGCGGTCCCGAGGACGGCGAGGGCCGCCCCGCTCCGGTACGGGCCGCCTGGCGGACGGCGGGCCGCCTGATGGACGGCGGGCCGGCCCCATCAAGCCCGTCCGGCGATTGAGGACAACGCCCCCGGCGTTCACCGGTACCGAAGATCACCCGCCACCCGCCCACGAGCCCACGAGCCCGGACCCACGAGCCCGGACCCACGAGCCCGGAACCACGAGCCGGTCCTCATACGGGCAGAGCCAGCCAGGAGGCCGACCGCACCTGCGGTGTCCCCGTGACGAGGCCATGGTCACCGTCAACGCACGGGGCCATCGTCAACGCACGGGGCCATCGTCAACGCACGGGGCCACCGTCAGCGCACGGGCTCGGGGCACGCGGTACCCCGCGGAAAGCGGTACGGGGAGGCGAGCCGGTACGTACCGGGGCGCGGGGCGTGCAGCACGGTCCACTCGTCGACCGCATCCCGTCCCCCGGCGCCCGGGTATTCGCTCGGGCGGGACCCGGGCGACTCAGCCGGGCGCGCCCGGCCGCCGTCCCGCACCGACGCCCCGTCCCGCGCCGACGCCGGCCCCCCGCCCCCGGAGCCCGGCCTCGCGCCGCCCGTACCGCCGCCCCCCACCGGCGCCGCCTTCGTCAGGCAGCCGTGGCGGTTGATCGCGGGCTCGCCGTGCGGCCCCGGGTGCGGAGGTTCGACGCTGTGCCCCTTCGCGTCCATGAGGCCCAGCCAGGGCGAGTACGGAACGCGGATCAGGACGGGCCCGGGTTTCCGCACCGTGACGGTGATCTCGCCCGCGTCCGTGCGGTCGACGGTCGCGGGGGGTTCGGCCAGCGGCGCCGGATCCTCGACCCGGTACAGCCGCCAGTTCTCGTCCGACCAGATCTCCGTCAGGTACGGCTGGCGGGAGGCCACCACCGCCGCCTCGGCGCGGGCCGCCGGATCCGGTTCCTCCGCCGAGGGCAGCACCACGTAGCGCACCGCCCACCGGTTCAACCACGCGCGGTAGGTGTCCGGCGTGATCGACCCGTCGTAGAAGAGGGGGTTGCGCTCCACGTCCGCCTGCCGGTTCCAGCCGCGGGCGAGGTTGACGTACGGGGAGAGCGCGGACGACTCGCGGTGGCTACGGACGGGGACCACCTCGACGCGGCCCTGCCCGATGTCGCGCTGCCGACCCAGTTCGTGGACCAGCCGCGTCACGTCCTGGGCCCAGGCCGCAGCAGGGCGCATGTACACGATGTCCTCGCCGGCCTTGTAGCCCGACCAGATCGTCGCCGCCACCATGGCGAGCGCCGTCACCACCCAGCGCCCCGACCACCGCCGCGCCCGCGTCAGGGCGGCGAGCAGCACGACGCCGCCGAAGAACAGGCCGAGCCGCGTGACGTTGGTCCCCACCTGCGACGGGATCGCCCACGTCAGGAGCACCCCCGCCGCGTACACGAGGGCGCCGATCCGCACCGTGCGCCACTCCCGCGGCGACAGCGCGTACACCGCGACGCTGACGAGCACCGGCAGCACCCCGGAGACGATCCCCATCGGCTGCGTCCCCGAGAAGGGGAACAGCCAGGCGGACACCCCGACCACCACCGCCGGCGGCACGGCCAGCGCGAACGCGGCGGGCCGCCGTTTGGACAGCAGCAGCGCACCGGCCACGACCCACAGGAACAGCCCCGCCACCGGGCTCGCCGCCGTCGCCAGCGCGGCGCACACAGCCGCGGCGGCGGCTCTCGGAAGGCGGTGCGCGCGTCGCGCCGTACGGAACCGCGCGGGCCAGGTGAAGATCACCGCGACGGCGGCCAGCGCGAACATCTGACCCAGCCCGTAGGTGACCCGCCCGGATATCGCGTTGCAGGTCAGCACGGCCGCCCCGTACAGCGCCGGCACCAGGGGCCGCCGCACCACCCCACCGCGTACCAGGATCAGCGCGAGCAGCCCGGCCGAGACCGTACCGGCGAGCGCCATCGTCGTCCGCACGCCGAGGGCGACCATCACGTACGGCGCGATGACGCTGTAGGAGACGGGGTGCATCCCGCCGTACCAGGAGAGGTTGTAGGCGGAATCCGGGTGCCGCCCCACGAACTCCGCCCAGGCGTCCTGCGCAGCCAGATCACCACCGCTGTGGGAGAGGAAGAGGACCCAGAGGAGATGCAGGAGACCCGCCGCGAGCAGCGCGGCGGGAACCGGCCGGGTGACGGCCCAGGTGGCGGCACGCCTGATCGTCTGTAAGGGACGGACGGGACTCGCCGGGCCGGAACCGGACGCCTTGGCCTCCGACGCTTCCGAGGCCTCAGGCGCGTCCGATGCCCCAGTCGCGTCCGACGCGTCCGACGCGTTCGACACGCCGGACGGGCGGTGGCGGCGCCGGTCGTGACCCGGGACGCGTATGTGCCCGGCGGGTTCGTCGGGACGCGACGGATCCACGGTGGTCACTGTGCTTCTCCCCGTCCGCCCATGGCTGTCAGCCAACCGTGGGCCGACGCTAGCACGCGTGTGCGCTGCCGGGATCGGACGCGTATGCGGGATACGGGACGGCTCCGTGGCGCGGCCCGTCCGGGAGAAGACGCCCAGGCAACGGGACGGGCCGACCCCCGATCTCCTGATCAGGAACCGGCCCCGTTCTCGTCATTCCCCGCCGCCGACGCACCGCCGATCGCCGACGCACCACGAATCGCCGACGCACCACCGGTCTCCCAAACCGCCAACGCACCACCAGCCGTCAACGCGCTACCGGCCGTCAACGCACCACCGGCAACCGGCGCGCCACCAGGGCGCGCCGACGCCGACGGTTCAGCCCAGCCGCTTCAGCTTCGCGCCGAACGACGGCTCGGCCAGGTCCTTCTGGAGCGCCACCGGCACCTTGACCGCGGCGTCCCCGGTGCCGACCGTCAGCACGCCGACCTCGGTGCCGGCCTTCGCCGTGTGCGGCACGGCCTTCCCGCCGTCGGCCATCCGCATCGTCGCCTTCATGCCGGACCAGCCGACCGCCCGCACGTCCTTGGTGGCGACCACGGGCGTGTGCCCCCCGAGCCCGTCGTCCACATAGCCGACGACCTGGCCCTTCTTGAGGACGGTGTCCGAGACGAGCTCGTCACGGATGGCCTTGATGACCGGTTCGGTGTTCTCCAGCGCGAGCTTCAGGTGGGCGTTGGGGTCCGTGCTGTCGGCGCGCTGGTCCATGGTGACGCCCAGGATGAGCTGGTCCTTGTCGCCCACGGTCCGGTAGGACGCCCACATCAGCGCGCCGCCCGCGGGGCTGCTCGAACCGGTCTTGATGCCCCGGACCGTCAGCGACGGCTTCGTGAGCAGGTCATTGTTGTTGTAGATCTTCTCCGGAAGGCCCGGGATCTCCTGGTTCGGCAGCGCGACGACCTTGCGGAAGGCCCCGTTCTTCATGACCTCCTCGGCCAGCTTGAGCTGGTCGACCGCGGTGCTCTTCGTCCCCGCGTCCAGACCGCTGGGGTCCGTGTACGTCGTGTTCGTCATGCCCAGGTCCTTGGCCGCGGCGTTCATCTTCTTGACGAACTCGGCCTCGGACTTGGCGTCCCACCGGGCCAGCAGCCGTGCCGCATTGTTCCCGGAGGGAATCATCAGCATCTGGAGCATCTGCTGCTGCGTGAAGGTCTGCCCCTCCTTCAGGGGCACCCGCGACTCGTCCTTCTTCTGGGCGTCCGCCTCCGCCTGGGCGTCGACGGTGATCGTCGCGCCCTTCTCGCCGACCTTGAGGGGGTGGTCCTTGAGGATCACATACGCGGTCATCACCTTGGCGACGCTGGCGGTCGGCACCGGCTTCTGCGGGCCGTACGTGCCCAGGCTGCCCACGCCCACGACCTTCGCCGCGGACTGACCCTGGTCGGGGAAGGGCGGCGTGAAGCTGCTGCCCTTGAAGGTGTACGCGGCCGAGTCACCGAGTGCCAGCTTCGGAGCGGGCACCGGACGGACCGCCTGGACGACGACGAAGATGACGCCGAGCAGCACCACCAGCGGGGTCCAGATCTTGAACCGGCGCACGATGGTGCGCATCGGGGTCTCCGGCGGCGGCGGAGTGTTGGTGAGCTGCGCCAGCAGGTCCAGCGGAGGCAACGGTTGCTGTTGCGTACGCTCGGCGTCGGGCTGAGCGGACGGGCCGGTGGCAGCCGGTTGCGCGTCGGGCAGCGCCCCCGGCGCCCGCTCGGCGCTCCCCTGCCTGCTCTTGGTGCTGTCCTTGGTGACGTCCTTGGCGCTGTCCTTCGCTCCGTCCTTGGCCTTGGCCTTGGCCTTCCCGTCGGCTTTGCCCTTCGCTCCCGGCTTGCCGGCCGCCGTGTCGCCCGGCTTGCCGGTCACGGGCTTCGGAGGCTTGATCGGCGGGGCGTCGGCGGACTTCAACGCGACGAACCGGCTGGTCCGCTCGGAGTCCGACTCGACCTCCCGGGACTTGTCCCCGGGTGTGCCGGTCGCCTTGCCGGTGCCGCCACCAGCCGTCTTGTCCGCGGTGGCACCGGCCGACTTGCCGGACGCGTCGCTGGTGGCCTTGCCGGACGAGTTCCCAGCCGTCTCGTCCGCCGACGCGGGCTTGTCGTCGGATACGGGCTTGCTGCCGGACGCGGACTCGCCGGCCGCAGCGGCCTTCTTGGAGGAAGCAGCGCCCTTGGAAGCGGGCTCGGCGTCCTTCTTCGGCTGTCCGGCCGCCTTCGGCGCGTCCCCCTTCGAAGCGCCTCCCTTCGGAGCAATGTCCTTGGAGGCGCCCGCCTTCGGCTCCGAGCCTCGTCCCTCCCCGGCCTCCGACTCCGTGGACGCGGACGCGGCGGTGCCAGACGCAGCGGATTTCGGCTTGGCAATGGCAAACGCCCGGGTGGCGTCATCGACCGGCGCCCGCCCGTCACGCGCGGCGGCCGGAGCCGCGAACACCGCGGTCGGCTGGTCCACGGCCTTCGGCTTGGCCTTCCCCGCCTTGTCGCCCTTCGGCTCCCCGGTCGCGGGGGCCTCGTCGGAGGTCGCGGCGCTGCCGGCCTGGTCCCCGGACTTGTCCTCGTCCCTGCCCCTGCCCTCGTCCCCGGACTTGCCCTCGTCCGCGGTCTTCCCCGGAGCGTACCCGCCCCTGGCCTCGTCCGCCTTGGTCCCGCCCGTGACAGCCGTACGCCCCTTCTCACCAGCGGTGACGGGCTCTCCGGACGCCTCGGACTCGCCGGACGCCGGCTTCGGCACCGAAGCCCTCTTCGTCCCGGAGTCCGAGCCCGCTGCGGCCTTCCGCGACGCACTCCCGGCGGACGCCGACCCGGAAGCGACGTGCTCCCCGTCCTTCTTGCCCGCGCCCACGGCCTTGTCCCCTATATCCGCCTTACCAGGCTTGGCGGACTCGCTCCCCTTGTCCTTCTCGCCCGCCTGATCCGCCATCTCCGGCCCGCCCACGGCATCCGCCGTCGCGGGCTTCCCCGCAAGCTCCCGGCCCGACGCGCTCACCGGCGCGCTCATCGGCGCGGAAACGGACGTGGCACCGGCCCCGGACGACGCCTTGGCCCCGGGTGCCGACGCGGACGCCGACGCGCCTGACGACGCCGTGGCGCCCGACGACGACACGGACGCCGGCACGGACGACGCCGTCGCCTTCTCCGGCTCCCGCGCCTTCTCCGGCTTCCGCGACCCGTCGCGCAAGACCGTGAGCCGCGGATCGCGTGTGTTCTCCGCCGTCTCCCCCGACGACTGCTTCTGCTCCGACTTGTCGGGGGACTCGCCCGCCACCGGTGTCTCCTTCGTACGTCGCGGCATCCGTCGTGCTGCCGCCTTGCTCAGTGCTTCCAAGTGTCCTGTGTTCCCGGGGCGCGCCCGCACCGCCACGCGTGACGCGACCCGCCTCCGTCCCACAGAGGGCGCCGCTCACGTGCTAGACGAGAACGACATACCTGTAGGTTCCCTGCCAAACCCGCCAGGCGGTCTCGACAGATGAATGTGAGAGGGGTCACCCTGTCATTCATCCACGCGGGGAGGCATGGATGGGCAGGAGCCGCAGAACAATTCCGGAGGAGCTTCTGCTGCTCGCTTTGGACCCGGCAACGGGAACCACAGCGCAGCCGCAGTCGCTCGACCTCGGTCTGGCCGGGGCCCAGCTAGTGGAGCTGGCTCTGGCAGGACGGATAGCCCCTGACGGGGATCGTATCGCCGTGGTACTGCCGCGGCCGACTGGAGATCCGACGCTGGACACAGCGCTTGAGCTGCTGCGACGCCGCGGCAGCCCGGTGCGCGCCGTCCACTGGATCGGCGGGCCCCGTCTGGGGCTGCGCCAGACGTACCTCACCCATCTGGAGCGGTGCGGCATGGTCCATGCCGTGGCGGGCCAGATGTGCGGGGTACTGCCGACGACTCGCTACCAGGCGACGGACACGGCCATCAGCCGGGAGATCAGGGCCCGGCTGGACTGCGCGATCCGCACCGGCGTACCGCCGGACCCGCGGACCGCGGCGCTCGCCGCACTGGCCCACGCGGTCGGTCTCGGCAAGCACCTCTACCCGGGGAACGAAGGGCGCTCATCGCGCTCCCGCCTCCGGGATCTGATCCGGCACGACCCCATGGGCGGCCTGGTCGCGCATGCCGTCATGGACGTGCAGAACGGTGTCGCGGCGCAGCCCAGGCGCGCGGCGGCCGGCGGGCCCCCCACGGGCCGCCAACCGGCGGGCCGGGTCGCGTCCGAAGCGACCGGCGTACCGGCTCAGGCGCGGCACGGCACCATGGCGCGCGTCGGCGCCAGGTAAACCGGCGAGAGCGACGGGGCCGGGACACCCCACGCAGCATCCCCGGCCCGTGCGTCCCTCCACGGCGCGTCCACCGCGTCACACGGCACGACCTCGCACAGCAACCCTTTCCGACGATTCACCGCACCCACCGCACCACAGTCCCCATCGTCCCGTTCGGGAACCGTCGAGGCCCCTCGGGACCTTCGAGAAACCATCGGGCCCCTTCGAGAACCCCCGGGACCCTTCGAGAACCCTCGGGAGCCGCTTCAAGCGCGGGGTGGCGGGCAGGCCGTACCGGACGACGGCCGGCCCGCCACCCCGCGCACATGCTCGCTCGCCCACTGTGGCCGTTTCCCAGCGCGGGCCCGACCACCGGTGGCAGTCTGCTGAAAAGGAGAAAGCAGCAGTGCGGACCGGAGGTGCACGTCCCGTGGCGTCCAATGTCAACCCGACCGTCAGGCGTCGCCGTCTGGGTCAGGAGCTGCGCAAGCTCCGCGAGCAGAAAGGCATGACGGCCGAAGAGGTCGCCGAGCGCCTGCTCGTTTCGCAATCGAAGATCAGCCGACTGGAGAACGGCCGCCGCAGCATCAGCCAGCGGGACGTCCGCGATCTGTGCGGCGTCTACGAGGTCGACGACCACCGGGTGGTCGAGTCGCTGATGCAGATGGCCAAGGATTCGCGGCAGCAAGGCTGGTGGCACGCCTTCGGCGACATCCCGTACAGCGTCTACATCGGTCTGGAGACCGAGGCGGCGTCGCTGCGGGTGTACGAGTCGCTGCTCGTGCCGGGCCTGCTCCAGACCCCGGGCTACGCGGAGGCGGTCATCCCCGGAACGGTCCCGGAGCTCACCCGGGACCAGTTGGAGAAGCGCATCCAGGTGCGGATGCGGCGCCAGGACCGGGTGAACAGCACCGAGTCCCCGCTGCGGCTGTGGGTGGTGATCGATGAGAGCGCGCTGCGCCGCGTGGTGGGCAGCCACTTGATCATGCGGGAGCAGTTGGACCACTTGGTCGAGGTGAGCAAACTGCCGCATGTGACGGTGCAGGTGCTGCCGTACGACGCCGGGGCGCACGCCGGGATGTCCGGCCCGTTCTCCATCCTGGAGTTCGACGACGCGGCCGATTCGAGCGTGGTCTACATCGAGGGCGTCACCAGTGATCTGTATCTGGAGAAGACGAACGATGTGCACAAGTACACGATCATGTACGAGCATTTGCGGGCGCAGGCGCTGAGTGCCGAGCAGAGCCGGGAGTTCATCGCCGCCGCGGCGAAGCGGCACGCGGGGAGCGGGGACCGTTCGTAGGCGGAGGAATGAGACGACTCGGGCCGGGGAGCAGTCGGCAACCACCGCCGGGGGCAGCATGTTTCGGGTCTGCCGGGTGGGTGGGACCGGGCCGGTCGGGAGAGCGTGCCAATAGGCGGTTCCCCTGCGCCCCGAGGAGTTGGCGGGTCCGAACGAGACTCGGGCGCGAACGCGGGTGCGTCAGCGGCGATTACGGGTGAGGATGACGGGGCGCGAGTGCGCGCGCCGGGCGGCGCCGCGGGTGCGTGAGGCTGAATACCGGCTTATGGAGCTGGATCCCGCGAATCACGGCTTATGGAACTGAATCCCGGTCACGGAGCTGAATCCCGGCTTCCGAAAGCGGGTCCGCACCGTACACCCGCTCTACCGCCCTTGAGAAGAGATCAAGGAATATGCCATTCGGATGGGTGAACTCACTCTTTCCTCCGTGATGTTGGCGCGTAGCGTCATTGGTGCCGAATCCGCGGCAACTCAGAGCGAGTCGGAGTGAACATGGCCATTCAGCCCAATTCCGAGCTTTCCTGGACGAAGTCCTCGTACTCCGGTGGCAACGGCGCTTGCGTCGAGATCGCCGTCCCGATGACCAGCGCCGTCGCCGTTCGTGACTCCAAGGACCCGAACGGACCGCGCCTGACGTTCGACAGCTCCTCCTGGAGCACCTTCGTGGCGGACGTCAGCGGCGGGGAGTACGACCTGGACTGACGCCGGACGCAATCCGCGACTCACGCAAGACCAGCAAGAACAGCACCACCCAAGAGCCCTCTCGACTGGATCGCCGTCCCGGCCGAGGGGGCTCGGCCTTGCCCTGATCCGGAAGGCGACAGACGGTCGTCCGTACGCGGTCCGCCTTGCCCTCGGACGAGGATCCGTACGGGCCCGCCCTGCCCTCGGACGAGGGTCCGTACACGGCCCCCTTGCCCTCGGACGATCGTCCGCGCGCGGCCCGCCCCACTCCGGCCCGGAAGCCCGGACGGCCACCCGTACGCGGTCGTGAGCGCCCCGCCCGTAGCCCACCATGTGGGCAGCTCTGCGCGTCGCGGGAGTGGCGACTAGGCTGAGTGGCCCTTGCAGCTAACGGCTGTTAACCGTCCGCGTGCGCCGCACACCTGGCGCGCGGCCCAGTCCCCGCCGGGCCCCACAGGCCCCGCCATCGGACGCCCCGGCCATCCGCCCGTCGTCCGCCCTCTGGGCCTCCGGCTCCGGTCCCTCTCCGGGCCGCCGGACCCGGCACTCGTTCCCCTCCGGGCCCACCGTTGCCCCGACCCTGTCCTCTTCCGGGCCCCTCACGGCCGTACAAGCGATTGGAGCCGCCATGCTGGACGCCACTCTGGCGCCCGTCACCGCCCCCACCCCCGCGCTCGCCGCGCGCGCCGCGCAGACCGCCGGCTCGCCCGTGCGGGAGATCCTGGCGCTGACCGCGCGGCCGGAGGTCATCTCCTTCGCCGGTGGCCTGCCCGCCGCGGAGCTGTTCGACGCCCCCGGCATAGCCGCTGCCTATCAACACGTCCTGACCGCGGATCCGCGCCGGTCCCTCCAGTACTCCCCCACCGAGGGCGACCCGGCGCTGCGCGCGGCCGTCGCGGCCCGGGTGAGCGCGCGCGGGCTCGTCACCGGCCCGGACGACCTGCTCGTCACCACCGGGTCGCAGCAGGCGCTGTCCCTGCTGGCGACCGCGCTCCTGGAGCCGGGGGACGTGGTCCTGGTCGAGGACCCCTGCTACCTGGCGGCGTTGCAGATCTTCTCGTTCGCCGGGGCGCGGGTGGTGCCGGTGCCGACCGACGGGGCGGGGCTGCTGCCGGACGCGCTGGACGAGATCGTCGCGCGGGAGCGGCCCAAGCTGCTCTATCTGGTGCCGACCTTCCAGAACCCCACCGGGCGGACGCTCCCCGCCGACCGCCGGGCCGAGGTCGCGCGGGTGGCGGCCCGGCGCGGGCTGTGGATCGTGGAGGACGACCCGTACGGGGAGTTGCGATTCGCGGGTGAAACGGTGCCGTGGGTGGCGACGTACCCGGGTGCCGAGGACCGGACCGTGCTGCTCGGCTCGTTCTCCAAGATCATGGCACCGGGGATGCGGCTCGGCTGGCTGCGCGCCCCGGCCGCGCTGCGACGCGCCTGCGTCATCGCCAAGCAGGCCGCCGACCTGCACACCTCCACCGTCGACCAAGCCGCCGCCGCCCGTTACCTGGAAGTCGCGGACCTGGAGGCGCACCTGAACCTGGTGCGTGGTGCCTACCGCGAGCGGCGGGACGCCCTGGTGGACGGGCTCGCCGCGACGCTCCCCGAGGGCTCGCGGTGGAACCGGCCCGACGGCGGCATGTTCGTCTGGGCCGCGCTGCCGCCCGGGTACGACGCGGCGGCACTGCTGCCGGAGGCGGTGCGGCACGATGTCGCATACGTCCCCGGGGCACCGTTCTTCATCGGGCCGGCCGATCGCGGGGCGCTGCGGCTGTCCTTCGTCACGCACGCGCCCGCGGAGATCGCGGAGGGGCTGCGGAGGCTGGGGGGCGCGCTGCAGGCGGGCTGATCTGCTGACCTTATGGGCACGTGAGGGCCGGGGCGCCTGTAGGGAGGCGGCCCCGGCCCTCATCCGTTCCGTCGTGGGTTACTTGGTGAAGCCGATGTGCTCGTAGACGACATCGGACATGCCCTGGGCGCCCAGGTTGGCGACGGTCTTCTTCGCGCCGGTGATGTCCGGGCGCTGGTAGATCGGCAGGACGCCGGCGAGCTTCCAGGCTTCCGCGTCGGCCTCGTTCACGATCTTGAGGGCTTCGGCCTCGTCGGTGCTCCGGCTCGCCTTCATGAGCAGGTCGTCCAGCTTCTTGCTGCCGACGTTGGCGGTGTTGTTGCCGCCGTTGCTGGCGTAGATGTTGGTCGAGCCGCTGGCCGCGAACGGCGTGCCGATGAGGCTGTACGGGGTGATGTCGAAGTCACCCGGGGTGATGTACTTGTCGAAGAACTCGTTCGTCGGAACGGTCTCGACGTTGAGCTTGACGCCCACCTCGCCGTAGAGCTGGGTCAGGATGGTGCCCTCGGTCTTGGAGCCCGGGACGCCGGAGGGGATCACGAAGCGCAGGGACAGCTCCTTGCCGTCCTTCTTGCGGACCGCGCCGTCCAGCTTCCAGCCCGCCTCGTCCAGCAGCTTGGCCGCGGCCTTCGGGTCGAAGGTGCCCAGGCCACCGGAGTTGTCCTGGTAGCCCTTCTGGTTGTTGACCAGGAAGTGGCTGTTGAGCGTCTTGGCGGGCCAGTTGAGGCCCTTGAGGACGGACTTGGCCAGCGTCTCGCGGTCGGTGGCCTTGAACAGCGCCTGGCGGACCTTGACGTCCTTGAGCTTCTCGCTCTCGCCGTTGAAGGTGAGCTGGCGGTAGTTGGGGCCGCCGGCCTCGCGGACTTCGCCGGTCTTGACGGCGGACGCCTGCTTGAAGGCCGACGCGTCACCGCCGATCTCGAAGTAGTCGATCTCGCCGTTGGCGTACGCGGCGGGCATCGAGGCGTCGTCCATGGCATGGAAGACGATCTTGTCGAGCTTGGGCTTGTCACCCCACCACTTGGGGTCGGCGACCACGGTGATGGTCTGCGCGGTCTTGTCGATGCCGCCGAGCTTGAAGGCGTTGGCGGTGACCGGGACCTTGTTGATGTACGCCGTGTTGAACTGCTCGGCGTCGTTCATGTACTTCGCCGGGTACAGCGGCGTGTTGTTGGGGGCGCTGAAGAGGGCGCGCCAGTCCGCGTAGGGCGTGGCGAAGGTGATGACGGCTTCGTAGTCGTCCTTGCCCTTCTCCACGGACGCGACCTGGTCGTAACCGGCGGGCGAACCGACCTTGTACGCCTTGTCCTTGCCGCTCATGGCCTTCACGTTGGCCGCGAGGTCCTTGTACGTGATCGGGGTGCCGTCCGACCACTTGGCCTTCGGGTTGAGGTGGTAGGTGACGACCTGCTTGCCGCCGTCCGTCTTGCTGGCGGCGTCGAGGAGGAACGCCTTGTTGGGGACCTGCTCACCGGTCACGGTCGAGTGCCACAGGGACGGCATCAGCGATTCCATGACGTAGCCCGTCGCGAGCTGGGCGCCGTCGATCTCCAGGGCGTTCCACTGGGTGGAGAACTGGTCGATCGCCCAGTTCAGCGTCCCCCCCTGGGTGAGCTTCGCCGGGTCGGTCTTGTTGATGTCCAGGGCGTTGCTCTTGGGCGCGTTCTTCGGGGCCGCGTCCGCGTTGTCGTCGTTCGAGCCGCCGCCGCAGGCGGTCAGGGTGAGCGAGGCGACCGCGGTGGTGGCGATCAGGGCGAGGGGGACTCTGGTGAGCTTCATCGGGGTCCCTTCCTTTCCGGTGTGGGGCGGGTGCGGTGGGTGGTGCCGGGTGCTGTTCGTGGGGCGGGCCGGGGGCGTCAGATGACGCGGACGGCCTCGGGGAAGTGGCAGGCGGCCTCGTGGTCCGCCGCGAGCGCGCGGGCGGCCGGGTCCTCCGTGCGGCAGCGCGTGCGCTCGTCCTCCCCCAGGGCGGCGAACTTGGGGCAGCGGCCGTGGAAGCGGCAGCCGGACGGCACGTCCGCCGGACTCGGGAGGTCGCCGCTGAGCAGGACGCGGGTGCGGGCCCGCTCCTTGCGCGGGTCGGGCAGCGGGACGGCGGACAGCAGCGCCTGGGTGTACGGGTGCGAGGGCGCGTCGAAGACCTCGTCCGCGTCGCCGGACTCCACGATCCGGCCGAGGTACATCACGGCGATGCGGTCGGCGATGTGCCGGACCACGGACAGGTCGTGGGCGACGAAGAGGTAGCTCAGGCCCATCTTCGTCTTGAGCTCGTCCAGGAGGTTGAGCACGCCGGCCTGGATGGAGACGTCGAGGGCGGAGACCGGTTCGTCCAGGATGACGAGCTTCGGTTCCAGGGCGAGGGCGCGGGCGATGGAGATGCGCTGGCGCTGGCCGCCGGAGAACTCCTGCGGGTAGCGGTCGGCGTGCTCCGGCTGGAGGCCGACCATCTCCAGCAGTTCGGGCACCCGGGCCGCTATCCGGTCCTTCGCCCAGCCGTGCGTCTTCAGGGGCTCGGCCAGGATGTCACCGACCGGCATACGGGCGTCGAGGGCGGCCATCGGGTCCTGGAAGACGATCTGCATGTCGCGCCGCAGGCCCTTGCGGTCGGCGCGGCTCAGCCCCCGGATGTCCTTGCCGAAGACGGTGACGGTGCCCGCCTGGCCGCTGGGCAGGTCCAGGATCTCCAGGAGGGTGGTGGTCTTGCCGCAGCCGGACTCGCCGACCAGGCCCAGCGTCTCGCCCTCGCGGATCTCCAGGCTGATGCCGTCCACGGCGCGGACGGTGCCGACGGTGCGCTTGACGAGCGCCCCCTTGGTGAGCGGGAAGTGCTTCACCAGGCCGTCCAGTTCCAGGACGGTGGGGCGTTCGGCGCGTGGCAGCCGTTCGGTGGCGCTGGGGGCGGGGAGGTCGGGGACGGGGAAGACGGCGTCCCGGGGCAGGGCGGCGGTGCCGATCTCGTGGGCGCGGTGGCAGGCGACGGGGTGAGCGGTCGTGCCGGGGGCTTCCTTACGGGCCTTTGCACCGCCCTCGTCGTCCGGCCCGCCCACCGTCAGCAGCTCCGGTTCGCTCTCCCGGCACCGGTCCACCGCGATCGGGCAGCGCGGGGCGAAGGGGCAGCCGGGGGCGAGGTCGGACATGGACGGCGGGTTGCCGTGGACGGGGGTCAGCGCCGTGCGCTCGGTTTCGTCCAGGCGGGGGATGGAGCCCAGCAGGCCGATGGTGTACGGCATCCGGGGGCCGTAGTAGACATCGTCTACGGTGCCGGACTCGACCGGGCGGCCCGCGTACATCACCTGCACGCGGTCGGCGAACCCGGCGATCACGCCGAGGTCGTGCGTGATCATGACGATGGCGGCGCCGGTGACCTCCTGGGCGGTCTTCAGGACGTCCAGCACCTGGGCCTGGATGGTGACGTCCAGGGCCGTGGTCGGCTCGTCCGCGATGATGACCTGCGGGTCGTTGGCGATCGCCATCGCGATCACCGCGCGCTGCCGCATGCCGCCGGAGAACTCGTGCGGGAAGGCGTCCACGCGCCGCCGCGGGTCGGGGATGCCGACCACGTCGAGCAGCTCGATCGCGCGGGCGCGCGCCGCCTTCTTGTCGAGGTCCTGGTGGACGCGGAGCGCCTCGACGATCTGGTTGCCGACGCTGTAGACGGGGGTGAGGGCGGACAGCGGGTCCTGGAAGACCATGCCGATGCCCTTGCCGCGGATCTTGGACATCTCGGCGTCGCGCAGTCCGAGCAGTTCGCGTCCGCCGAGCTTGACGGAGCCCTTGACCTCGGCGGTGTCGGGCAGCAGTCCGAGGACGGCCATCGAGGACACCGACTTGCCCGAGCCCGACTCGCCCACGATGCCCAGCACCTCGCCGGGCCGCACGGCGTAGCTCACGCCGCGCACCGCGTGGACGGGTCCGGCCTCGCTGGGGAAGGAGACGTGCAGGTCGGTCACTTCGAGGACGGGCCGGGCCGCCGTGTCGTCCCCGGTCGCCGCGGGGCGCCGTCCGTTGTCGTGTCGCTCGCTCACGGGGTGACGCCTTCCTTCAGGGTCGTGCCGGGCGCGAGGGCGCCCGTGGAGGGCTCGTTGCGGGGCTGGGGCGCGACCGTGCGCGCCGGGCCCGCCGACTCCGGGCGGGAGCGCTTGCGGCGCTTCCCGCGGGCCTTGGCGCCGGCCGCGTTCGGGTCCAGGGCGTCCCGCAGGCCGTCGCCGATGAAGGCGATGGACAGGCCGATCAGGACGAGGCAGGCGGCCGGGAAGAAGAACAGCCAGGGGTAGGTGGAGGCCATGTTGGTGTTGTCCGCGATGACCGTGCCCAGGGAGACGTCCGGCGGCTGGACACCGAAGCCGAAGTAGGACAGGCCGCTCTCCCCGATGACGGCCGCACCGGTCTGGATGACGGCGTCGATGATCAGCATCGACGCCATGTTGGGCAGGATGTGCCGGAAAATGATCACGGGGGCCGGGACGCCCATGTACTTGGCGGCCTTGACGAACTCCCGGTCCTTGAGCGTGAACGTCATGCTCCGCACCACCCGCCCGGTGATCATCCAGCTGAAGGCGGAGAGCAGCGCGACGAACACCAGCCAGCTCGACCCGCGGAACAGCGGGGACATCACCGCGATGATCAGGAACGCGGGCATGACCAGGAGCAGGTCCACGATCCACATCAGGACCCGGTCCACCCAGCCGCCGAAGTAGGCGGAGAAGGCGCCCACCGTGGCGGACAGCAGGGTCGAGATGATGCCCACCAGCAGGCCGATGACCAGGGACTTCTGGAGGCCGCGCATGGTGAGCGCGTACAGGTCGAGGCCGCCTTGGGTGGTGCCCCACCAGTGGTCGGCGCTCGGGCCGGCCAGGAAGTTCAGGAAGTCGTGCGTCTTGTAGTCCCACTTGGTCAGCAGCGGGCCCACATAGGCGGCGAGGAAGAGCAGGATCAGCAGGGCCAGGCCGAACAGCGCGAGCCGGTTGCGCGCGAACCGGCGCACGGTCAGGCGCGCCCGTGAGCCGCGGCGGGCGGCGGGCCGCTCGGGGGTGCCGGGCTCGGCGGGGGCGGGGGCCGGGTCGGCCACGGAGGGTTGCTGGACGCTCATCGCGCGTTCTCCAGAGGAAACGACGGGTGGGGTGGCGGGCTGGGGCGTACGGGTGCGTCAGCGCACTCGTACGCGCGGATCCAGCGCCGCGTACAGCAGGTCGGAGAGCAGGCCGGCGATCAGGACCAGGACGGCGGTGAACAGGCCGACGGTGGCGACCGAGTTGATGTCCTGCTTGGTGATCGAGTCGACCAGCAGCTCACCCATGCCGTGCCAGCCGAAGGTCTTCTCGGTGAAGGTGGCGCCGGTGAACAGCAGCACGATGTTGTAGACCAGCAGCGGGACGACCGGCAGGATCGCGGTCCGCAACCCGTGCTTGACCAGGGCGGTCCGGCGGGGCAGCCCCTTGGCGCGGGCGGTGCGCAGGAAGTCGGAGCCCAGGACGTCGAGCATGGCGCTGCGCTGGTAGCGGCTGTAGAGGGCGACCTGCATGAGGATCAGCGTCAGGGCGGGCAGCAGCATGTGCTGGGCGCGGTTGACCAGCGCGTCCCATCCCCATTGGCCCTCGAACTGGGCGTCGTACTCGCCGAGCACCTTCAGCGTCTGGGAGCCGCCGTTGATCGCCGTCGCGCCGATCTTCAGCGCGACACCGATGACGAAGGCGGGCATCGCCAGGACGAAGAACGACGCGAGCGTGGAGAACCGGTCGAAGAGCCGGTACTGCCGGATCGCCCCGAAGGTGCCGACGGCCACGCCGATGGCGGAGCCGACGATCGTGGCGAGCAGCAGCAGACGGGCGCTGACGCCGACCCGGCGGCCGAAGTCGTCGTTCACGGAGTCGCCGTCGATCGTCTTGCCGAGGTCGCCGTGCACCACGCCGTCGGCCCAGTGCACGAACCGGGTCACCACGGGGGTGTCCGGGTTCATGTTGTAGTCGTCGAGCGTCTTGGTGATGGTGGCCGCGGGGACCGGGGGGTTGCGGCCCTCGAACTTGGCCCGCGGGTTCAGGCTCGACCCGGCGAGGAAGTACGTGAGGGACGCCGCGACGATCACCAGGATCAGGTAGTTGACCAGTCGGCGCAGCAAGTAGCGGCCCATGGTGCGTGTTCCCCTCGCTCCCCTCGTCCGCCGCACCGGTGTGCTCCGTCGGACGACGAACCGGCAGGCGGGCCGCTTCCGTTGGAAGTGCTGTTCTCGGTCGCGGCGTTGCGGTCGGGAGAGCGGCACCCGGGGCGGGAGCGCGCGTCAGCGTCTCGGAATGCGGACAGTCGGCATGTGTTTCGGCCGGTGATGTACGGCTTGCGGCACATCTTGCATGGGGGTGTCATCTTTGTCGACCATGTGATCGTCAAGAGACCAGCAAGTGAATGCACCCTCTTTGAAGGGCATTTCGGACGCCTGCGATCGATATCCGGCCGCCGAGTAGGGTTCGGCGAAGGATTTGCAGGCGCGGCGCGGAAGCGGCGCCAAGTGTCCGCTATGCGGACAGGTCGGGAAGGAAACCGGACGTGACGGAGGTCACGGGTGGGGGCGGGAACTGGGGAGGGAAGTGGCCGGAATTGTTGATGTTGGTCGGGGTGTGGGGAGGTGGGTGGGGTGTTTTGGGGGTGCGGGGGTGGGGGCGGGGCGCCTTCGGGTGCGTAAGCGGGGGTCGAGCGCCTTCAGGTGCGCAAGCGCGGCTGAGGCGTCTGGGGGCGCGAGCGAGGCCCGTCGCCTCAGGGGGCAGGAACGCGGCCGGGGCGCCTTGAGGGGGACGAGCGGGGCCGGAGCGCCTTTGGGGCGCGGACACGCGGCCGGGGTGCCTTGAGGACGGAGACGCGGCCGGGGCGCCTTGGGGCGCGAGCGGGGGCGGGGCGCCTTCGGGGGACGGAGACGCGGCCGGGGCGCCTTGGGGCGCGAGCGGGGGCGGGGCGCCTTCGGGGGACGGAGACGCGGCCGGGGCGCCTTGGGGGTGTACGCGCGATCAGGCCGCCTCTGAGGTGCCTTCCGTTCGCGGCGTTCGAAGGCCGGGTGTGATGCCCGGCAGGCACGCGGCCTCCCGGGGAGGCGCCGCTGGAGCGCGCC